>JAKFEJ010000542.1:0-9694 GCA_036675745.1 Chitinophagaceae bacterium | reverse complement strand
TTTGCCTATGGTCCCCGCAATGATGAAGAATCTATTGCAACATTGAACAGGGCGATTGAGCTGGGCATCAATTTTTGGGATACAGCGGATATGTATGGCTTTGGGCATAACGAAGAACTCATTTCAAAAGTATTGGTACCAAACCGTGATAAAATATTTATCGCGACAAAATTCGGATTCCGGCAAGCGGAAGGAAGCACTTCAAACTTTGCCGGCACATCAGCCACTTATTTTGATGGTTCGCCAGTCTATCTGAAACAGGCAGTAGAAAAAAGTTTGAAACGTTTAGGAATAGAAACCATTGATCTTTATTATGCACATCGTGTAGATCCAAAAGTACCGGTAGAAGAAATGGTGGGAGCCATGGCGGAATTAGTGAAAGAAGGAAAAATAAAGTATATCGGTTTATCAGAGGCATCACCTGCATCTATCCGCAAAGCTCATGCTGTTCATCCTATCGCAGCTTTGCAAAGCGAATACTCTTTGCTTACCCGCGATCCTGAAGGCGAAATATTAGATACGGTTCGTGAACTGGGCATTACATTCGTTCCGTATAGCCCCTTGGCAAGAGGATTGGTTACGGCTACGGTAGGAGCCAAAGAACAATTAGCCGCTGATGATTTTCGCAGAACACTTCCCCGTTTTGATGAAGATCATTGGAACAATAACCAGCAATTGATAGAAGATTTTGCTGCATTGGCTAAAGAAAAAAATAGTACGCCTGCTCAATTGGCGATAGCATGGGTATTGGCACAGGGCGATGATATTATCCCGATCCCCGGCACTAAAAAAAGAAAATACCTGGAAGAAAACGCGGCGGCGGTTGATATAATACTTACGCAACAAGACCTGGAAAATATAGAAAGCTTAGTAGCAAAATATCCTGATATCGGTCAGCGGTATAGTGATGGAGCGTTAAAGCTGGTCAATAATTAAATAGTAACGTTGATTAAAAGTTTTATACAAAAAGGACAATTATTTTAATATTGCCCTTTTTGTATTTTTTATTTAGTCCTGGTATCTCATTACCCGTACAGCGCATGAATATATTCTTAAAAATATACCAGGTATTTTTTAGTATTGACTTTACCGGCTTGCGTTTATAGAAAATGGGCCAGGGAGCTGCCAATGACGACGATGTCCAGGATAACACTCAGAAAAAAGATGGGTATGGTTATTTTAGTGGGCATGGCTGCAAGGTTGCTGATAAGCGCCATTGCGAATGCACCCATAGAGATGCTCCAGTAAACGAAATTATTACCGGCCAATGCTATTGTCAACAAGGTGAGTGGCGCCAGGATGCATGCATGAATGGATATAATGGCCGCCACCCATCCAAAACGGTATTTCTCCTGGCCTTTGCACCATGAAATGAATTGAGATAAAAGGGATTGTTTTTTTTCAATAGCCGGGTAAGCCGGGCTGTAAGTTTGTTGTAAGGTTTGCATGTCATTTATTTTTCAGCCACAAAATTCAGAAGGGAATAGGGCTTTATTTATGACCATGCTTAGCCGGGAAATTGAGTTTTATCAATTGGAGTTTCTATTTGGTCCTTTTGGCGAGAGAAATTATTCTTTCATTCATGTTATTTTTCACGAAGCTTTTGGTGCATTTTTTTTCCTTCTCTTACTATTATTTCGATGATCTCCTCTATATCTTTTTCAGAAGTTCTGAAATTTACAATACAGCCTCTCAAACAATACTTTTCCATTACCATCGCATTTGATAAAAATACTTCACCGCCACTTTGTAATTCATTCAGCAATGCTTCATTCAGCCTGTTTAAATAGGCTTCCTTGTCTTCATTGGTTTGAGTATGACCTGGTGGAACATATCGTAAGGTAGTAATGCTTAAATTTTGCGTTATAGCCTCAAGTTCCGGATGGTTTTTAGCCTTGTCAAATAATAACTTTGATAATTCAATATCCTCATTGATCATTTTGATATAACCATTCCGTCCTGCCTGTTGTAAGGTCAGCCATACTTTTAATGCCCTGAACCCACGGGAGTTCTGAAGTCCGTATTCATAATAATTCAGCGTTTGATCTTCATCCTTACTACTAAAATTATAATAGACAGGATGAGAACTGTAGGTGTCAATTAAATGATTTGGATTTTTTACTAAAGTACATCCGGCTTCAAGAGGACTATACAACCATTTATGAGGATCAAGAGCGATGGAATCTGCTTCTTCAATACCCTCAAATAGTTTTTTTAGTTCCGGAACAACTGCTGCCGGTATGCCATATGCACCATCTATATGAAACCATAAGTCATATGTTTTGCAAATAGAAGCAATGGCGCTGAGGTTATCAACAACTCCTGTGCTAACGTCTCCGGCGGTGCCAATGACCATAATGGGTTTACAGCCATTTTCAAGATCATTCTTTATGGCCTGTTCTAAAACTTCATTATTCATTTTATTATTGGTATCTGTTGTTATCCAACGAATGGCTCCGGTACCAAGGCCAAATAAAACGGCGGCTTTTTCCACCCAGGTGTGGGTAGTTTTTGAACAATAGATAACCAGTTTTGCAACTGCATTTGAAAGGCCGTCGTCTTTTATGTTTTTAGGCGCTTTTGCAGTCCGTGCAGCCAGGAAAGCCGTAAAATTTGCCATATTACCACCGCTCACCAATATTCCTCCGTAGCCGGGTGAAAGGCCAATAAATTCCGCAAGCCATTGTACGGTTTGCTTTTCAATTTCGGTCGCTATCGGGCTTAATATTTGTGCGCCAACATTCGGGTTGACCGCAGCCGCTAACAAATCGGCCAATGCGCCAAGCGGGGCCGCGGAGGAGGTGATATACCCTAAAAATTTTGGATGACCATTCAGCAAAGAATGGTTAAGTAATAGCTCAGAAGCTTTCGAAAGTAGTTCTTCCGCAGATGCGCCATTTTCGGGGAGAGATGAAGCCGCGATTATTTTTTGCAATTCTTTGAAAGACTCCCCGGTGGTAACAGGTTTTTCCCTGATCGTCTCAATAAAATCAGCAATCGTATCAATAAGCTGATAGCCCATTTTCCTGAACTCTTCCTTACGGATTTCTATGGGAGATTGCCGGTTATTTATCATCCTGTAAGAGTTATCTGTTGCGCCTGTTAAATTTATACATAAAAGTTCACTATTTAATCAATTGGCCGGCGTTGTTCGTCTGCCGGAATCAAAGTGGGGATTTGAAAATCGCTGAACTACAAAAAAATGAAATGGATTAATATTATTCCTCTCGTACCGGTTTACATAGGATGCACATGTTGTATGCTGTGCCTTGGTCAGGGTAATTGCAATAGTAGTTTTAGCTTGTTGTTTAGCTATGCGATTTCATTCGAAGTCAACCTGCCTAAAAGACCTTTTGCAAGCCTTTTTACTAGTTCTTTGTTGGGTCGGCTTATTTTATATACTGCCAGAATCTTCCTTTGCCTTGTGCAATCCAATCAAGCGATTGTTCTATTCGCTTCTGCCTTGTGTCGTCTGTTTTGGCATCGGTTATCCAAACAATATATTCTTTGCGAAAAGAATCTGATTTGCTGTAAAAAAAATCTTTCGCTTTTGAATTTGCTTTCAATGCTTTTTCAAAATAGTCAGGCACTTCAAACACTTTTGGCTTGTCTGATTTTGGTTTAGCTTTTTTGATTCCCTGCTCATTCAATGTCATTGCTTCTTTGATAAGTGAAGCCAAAACTTTCTTTGCCGGTAAATCAGAAACGGATTTTAGTTTATCCATGTAACCAAACTTTTTTCCTGCCTTCACACTATCCTGAATGGCTTTGTCTTTCATGAACTCTGCTTTGTATAAGCTGAAAGAACAATGATTTATGAAGCCAGCCATCATACATAAATGGTTGCCTTTGTAAGAATAATGAGGTGTTCCCCATTTAATTCCTTCTTCCACATCAGGGCAGGTATCATGAATTATTTTACGCAAATGTTCCAGTATTGGTTTTGCAAAATCAGCAGATTTTGAAATATACTTTTCTACTTCAGGATTATATTGTACCATTTTATTAAAATTTAGAAAGTTATTTTTTTGATTATTGTTGAGGGAATTGTGATATATCCATATAGGCTAATTCCCATTGATGCCCATCCAGGTCGGCAAAGCCGTGTTGATACATCCAACCATGGTCTTGCGGTTCACTGTAAATGGTAGCTCCTGATTCCTTAGCCTTTTCTATTAATTGTTGCAGTTCTTCTTTTGAATCAGTGTCAAGCGTAATTAAAACTTCTGTTGCTGTTTTTGCATCGCAAACCTGCTTTTTAGTAAAGGTTTGAAAATAGGATTCGGTTAAAAGCATTGCAAAAATGTTTTCGCTGATAACCATACAGCCTGCTTTTTCGTCAGTAAACTGGGGATTGAAGCTAAACCCAAGATGAGTGAAGAAAGAAATTGATTTGTCCAGGTTCTTTACCGGAAGGTTGATGAAAATTTTTGTTGCCATTTTTTGAGTCTTTAATTGTAAAATAATGACACAAAGATGTGGCAACAGTTTGGGCAAAACTTTTACATATGTTGAGAAAATAAAAAATTATTTGTTGATAAAAAATATCCTGCTTAATTGAGTAGGGGTAACCCCTAAGTACGATGCAATGTGATGCTTTTTAAGTCTTTTTACAAGGGTAGGATATTTTTTAAGAAAGTCGTCATAACGCGTGGCTGCTGTGTCTGTACGAAAAACAATTTCCATAGGTTCTTTATCAATAATCCAGTGTTGCTCCATATAATGAATATAGAATTCTGCAACATCCGGGCAGGCTGAGGCAAGTTTTCTGAATTCACGAAAATCATATTCTAAAACTGTTGAATCCTCTATAGCTTCTATTGCGAAAAGACTTTCTGATTTGGTTAAGGTAGCAGGGATTGAACCTGCAATTCTGCCTTCGGGGAAAAAATATTTTATTACCGTATCGCCTTTGTCGGTAATGTAATATTGTGAGAAAAGCCCTTTGACAATAAAAGCTACTTTTCTGGGGATTTGTCCAGTGGCAATAAAGTAGTCTCCTTTTTTATATTTTCTTTCCTGCAAAAGGTTTTTCCAGGCTAATTCCGCCTGTTCAGAAATGTTGTGATAAGTTCTAACCTTTTGAAAAAATATATCTGTACTCATTTGCTCAAATATGTCGGCTCAATGTTTTTTGCGTCGTTGTTCGGTACGCTTGCAAGTTACAACGTCCACGGCTTGCTGCTGTGCTGGAATTTATAATGTCCAGCCCGGAGTCACAGCCGATTGAAAAACTGAGGTTGAGATTCTATTGCTCATCCGTGTTCGGTCAGACCGATATGCCGCTGGTAATAATAGTACCGGTGAGAATTTATTCGTCACCTCCGCTGACGCAAAATCTCCCTGTAAACAACAGTTTAACAAAATCATTTAATTTGTTACATCACTTCAATGCATTAATGAAGCGATTTTTTCTATAAGAATTTTTAATGGCTATTTTACCATTTTTAAAAGTAAACAAATCACAACCTGTTACTTCAACTTTGCTTCCATCGGGTTTTGTTCCTGTAAACGTCCATTCTGAAAAACCTCTGTGCCCTGAAATAAAATGGCGGGCATTTGCCCAATATGCATCGGGAAATGTTGCGAATACGTTTTCATATGCTTTCCTCACCTCCTCTTGCCCGGTAAATTTTTCGCCATCTTTTTCCTCACCTGCTGAAGCCTCAAATATACAGTCTTCCGTCATAAACGACATGATGGCTTTTACATCATGGGCATTGAAAGCATCTGCAAAAGATTGAAGAAACTTCTCCGTAATTTTCTTATTACTTTGAACAACTGGCTTCTTATTTCCGGATTGCGCCATAATTAAAATTGGAATTAATAAAGTAATGAGTAAAAGTAATTTTTTCATGTCGAAAAGTTTAAGAAACTATTGGATGATAACTGATGCTCAAAAAAACGTAATAAAAAACCGTTGAAAAAATGCTGATGTTATAAACTCACTACCTGAAAACAACAACTACCACACTCCGGTGGCTGTAAAATAAATGATTGCTTGTTCTTTTAATGTGCTTACCACCCGCACCAGCAACATCCTCCCCACACCAATCCCCATAATACAAACAGTGACTACCTGCAGGTTTCGTACAACTAAGAATTCATCGTTGGCCTTTCAGGCCCGACGAACTCTTAGTTGTTGTGCGCTGGCTTTATGTTTATTTCTATAGCCTCAAATTTTTTAAATTAATCTTTCCACAATGAATTTCTTTATCATTAATTCTATAAAAAAGATTTTGCTCTTTTAAGCTAAGTCCTGCCCGCAGTATACCGTCTACTCCACGATCAGAGAGAGTCACAACATAAAAAGCACTTGAGCCTTTTGGGTGAATAGTTCTTTTCAACGAAGACGATTGATGACGATTATTATCTAAAAAAGATTTTATTATCAGACCATAATCATACAAGGGCTCTTTATCAATTGTCATTGTGTCGGAAGGAAGAAGTAATTTCATATAGTTGCCCGATGAAGATGGAATCTCAAATGAATCTAAAGGAAAATCAATTGTTAATTCAAGAGGATTATCTGTTTCATTGATTATTCGTGTCCAAAATATAGCTTTAGCATATTTCTTCCCATTAGAGTCAGTGTATGGTTCACCTTTTGGGAAGCTGTTTTGTATGATCAGGCGCTTACCGGCAGAATCAGTATACTCATACTTAGTGTGAAAATTACCTTCATCAGATTCGGGGGAAGTGACTATGTCTTTGGTTTCAGACTTGATATTTTCTTTTGGAAGGTCTGGTTTGTTCTGTCCTCCACAGGAAGTGCAAAAAACAAACAGCAGGAACAAAGCATATACGTGTGCGTATTTCATAATTTATTTACTCAGCAACCGCCTTTGCGGGGGACACGTTTAAAAATTACTTTACTATCTCGTTCTACATAGTCGCCCGATACTATTGGATATGCATACTTGGGCGCATGCGATACATTACGGCTTCTTATAATTATTTTGTCGTCAACTTTCAGGTTATGCAATTGCTCAAGTTGAGACTTTTCCGGGTCAAAATTTAGAATATAATCGACACCATCAATCCTGACCATCACCCCGAAACCTAATCGTGAGCCTGGCGGAAGAGAAAGAGAGGTTACAACAGCCTCCATATTGGTAGAATCACTTATATGCTTCCTTATTTTAGCAGCACCGGCAAGAACTTTTTTACCTTCGGGAGACGCTTCCCATTTTTTGTACATTATACCACCAGGGGTAGCCTCCCATTTTTTCACTTCGGCTTCCCTTTCAGCAGCAGAGAGTGGCTTTGGGGTTGATTTTTTAGAAGTTTCATTTTTGATTTCGCGATTGGCAAATACTAGTCCGCTTACCACAACCAGCGATAAGATCAGCGCATAAATAACTTTTTTCATGTTTTTGTAGGTTTAATTAACATAGATCTATTTCCTGATAAATCAGATCCGTTTAAGGCATTTCTTTTATTTTTCGTATCCTTTTAAAGTTGGTGCAACAAAAATACTTTGTGTCTGCCCGCGGTCCACAAATGCACCTGAATGTTCTTCGCCCTGGTTCGTGTCTTCACGAACCAATACACACCAGCTTCGAAAGTTTCGGTGCGTGAAGACACGCACCGAGGCGTAGGAAACGCCACTACATTAATTCGTGAATCGTTCATTAATCTGTTTCAAAAATTCTTCATACATCCCCGATTCAGTTTTTAAACCCTTAAATTTTGAAGAATTTAATTTTGCCTTAGCGTTTGACAATTCCCTTTTCAATTCTTTAGAACGCTTTTTATTCATCCGATAGCTATCGGATTCACCATTGGCACGCATTTGCGATAAAGTTTTAGTACAATAATCCCGCATGGCCACCAAAGAAGTAAATTCATGCGAAACATTATGATATGGCGATGTAGAGTTATAAATCGTTCCGGTCTCGATCGCTTTAGCAAGTCCGGCTTTGGTTGGGCCGTTAGGTTCGCGTGGGACAACATCTATAGCTTTTACCGAATCCACAGTTCCTACATAAACGGAATCTGTACTGCTTTGCCCGGAGCAAAAAAATCCTGTTGTCACCAACATCAATATCATTATACTTTTTTTCATCTTTTTTATTTTTTTCAGCTTACGCCACCTAATTATATCCATGCCGTACAGCGTGTCCCCACGCAGCACAAATGCATCTGAATGTTCAGCATCCTCCATTTCTGGGAATAGCATAAATCACGTTGCCTGAAACAGATAAATTGAAGACCTTACCTTCTATCGCAGGAAGTAGCAGTTTCCATGTTTTGCCCTTGTCTGATGATCGGTAAATGCCTTTCGGATGACCACAAAAGAAGTATTCACCAACCTGAATAATTGAGGCAATGGAGAGGTTTGCCGGAAGACCAGCATCGATGGGCTGCCAGGTTTTACCGTCGTCGTAGGACGTTCGCACTCTTCTGGTCCTCGACTCTGTATTGTAATTGATAGCAGCGAATCCACCTTTGATGCGTTCTACAGCGATGACCGCACCGCCCTCATTAAGCAGACAATTCCAGTTTTCACCATCATCGGTCGATCGTAATATACCGTTCTGGCTGGTTGCCATAAGTACACCGTTTGACTCTACCAATTTCACTACCCCGCCTCCGCTATAGACTTGTTTCCAGGTTTTTCCACTATTAGTAGATTTAAAAAGGCCGTTGTCGCAGCCAATGAAAACTGTGCCTCCGGCAGTTTCAAAGACGGTGTTTACCCCTTTCTGTTGAAAATTCGTGTACATAGGCGACCATACACTCGTTCCGCTTATTTTTTGCAAAAATTGGCCATCGTAATTGTATGCAAATATCCCCCTCTTACCAGGGGCAATTCTGCTATGTTCGTCAGGGAAAATCTCTTTTTTCCAAAAAGGAGCTTTAGAATTTGGTTTACTGTGATATATCCCATTTCCAGCAGTTAAATAGAGCCCATTATCATCTGCAAAAAAAACATTTCTGCCGGCACCATAATCATCTTTCACAGGTTCGGGCAGCCCTTTGCTAATGTCCTGCCATGTTTGTCCGCCATCAGTAGATTTAAAAACGATCTTTGCAGTTCCGACCTTATCTATTTTTGGGTCTGGCTGACTATCCGGGAGAAGAGAAGATGAGGAAACCGTGAAAAGGAGCAAAAAGGCAAGGATATAAAAATTCATGGCTATAAATTATATTGGTGAAACAATAAAGTAAAGGTATCGGGCGTCAAGTGTCCTGAAGGTTTTTAGCAGTAAAAAGATGTAAAAGATGCGTAAAACGTTTGTAAAACCACCTGAAACTGAGGGCTAATGAATTATTTTGCACACATGAAGCCATTTACCTTGTCTGGATCTTCAATCGTGATACTTGTAATATTGATTTCTGCTCTTGCATTTATCAATAAAAAGAATGAAATCCCTGAGAAGCATGTAGAAGTTGTATTACGTAATATAGGACATCAGCTTTTGCTTACCGCCAAAGATTCTACATCGCGGGTGCTGCCGGTTAAGAAAATAAACGAAAACACCTACCAGATTTCCTTTCAAAACGACTTTAGTTTTATTTCAGATACACTCATCAATTTAGTGCAACGGACATTTCAAAAAAACGCCCTGGCAAAAGATTATATAGTGAGTTTGAAGAATTGTGAACAAAAGGAAACTGTCTTTGCATTTGAAATAAATAGCCAAACAGGCGATTTAACAGGTTGCAGAGGTCGTAAGCTGGCCGTTGG
>JAKFEJ010000341.1:0-9705 GCA_036675745.1 Chitinophagaceae bacterium | reverse complement strand
TAATAGCTATCCACTTTCCTATTTCCTGCAGGCGGCTATAAGCAACCGGGTCCCAATCTCCATCCGGGCCGGGGCCAATATTAAGCAGGAAGTTCCCACCCCTGGAAACGATTTTTACAAGTAATTGAATAAGTGTATGGGGTGATTTGTAATTATCATTGGGCACATAACTCCAGGAACCACCCATCGTCATACAAGTTTCCCAGGGAAAAGGTAAAGGCTCATTGGGTACTTCCTGTTCAGGCGTAGTATAATTTTCATATTCACCGGTTACTGTTCTGTCTACTACAAGCATACCCGGCTGATAGCTTCTTGCCATTTCAGCTATCCGCTTCATATCAATATCCTGATCTATTTTAATACCCCGTTGCCATTCCACACTTGTATCTACGGTGGACAATGGCCTTACCCATCCGCCATCCAGCCAAAGAATATCCACTTTACCATATTGGCTCATCAATTCTTTGATCTGGTTATAGGTAAAATCTTTAAATGCCTTCCAGCGTTCAGGATATTTCTTTACTTCATAATTTACATTACGATCCTTTGGCGGAAAATAAGGCCACCAGTAATTGTCACTGTGCCAATCGGGCTTGGAAAAATAAGCGCCAACAGAAAATCCTTCTTTTCGAAACGCATCAAAAATTTCTTTGGTTACATTACTTCTTGGATTGGATGAGAAAGGCGTTTTGACGCTTGTTATTTTATAATCTGTTTCTTTCGTATCAAACATACTAAACCCATCATGGTGCTTGGTAGTGAATATCATGTATTTCATGCCGGCATCCTTAGCCGCCTTCACCCATTTTTCAGGCGCAAACTTTACAGGATTGAAAGTGGTCTGCAAATTTTCGTAAGCTTTTACATACTCCACATAATTTTTTGAATGAGGACCCCGGCGTTGGGTCCATCCTTCATCTTCGGGGCAAATGCTCCAGCTTTCTACAACGCCCCACTGGCTATAAGTGCCCCAGTGCATGAACAATCCGAACTTCATGTCCTGCCAGTTGCCGATGTTTTTTAGAACAAGGGGATCGGATGGAGCTACATATTTGTGGTGTTGCGCCGTAACGGACAATAGTTTAAACAGACAAAAGCAGGCGATGATTATTGATCTCATAAGTGTGCTTATTTTCTATGAAATGAGACATAAAAATTTTCGAGCAATTTATACCAACCGGCGATGAAAATTTTTGTGTGGAATTCCATTTGGCTAAAATCAAATAAAAATATACAAATGAAAGTAAATGTAAAACCCGGATACTGTTTCACCATTTTTCATTTTCATCAATGTTATTTTCTCCCTTTTTACGAAACAACTCGCAGGATTTTATGCCCCAGCCCCTAAAGGGGAGGGTCATTTCACCACTTATCATCTTCAGAAATAATATTGTCACTCTTATTTTCTTTCCGGCTTTTTATCTTTTGTATTTGCCTTTCAATGATAAGATCAGCAATGATCATCCCTGTATCTTTATCCGGGTTATCAGCTAACAATTGTTTTAATTTTGATTCATTGATATCCATCCGGTAAAGAATGCTGATTAGTTTATTAAAATTATTACTGATAAGCGGATTGATATAAGCAGCAATTATTTTCTTTAATTCATCCATTGATAAATTTTCCTGCAACTCAATATCCAGGGATCTTCCGATGGCTGAAACAATATTTTTATCAGGAGAAATCATCGCTTTCTAAAATTTATCAATTACTCCCATTCCAAACAGGGCGAAATCATATTTTACCGGGTCATCTTTGTCCAATGTACGCAGATAATCGGTTAATTCTATAGCAGCCAGCCAGTCTATCTGTTTTCTGTGGAGAAGATTAAATCGTTTGGCTACTCTTGCTACATGCAAATCAATAGGACAGATCAATTGCGCAGGTGAAATTTTTTTCCAGATCCCGAAATCAACACCTCTATTATCATTGCGGACCATCCATCGCAAAAACATATTCAGGCGTTTGCAGGTTGATCCTCTTTCGGGATTGGCAATATGTTTTCTTGTCCGGTGAGGCACATGGTCAAGTGAAAAAAAATAATGATGAAAACCGGTCAGCATTTTTTCGATTGTATCGCCATGCATCGCAAAAGCCGGTTCTAAACTTTTATGCTTGCCGTAATGATGTTTGAAGAATTCAACAAAGTAAAGAAGGTCCGTATCATTAAATGTTCTGTGCTTAAATCCTGTTAACCTTTTTAATCCTTGTTGATCGTGGTTCAGACAAAATTCATGTGGCTGCATTTCCATCAGTTGTAACAGCTCTTTTGACTTATTGATAATCGTAGTCCTGTTTCCCCAGGCAAATACGGCAGCAAAAAATCCTGCGATCTCAATGTCTTGTTTTTTGGTAAATAAGTGTGGAATGCAAATGGGATCATGTTTAATAAAAAAAGGTTGATTATATTCATCAACCTTTTTATCCAAAAAATCTTTCAGGCTTGTTTTATTCATTCATAAAATTAAACACTTTATTCGTCAGACCACTCTATCACCCCTGATAAGCCTTAGTATTATTGCAATAATTGCAATAACAAGAAGAATATGAATAAGACCTCCTGCAGAAAAAACAAAAAATCCCAAAAGCCAACCAATTATCAGGATTACAGCAATAATGTAAAGCATAGTTGTAAATTTAAATGATCAAAATTCAAATCCTGTACTATACTTTGCAGATACAATGCCAAAGTGATGAGGTCAGAAGTCGGATGTTAGAATGGTCCATTATTGTTCCGACCTCCAACTTCTGACCTCCTGCTTCTACCCAATAGCCTGATCTAAATCCGCGATCAGATCATCAGCATCTTCGATACCAACGCTTAGCCTGATCAATGAATCAGCCAACCCATTTTTTATGCGTTCTTCCCTTGGAATAGATGCATGGGTCATAGATGCCGGGTGATTAATCAGCGATTCAACACCACCAAGGCTTTCAGCCAACGAAAATAATTTTGTTGAGGATAAGACTCTTTTTGTCTCTTCTTCTCTTTCATCTTTTAACACAAAACTGATCATACCGCCAAAACCACGCATTTGTTTTTTCGCAATGGCATAACCCGGATGATCTTCAAATCCCGGCCAGTAGACCTTTGCTACTTTGGAATTGTTACGCAGCCAGTGTGCAATTTTTTCCCCATTGAGACAATGTTGTTGCATCCGTACATGCAGTGTTTTTATTCCCCTTAGCACCAGAAAACAATCCATTGGGCCAGGTACGGCGCCACAACTTTTTTGAATGAAATATAATTTTTCACGAAGACCTGCATCATTCATCACCAATGCGCCCTGGATTACATCGCTGTGGCCACCAAGATATTTTGTTGACGAATGCATCACGATATCAGCTCCAAGATCTAATGGATTTTGTAAAAAGGGTGAAGCAAACGTATTGTCTACACATAACCATGCCCCTGCTTCTTTTGCCAGTGCAGAAACCGCTGCAATGTCGGAGATATTCATCAATGGATTGGTGGGGGTTTCCAACCAGATCAGTTTTGTTTTTTTGGAAACTATTTTTTTTATGTTGGTGGTATCCGTTGTATCCGTATAAAGAAATTTGATACCAAACTTTTCAAATATTTTAGTGAACAACCGGTAAGTACCGCCATACATGTCGCTTGCCGCTATTACTTCATCGCCGGGTTCCAGGAGTTTAATAACAGCATCCGTAGCAGCGACGCCGCTTCCGAAAGCCAGGCCATATTTACCGTTTTCTATAACCGCCAAAGCTTCTTCCAATGCCTGCCGTGTAGGATTTTGGCTCCGGGCATATTCAAACCCTTTGTTTTTGCCAGGAGCTTCCTGCACATATGTAGAAGTCTGGTAAATCGGTGTCATGATAGCGCCGGTTGAAGGATCTGGCTTTGCGCCGGCATGAATGAATTTTGTCGCTTGTTTCATATATAGATTGATAACTGTTTAAATAAATGATTGCAAAGATGGGAAATAATAAATAAAGGGATGTATTTGAAACGGGGTTTGCCATTCATCCTGCATTCATTTCCTTTAACAAATGCTTAAGGCGGGGTTTCACAAACAATAAATCATGTTTCATACTACCAAACCACTTTTTTAATTTCTGTTTAAAAGGTTTCAGGAGGTTTTGTGATTTTATACATACTAAGCATATTATAACCTCATTTGCCAATAATGGATATTCCCTTGCCTTTGCTTACGTGTACAGGTAGCTTTACTGAAGCTTTTAATTAATCATCAAAAATCATAAATCATGAAAAAAGTAATCTACCTGGCTTTCTTGCTGACAGGTTTTGTAGCAACAGCCGCCCCTGCTCCATCTGAAATAAGCGAAAAAATATTAAAGGCTTTTAAAGAAACCTTTAGCGCTGCACAGGACGTAAGCTGGCAACAGTATGAAGATTATAGCCAGGCAAATTTTGTAGTAGACAGGATACAGGTAAGGGCACAGTATGCCGAGGACGGCAGTTTGATAAGAACGATCCGTTATTATAGTGAAAGGGAATTGCTTCCGACTGTTGTAGCAAAATTGAAAAAGAGATATGCAGGCAAGGAAATAACAGGAGTTACTGAAAGTTCATCTGATGAAGAAGTAAGTTTCCTGGTTAATGTCAGAGATGAAAATAACTGGTATATTGTTAAATCCGACGTATATGGCAACCTGCAACAAACTGAAAAATTTAAAAGAGCTGATAAGTGGTAATCTTGTTCTATTAGCCATGAGTTACACCAAGTATAAATTGTTTCCAGTTACCGGTTACCAGTTACAGGTAACTGGTAACCGGTAACAAAAGATGAAAGACACAATCCACTATCATATAAAGAATGCTGCTGTCAAATATCTCCAGTCATTAGTATTTGGTTCATAAGCCGAAGACCCCGCTATCGGTTTTGTAATTATACCCGGATTTAATATTTTTTCCTTTACAAGCTTTTGCCGGGCTTCCTGTATCATTTCACGAAGTTTTTTATTCTGCATCCATTGTTTTTGGGGTGGCTCAAATCCTACCTTATCCCGTCGCCATATTATTTCGGTGGGCAAATTTTTCGCCATACTTTCTCTCAACAGCCACTTTGTCCATCCTTCACGTATTTTAAAATGTGAAGGCAGTGTGAAAACAAATTCCACCAACTCGTGGCTCAGAAAAGGTAAACGAACTTCCCTGCCATGCGCCATTGAATTTCTGTCAGCATAACGTAAAAGTTCTTCCAGGCCATGTACACAGGTATTAAAATATAAAAGACCATTGAGATGGGTGAGTTCAGGTGTGGTATAATAGGCTTCCTTACTTTGTAATTTTACAAATTCCTTAGAGAGGTCTTCGTGATTCAGGGCATGAAAAAGATATTGGCGTTCCAGTATAACCGATGCCATGTCCGGCAACAGGGATGCCATAATATTTTTAAAACCAAATTTTTCCTGTACACCTATTTTCCTTGCTGCAGTTATTTCTCCACTCCGCATCAATTTTCTTTTTTGAAATAGTTCCTGCCAATACCATTTGTAATATTTGTGATAACCAGCGAGTGTTTCATCGGCGCCCTGGCCATCCAGCAAAACGGTTACACCCTGCTGTTTTGCCAGCTCAAAGACTTTGTACTGGGCAAAGGCACTCGCAGAACCGACAGGCTCTTCCTGGTGATACAAAAAACTTTCCCAGTCATTAATAAGATCTTCAGCTGTAACAGCAACCGTATGTTGTTTCAAATTAAATTGATTGGCCACCATCTTTGAGAAACTGTATTCGTCTTTTTCAAATCCCGGAAAAACAGCCGTGAATGCGGTGAGTGGTGAGTGGGGAGTCGGGAGTGAGGAGCCGGAAGTAGTGAGTGAAGCAGCAGCCGCAACTACGGAAGAGCTGTCTAATCCTCCGCTCAGCGAAGTGCCAATAGACACATCACTTCTCAACCTTCTTTTTACAGAAGTAGAAAAAAGATGTTGAAATTGTTCTATGGCTTCTGCATCTGTAATTTTTTTATCCTGGAATTCCGGGTTAATGTCCCAATAGTTTTCAACGACCAGTTCTCCCGATGCCGGCGTATAATAAAGACGTGATGCTGGTGGAAGTTTGAAAATATTTTCAAAAAAAGTTTCTTCCGGCCGTTCAGGATTGTCAACATAACCGATGGTTATAAAATTGAATAACATCTTCAGGTTAGCTACCTGCTGAATGCCTGTTGCCCACAATGCTTTCATTTCTGAAGCAAAAACAAATTTTTGCTTATCGAAATAGTAGAAAAAAGGCTTCTCACCGAAGCGGTCCCTCGCTGCAAATAATTCCTGCTCTTCTTCATCCCAGATAGCAAAGGCAAACATACCATCAAAATGTTCGACACATTCATCATTCCAATGGGCATAAGCCGCTAAAATTACTTCTGTATCTGATTGGGTATGGAAAGAATAGCCTTTCTGTACCAGCTCTTTTTTTAATTCAATATAATTGTAGATCTCCCCGTTGTGAACGATGTTGTAGCGATTGAGATAATTCATAGGTTGTGCGGCGGCGTCACTAAGATCAATGATAGAAAGCCGACGATGCCCCAATAATACTGTGCTTTCCTCATTACGCCATAAACCCTCACCATTGGGGCCGCGATGAGTTAGCGTATCTGTCATTTTTTTTAAATGAGAGATCCCTGAGTTGCTTGAATTGGTTTGAATAATGCCAGCTATGCCACACATATTGTAAATATCGAAATAATCCTACGCTAAAAAGAATATTCGCGGCTTTCAATATTTTAAATGTAACAGCAAGATCGGATAAACCTGGCCTGATCTTCCTTGACGGAAGGCAGGAATTTTTAGAAATTAATCGGCAATTTCGCTACCACATCAGCCCAGGCTATAATAAGGTTAGCTCCTGTACCCGTTTTTTCAAATACCATTGTGAAATATTCGAGGGAAACGCCATTCGTTGCTACAGGTATTTCAAAACGGGCAACATCTTTTTTGGAGTCTTGTTTTAATCCCCAGGTATCAATATTGGAGTTTAAAATGATCGTCCATTTATCGTGATGTGGTATGCCGTAGATTATATAACGGCCAGGCTTTATTTTTTGCCCCTGGATGGTTACAGGCTTATAAAAATTTATTTCAGATGCTTCATTAGCACCTAATCTCCAGGGATCATCATATTTCAATATCCCGTTAAACAAAGCCCGTCTTTGCAAGTGAGGACGACTATATATTAACCTCGCTACAGGCGGCGGCGTATTAGCGTTGGCCATTTTGATCTTTGGATAGTCAACCGGAAAGTAGCTCATGTCCATAGGTGATACATCAACACTGGCATATGTATTCGCAGTTATCTCGGGCTGTTGGGTAATAAGTGTATCAGGAATTTTAACCTTTTGCTCGGCAGGTTCTTCTTTGGGCTTTTGCTCGCAGGCAATGCCACAAAGAAGCAAAAGAAATAAGGTCAGATTTTGTTTCACTGTCTTCATATAGCAATACATTAAAGAGAAATGGGCAATGCCACTTTTATATTTTCCCAGGCAACAATAAGATTAATAATTGAATTTTCTTTTTGAAAGGTCAGCGCAAGTGACTCAGCTGGTTCTTTTAATGTTTGAACAGGCGAATCCACCCTGACTATATCTTTAGACTGGTTATATTTGAAAGATCCCCAGATATCGGTTTCCTTGTTGATAATAAATGTCCAGGATTTTTCGTTGACGATAGCATATAGGGTATAACGGCCCTTAGCGATTTTTTTGCCTCCTATCATTACAGGCTTATAAAACTCAATCTCCGTTGCTTCATTAGCCCCCAACCGCCACAATTTTCCATATTGTACAAGTCCTCCAAAAATAGCCCGGCCTTCTTTTTTGGGACGGCTATAAATGACTCTTGCAGTAAGTGGTTCAGTTATTTTATCCTGCGTTTTCAAATTAGGATAACGCAACGGGTAATAACATACATCCAGCGGCGATTTATCAACGGCAGGAAGGCTTGATTGGGCTATTGTTACAAATGAAACAAATAAAACCCCGGCAACTAAAAAAATACTTTTTTTCATGTGTTAATTTGTTATTCTTTTTTGGAATAATCAGCCCGGTTGGTAACAGGCATTATTACAAACCTTTTCATTAAAAATGTATTTGCAAAAATAAGTGATTCAACTATTGATGAACTTCCTTTTATGGATTTCCAATCTCTTTCAGTATTTCATATTGTTTAAAAATGAAAGGTTTGGCATCTACCCAGAATTGACGATAACAATCCTGCAATGGTTGGTAGTGTTTTTCAAACAAATGGGAGGCGGTTTCACTTTCAGTTAAATAAGCGGAGCGATGCACTACTCCTCCGAAGCTTTTTTCCGTTCCCCAAATCGTACGGTAATTGAAAAGCCAATTTTGCGATCTCATGTATGGGAACATGCCGGCAAACCGTTCCGGCAGCCATTGTTTATTTTCTTCAAGAGAAGAATATACCTGTTGGGAAAAATCAAAAAGTGAAGATTCGGTAAACTCTGTGGGGTCAATGGCTAAAAAATGGTCATAAGCCACATCTATAAAGGCGCCGCTATACAGGCGATAGTGTGGGCGAAAGAACTCTTTTGCTTCTTTGGTTGCCGGATGATTATCTGTAAATGTATCAATAGTGCGATGAAGCATGATCCCAGCCTGGATACTTACCGGGTAATCGAATTTTTTTTTGCCCTTTACAAAATCACTGATCATATTGCCTGCCAATATTTCCGGGTCGTTAAAGGAGAGATATGCATGGGCAAGGTAGTTCATAGTTTAAAGGTACAAGGAACAATGTACAAGGTACAAGGAACAAGACACACGGGTGAATAGTTTGTACTTTGTGCTTGCTATCGGATCGCTGCTCACTTTATTAAGCTGGTTTTTTATTTTCAGCCTGATTGTTTTTTTTATACAGCCGATAAGAGTAGACGACTGGTATGATGACCAGTATCATTGTTAGTGTAAAAAATACAATAAAAGAAACTGTATCTGGTAATAAAAGGCAGAGTAATGCAAGTAGCAGGCCCCCGGCAAACCAGATCTTGCCTGCCAGTAAATGTGTCTTCCGCCAGTTTTCTTCGTTATTCAGGGTCCACGGTACACGGATGCCTGCGAAATAATTAGGTTTGATAGTATGCATATAATTGCCAATAAAGGAAAAGAGTAACCCAACACCTGCAAAAACAAAGCGGATACCTGGTTCAAATCCATCTTTTGCGGAACTATAGATAATAAAACAAGATATAGCCGACATAAAAATGCTTATTACAAAAGCCATCCGGGTCAGGCGGTCTTTGTTTTCGACAGCATACCTTTTAGGATCGATCTTATAAATATTTGAAAGAATAAAGAATAAGCCAATGCTCATTAGGGCAAGAACAGCAACCATAACCAGTAATTCGGTTTTATTGCCATACCGGTCGGGCTTACCCTGCAGATCGAAATGCATGGCAATTTTTAGAGGTAACGATTTCCATATCACAGCGAGGTATATCATCGGGATAATAGCAATTGGCCAGATGAGTATTTTAAAATATTTATTCATAGCTGGTTGTTTGATTTAAGCTTTATCTCTGTTACTTCTTTTTCGTTTTGAATTGCATAAGCCATTTCATTATTTCATCCACTACGGTTGTATTCAATGAATAGTAAATGTATTGCCCCTCTTTTTCCGCTATTACCAGTTTGGCCTGCTTCAGCAAGTCGAGATGATGTGAAATACTGGGCCCGGATATGTTAAAACGTTCTACTATT
>JAKFEJ010000343.1:0-9711 GCA_036675745.1 Chitinophagaceae bacterium | reverse complement strand
TTTTGATTGGGTCGCAACTCTGCCGATGGTGGCTTAGTAATAATGTTTGAAGGAATGATCTCTTTTTCGCGGTTAATGTAACGTGCCAATGCAAACACCTGCATTTTATATACATCACCCAACACACTCAATCCGCCTGCCATATCTCCATACAAAGTCCCATAGCCGGTAGCCAATTCGCTTTTATTGGAAGTATTTAATAAAATATAACCAAACTTATTGGCAATGGCCATTAACAGGTTGCCCCTGGTACGGCTTTGGATATTTTCTTCAGCTACACTAAAGGGCAGATTTTTAAAAATTGGTTTTAGTTCTTCTAAAAAAGAATCGTAAATATTTTTTATAGAAACAATATCATACGGATTGTCCAGGTTTTTGCTCAAGAGTTCTGCATCACTGACGGAATGTGAAGTGGAATAATGAGAGGGCATCAATATAGCTCTTACATTTTCTTTTCCTAATGCTTCTACCGCCAGAGCCTGCGTTACTGCACTATCAATGCCCCCGGATGATCCAAGTATCGCCTTGGTAAACCCCATTTTTTTAAAATAATCCCGGATACCTAATATCAATACATGATATATTTCATCCATGTTTTTATCATTGGTGAGATATTCTATCGTGTCATCACCAACACCTACTTCTGCAGCGGAGAAAAATACGGCCCCCTCTAGTGAACTCCGTTCCTTCCCTTCGCTTTGCTCGGGAACCCCGGTCGGGGAGACTTGAGACTCCGATTTTCGGAAATTTTCTTTTGTTACGGACGCCTCGCTTAACTGGCCTTGTGTGTTGATAAGCCCCTCCTTCGGAGGGGTTTGGGTGAGGTGTTCTAGTTGAAAAACCTGGTAATCTTCTTCAAAATATTTCATTTCATGCACCTTGTTTCCATTCTTATCATAAACAAGACTACCGCCGTCAAAAACAATTTCTGTTTGTGAACCCACTGTATTGCAATACAACATCGGCAGTTTGTATTTGATCGTATGGGCTTTTACAATACTATTTCGTACGATATCCTGCGCATAATTATAAGGTGATGCAGAAAGATTGATCATTACATCGGGGCTTTGTAATATCAATTTTTCCATGGGAGTAACCCGATAGAGGGGGTTATCGCCCATATTCCAGATATCTTCACAAATAGTAACTGCCAGTTTTTTCCCTTTAAACTCCATTACTTTCCACTCAAAAGCGGGTTCAAAATAGCGGTATTCATCAAACACATCATAGTTCGGAAGAAGTGACTTATGTATTTCGCCTTTTACCTCTTTTTCATACAAAAGAAATACAGCATTGAAAAGATCTTTTCCTTCTTTTTGAGGATTATGGGCAGGGCTGCCAATGAGTACGCCGATAGTATCCGCATACTGTTTAATAGCATCAATGGAAGTGTAACATTTTCGGATAAAATCATCGAACTCTAAAAAATCACGGGGAGGATAGCCACAAATACATAACTCAGAAAATACAACCAGGTCCGCATCCTGTTGCTTCGCCCACTTTATGCCTTCGATAATCTTGCGGGTATTATCTTCAAAATTGCCTATATGATAGTTTTGCTGCGCTAATGCGATCTTCATACTACAAATTTAAGCCCCCTTCCCTTAAAGGGATGTAAAAAACTATCTGATGTTTGCTGCGCCGATAGCTGAAAGCCGGCTTCTGTATAGCGACTGACAACTGTTAAGGGTCAACCAGACATCCTTTCTCTCTATCTTCGCTGCAACATTTAACCAATCATTTCGTTTACAAAAGCTATGAAAAAAGCCAGTTTCTTTCTATTGTTAGCAATTTCATTTATTGCGTGTAAAAGCAAAAAAGACATTCCTGATATTTCTGATATTAAAGTAAACCTGGCCGTTGAACGATTTGATGAAGATTTTTTTTCCCTGGATACAATCGGAATTGAAAAAGGAATTTCACATCTCCAGGTAAAATATCCGGAACTATTGCCCATTTTTCTGCAGCATATTGTTGGCGTAGAAAATAACGAAGGGATAAAAACATTTTATCGTTTATACAAACCTGTTTTTGATTCCTCGCAAAAGATCTATAAAGATTTTGACCCGGTAAAAAAGGAAATTGAAAAAGCATTTCGTTACGTAAAACATTATTTCCCGTCCTATAAAACACCATCTAAGATTATCCCAATCGTTGGCCCGATGAATTCGCTGAATGATATGGCCAAAATGGCGAATGGCGATCTGACCCCTAATTTTATCGGGCCTGATTTTATAGGCTTAAGTTTGCAATTCTACATGGGGAAAAATTTCTCATTTTATAATGATGAATATTTCATTAATAATGTTGTTCCTCTTTATCGCAGCCGGAGGTTTTCTAAAGAATACATCATTGCAGATGTAATGAAGTTGGTAACAGATGATATTTTCCCGGATAAAAGCAGTACAAAACCATTGGTAGAGCAAATGATAGAAAAAGGAAAGCAATGGTGGATGATGGATAAATTTTTACCGGAAACACCTGATTATATAAAAACTGGGTTTTCGCAACAACAACTAGACTGGTGCATAGAAAATGAAGGACTAATATGGACTTATATCGTTAAGAATGAGAATCTTTATGCCGTTGATCCGGTTACTATTCAAAATTATATCGGAGAAGCTCCCTTTACACAGGGATTCTCGCAGGACCAATCACCCGGTAATATTGGTCCCTGGATTGGCTGGCAGATGGTTAAAAAATATGCCGATAGGAATTCTGGCATGAAACCTGAAGCTATTATGATGGTATCAGCCAAACAAATACTGGAAGAAGCCAAATACAAACCGAAATAGTTTCAAACCATTTCAAATATTCTGCCTTATTACCTATTTGCTTATATTGTGCTGACGCTTAATAAAGAATTATTTACGATAACCTATTAGTAGCATGAAGGCACTCTCAGCACTTACTGATCCTGTTTACATTCCTAAAGAAAAATTTACCTGGTATGATAAGTTCTGGCTTCGCATTATAAATGACAAACGGGACCTGCCTTTTATTTACCTGCTTACAACAATACATCTTACAGTAGTACCGGTAGCTATTTTGCTGTTTACTCCTTTATTACAAGGATGGTGGTGGTGGCTGGTAGCCGCTCCTTACTTCTATCTTTCCCAATTATATTTTAAGGGCAGATTTGGATTAATGTTTCATTGTATCTGCCACCGGAAATTTTTTAAAAAACCTTTTCAATGGCTTCATGGCTATATTACATGGATCATCTGTCCTTTATTTGGCCATGCACCGGAAGGTTATTTCAGTCATCATTTGGGAATGCATCACATTGAAAATAATATGGAAGATGATACCAGCAGTACAATGGCGTATCAACGGGATAGTGTCAAGGATTTCCTGGTTTATTTTTTTAAATTCCTTTTTGTAGGGGTAAAGAATACGATCCTTTACCTGTATCATCGCAAAAGGAAAAAGCTGTATCAACGATTAACCATAGGCGAATATGTTTATTTCGCTTTTTGCATTGCCATGTGTTTCCTTGACCTCAAAGCAACTCTTGTAGTTTTTATCGTTCCTCTTTTATTTGCAAGATTGGTAATGATGCTGGGTAACTGGACACAACATTCTTTTATAGACAGCACCAACCCTGAAAACCTTTATACTAATTCAATTAATTGCATCAATACAAAGTATAATCATGTTTGCTGGAATGACGGGTATCATATCATTCATCATTTACGTCCGGGAATGCACTATACAGAAATGCCAGCAGAGCTATTAAAAAGAAAAGATGAGTTTGCTATTAATAAAGCCATTGTTTTTGATGGCATTCACTACCTGCATGTATTTACTTTTTTGCTAACTAAACGATATGATAAACTAGCCGACAATCTTGTGAACATCAATAATATGTTTTCGAGCCGGGAACAGGCCATTGCGTTGATGAAGGAGAGAACAAGGAAGATAAGCTCAAACCCCCTGTCCCCCTAAAGGGGGAACTTAGGTCGAAAATGTTTTTTTGGTTATCACTTTTCTTTAAAGAACAACAGTGAATCCCAGTAAGGTTTTTTTTAAAAGCCAGGTCTGTGTGCTGGTAAGTCCCCTTTAGGGGATTTAGGGGTTTGAGGTCGGGAAGGGCTTTCTAATTATTCTTCATCGGAACAATCATTTCAAAAGCAGGAATATCAACCATAAACATTTGCTTACTGTTCAGATTTTCCATTTGATAAGTTCCTTTCATTTTACCCATTTCCGTCCGCAGGTTGCAACCACTCACATATTGATAAGATTCACCAGGTTGAATAGTAGGCTGTACCCCTACTACACCTTCACCTTCTACTTCGCGGTTGCTACCATTGCTATCAAATATTTGCCAGTTACGACGATGTAATTTTACAGGAAAAGTGTTGTGATTCTCCAGTGTGATACGATAAGCAAACATAAATTCAGATTGGATCGGATTGCTGTAATCCGGCTGGTAGAATGTTTCTACACTAACCTGTACTCCCTCAGAAATGAGACTGTTCATACCAATCAGTTTACGTAAAAATAACGAAAAAGGCTGACGGGAGTAAATCCTGGCAAATATTACCGTTCAAAGCGTAAATTTGCGCCTTTCGAAACAACTTTAATTTCTCAACATGAAGATAGCCGTAGCTAAAGGAGATGGAATAGGTCCTGAGATAATGGACGCCGTACTAAACATTTTTAAAGCCAATAAAACTCCATTGGAATATGAATTTGTAGATATGGGCAAATGGGTTTTTGACAAAGGTTTTTCTAACGGGATGACTCCTGATGCAAAAATGGCCATTGAAAACCTGGGGATATTATTTAAAGGACCAATGGAAACACCGAAAGGTAAAGGTGTAAAAAGTGTAAATGTTACAGCCAGGAAAACATGGAATACTTATGCGAATAAAAGGGTATTTCAAACATTGCATGGAGTAGATACGGTTTTTAGCAAGGCTGGAATTCCTATCGACATTACTGTAGTGCGTGAAAACATTGAAGATACTTATGGTGGTATTGAACATATGCTTACACATGATGTAGCATTAAGCCGTCGCTTTATTACCCGCCCGGGAAGTTTGCAGGTGATCAAGTATGCGTTTGAAATGGCAAAACAAAAAAATGCAAGACGCATCACTTGTGGCCATAAAGCCAACATCATGAAAATAACAGATGGATTGTTCCTGGATTGTTTTTATGAAGTAGCTAAGGAATATCCTGAACTAAAAGCCGATGATATAATAGTGGATGATCTCTGTATGAAGCTGGTAACAAGACCGGATACATTTGATGTGGTCGTTTTAACTAATCTTCAGGGTGATATTGTTTCCGATCTCTGTGCGGGATTGGTTGGTGGCCTGGGGTTTGCACCTTCGGGAAATATTGGCGACCATATCTGCATCTTTGAAGCTGTTCATGGCACAGCACCAGACATTGCAGGAAAAAATATTGCTAATCCTACCGCATTATTATTAAGTGGTATTGCTATGCTTCGCCATTTGGGATATATGCAAAATGCTGCAGAGATAGAAAATGCCTTGCTTTATACCCTGGAAAATGGTATTCATACAGGTGATTTTGGCGATAAAACAAATCCATCCCTGAATACAACACAATTTGCCGAAGCGATTATCAGCAACTTTGGGAAAAAACCTGAATTGAATGCAAAAGAGCTTTTGCCTAACAAGCCTGCACTGCAAACGGTTTTTAAATTAGAAAAAAACCCGATGCTTGTATCAAAAGAAATGGAACAGGAAAAAATAGCCGGTGTTGATATGTTTATTGAAAGTGATGAGCAACCAGAAATTATTGCCCATAAATGTCAGCGTCATGGCGGAGTTAAGTTTAATATCATCAATGTTAGCAACCGGGGTACGCAGGTTTGGCCTACAGGCTCCGTTTTTACCAATCTTGTCAATCAATACAATGTTCGCTTTGAAAGTATTGATGGATCTCCTTTGAACCAGCAGGATATTATAGGCCTGTATGTAAGTCTCAGTGGTGATTTCAAAATATGCTCTTTAGAATTGTTGAATACATGGGGCGATAAAAAAGCTTATAGCTTGTCGCAGGGGCAGTAATAGAACTACGATTATCAGGATTAAAAAAAATTAAAAGGAAATAAAAAAAATCACTCCCTTTTTTGCAGTCAATCAATCAGTTTAAAATACTTAGCTGTGCCTGCCGCAATAAGCAAAACTCCCATGATCATAATTATCAGGGGCCAACTCACAGAATGATCTTCTTCATAGACATTTTTAAAGAAAATATAAACCCCTGCAATGCAGAAGACAATTCCAATGCCGCATAATATCCAGGGATTATTCATTATTTCAGTAGATGCATTCGTCTAAAACTATGGCTAAATTTTCTTTGTTTTTGAATACCCATTTTTAAAAAGCCACTGCAACACTTTTTCCCGTTGATCTCCCTGGACAATAATTTCTCCATCTTTTGCCGATCCTCCGGTTCCGCAAAAACTTTTAAGCTTTTTGCCTAAATCTTCCAGGTCCTGCTCCTGGCCAACAAAACCCTCAACCAGTGTAACAGCTTTGCCAGCTCTGTGTTTTGTATCAAGCCTTACTTTCAATTTTTGTTGTGGAGCGGGTAACGTATCAATATTTTTATGGTCCTCTTCAAAACTAAATGAAGGATCAGTACTGTAAACAAATCCCCTGTTATCCGGCTTATTTTTCTTTGACATATTATTAATTTGAAAACCTGCCTCTCATTGTTCTGTTATTAATTTCCTGCTTTAATAAATTAATTTTTCACATTTCCACACTTTCATATTTCCACATTTATATTTATATTATTACCGCCTTCAAACTCAGATCCAGGCTTTTTGCCTGGTGAATCAATGCGCCAACGCTTATATAATCAACACCGGTTTTCGCATATTCTTCAATATTATCCAGGTTTATACCACCGCTTGCTTCGGTTTCAAACCCGGTAGCTATCGGGTCTTCTTTGATCAGTAATATGGCTTCTTCTATTTGTTCAGGTTTAAAATTATCAAGCATTATACGAAATACTTTTTCTTTCCCCATTGTCACTACTCTCTTTACATCATCAATACTTCTTGTTTCTACTTCAATTTTCAATCCTGGTTTTTTAGCAACTACGTAGTTATAAGCCTTTTCAATGGCCCTTTCAATACCACCGCAATAATCAATATGATTGTCTTTAAGCATGATCATATCATACAAACCAAAACGATGATTGACGCCACCGCCAATCCGCACAGCTTCTTTCTCTAACAAGCGGAAATTGGGTGTAGTTTTTCGTGTATCCAGCAAACGGGTTTTATACCCTGTCAATTTATCCGTGTATTCCTTTGTCAATGTAGCTATGCCGCTCATTCGTTGCATACAGTTCAGCACCAATCGTTCACATTCCAGAATGGTATGAACTGAGGCTTCAACTTCAAATGCTTTTTCACCAAAGATCATCTTATCTCCATCCTTCTTATAGGCTGAAAAAACAGACCCCGGTTCTTTATATTCAAATATTTTTTTTGCAATTTCCATCCCGGCCAGTATTCCATCCTGTTTTATTTTCAATACTGCCTTCCCTCTTGCATCAGCAGGGATACATGACAGGCTCGAATGATCTCCATCTCCAACATCTTCTTTCAATGCTTCGTCTACCAGGTGCTGTAGTTGTTTTTCAAAACTCATGGCACAAAAATAAGAAAGCCTTCCCGGTAAGCGGAAAGGCTTCTGATTATTTCTACTATCATTTATTCAATAGACTGAAACCTTATTTCTTTCAGCACATCTTTATTGCCTTTTGTTTTCATAAATACATGGGCTCTGAAATTTCCTGATTTCGTTTGTAAAGTACCAATACAATAATTTCCGCCGGGGGAATCACCCTTGTGTTTCAGTTCGAAATTTTTTACTCCATTGGTGGCAAAAAAATCTTTGAGTATTACTTGCGCCTGCGCCTTGCTGTAGCTGTCACTTTTAACAGGTAATGAGAGCTCAACATTATCATCAAAATATTTTGCCAGGCCGGAAGCATTTCCCGAACGCAATGCGCCTATTACCCTATCAATATTTCCCGATTGGGCAAAAGAGGATAAAACCAGCAATGATGATACTAAAAAAGATGTAACAATCGCTTTCATAATAAATTTGTTTTTCGCAGGCTGTTAACCCAAAAATATGCCATAGGGTACGGATTCAATACCGGAATACTAAAATAATAAAATCCGGCTGTTAAATATCTTTAAGACTGAAATAGATGAATGATATGTAAATTTACAACGCATTGTTACCTGATAATGAATGAATTTGTACCAAATAAATAATCAATCAACTAATGTCACAAAAACGAGTTATTCTGATCATAATGGACGGATGGGGATTAGGAAAAGTTGCATCTTCGGATGCCATCCAGCATGCAAACACACCTTTCACTAAGTCATTGTATTCAAAATACCCAAACACAACACTCACTACTTGTGGGGAACTTGTAGGGCTGCCAGAAGGGCAGATGGGTAATTCTGAAGTAGGCCACCTGAATCTTGGCGCCGGAAGAATCGTATACCAGGAATTACAACGCATTAATGTGGCAATCCGCGATGGTTCTTTTGCCAAAAACGAACAATTGTTAACGGCTATAAGGTTTGCAAAGCAAAACAATAAGCCACTTCATCTTTTAGGATTGGTGAGCGACGGTGGAGTTCATTCTCACATCAATCATTTAAAAGCACTCATCGATATATGTAAAACCGAAGGGCTATCTGATGTTTTTATTCATGCTTTTACAGATGGCCGTGATTGTGATCCAAAAAGTGGTTTAGGTTTTTTAAAAGAGTTGCAGGACCATTTAAATAAATCTGTGGGCAAAATTGCTTCGGTTAGTGGCCGTTATTATGCCATGGACAGGGATAAACGATGGGAAAGAATAAAATTAGCATATGATACAATGGTCAATGGTGTTGGCGATTTTTCAACCGATGCTGTTGGAGCTATAGAAGAATCTTACCGGAATAATATAACTGATGAGTTTATAAAACCAACTGTTATTACTAATAAAGATCAACACCCTGTCGCTACCATAAAAGATGGTGATGTCGCTATCTGTTTTAATTTCCGGACTGACCGGTGCCGGGAAATAACAGAAGTATTAACGCAAAAAGATTTTCCGGAATTTGGTATGAAGAAATTAGCGCTGCATTATACAACTATGACGCAGTATGATCAGAGTTTTCAAAATGTCCGTGTTGTTTTTGAAAACGATGATTTAAAAAACACGCTGGGAGAAATATTGGAACAACAGGGAAAGAAACAGATACGTATTGCTGAAACAGAAAAATATCCGCATGTGTCCTTCTTTTTCAGTGGTGGCAGGGAAGTGCCGTTTGATGGCGAAACAAGGATCATGATACCTTCACCCAAAGTGGCCACTTATGATTTGAAACCTGAAATGAGCGCATATGAAATGACGGACGCCTTATTACCTGAAATAGAAAAACAGTCAGCTGATTTTATTTGCCTCAATTATGCTAATGCGGATATGGTAGGCCATACCGGAATTTGGGAAGCTGCTATCAAAGCCGTGGAAACGGTAGATAAATGTGTTGAAAAAGTAGTAACGGCGGGATTGGCAAACGGCTACACTATTTTCCTTACTGCCGATCATGGTAATTCAGATTACCTGATCAATGAAGATGGGTCACCCAATACAGCACATACATTGAACCCTGTTCCTTTTTTTATAATTGATAAGGAT
>JAKFEJ010000137.1:0-9715 GCA_036675745.1 Chitinophagaceae bacterium | reverse complement strand
AACCATAATTCCATCATCGGCTTTACAACAAAACAATAAACTCGAAATAATTGTTGCCAACCTGATGGCTAACCGTATTGCTTATATGGATCGTAATAATATTCCGTGGAAAATATTTTACAACACGAATATGCCGGCAAGGAAAAAAGAAAATGTGAAAAATGGATTGTTTGACGCCTCTGCATGGAAGCCTCAGCCCTCTGGCTTAACAGGACCGGTGACATTGACGGCTCTAAAATAATAAGGGTATTTTTTAGACTTTGATCACAAACCAGATTTAAATTTTTGTATGCGATTTTTTTATTTTTTCATTTTGCTGTTATCCATGTTATCAACAGTTGCTCAGCAACGCATTAATCGCGAAGCAGTGGTAAAGCGATATACCGTGCATATTAATAAAATAGATTCGCTTGCATCACTCTCGGTAGGCAATGGCAATTTTGCCTTCACAGTAGATGCTACAGGCATGCAAAGTTTTCCAGAGTCCTATGCGAAAGGAGTGCCGTTAGGTACACAATCGGTTTGGGGCTGGCATAGTTTCCCCAATACCAAAAATTTGAAAATAGAAGAAGCACAAAAAATATATGAACTGGAAGGAAGAAAAATTTCTTACACGGTGCAGATAAAAGAACCGGAACGAAATAAAAGAGCAGTTGAATATTTGCGGGTGAACCCGCATCGTTTACAATTGGGAAATGTTGGACTGGAGATAATTAAGAAAGATGGTTCAACTGCAAGAGCGGAAGATATAAAGAATATAAAGCAGCAATTGGATATATGGACAGGTGTCATCACCAGTTCGTTTACTGTAGAAAATGTGCCTGTAAAAGTTACAACAGTTTGCCACCAGCAACAAGATGTCGTTGCCTTTAAAATAGAATCCTCATTGCTGAAAGAAAAAAGAATAGAGCTTCGTCTTCGTTTTCCTTATCCAAACGGACAGTTTAAAGATGCAGGCAATAATTGGCGGTACGATTCAACAGATTCCTCGTTTTTCAGTGGCAGCAATCAGCAGGGCATTATACATAGATCAATTGATACAACACAATACCAGGTGGCATTGAAGTGGTCCGACAATGCTAAGGTAAAACAGAAGTCAGATAATTATTTTATTGTTGCTCCCAGCACCAATAAAAATTCGTTTGAGTTGATAACCCGTTTTTCGCCAGGGTTCAGAAAGTCTCCTTTACCTGATTTCGCTCAAACAAAAAGTAACAGCATTAACAGCTGGAAAAAATTCTGGCAAAGCGGTGGCGCTGTAGATTTTTCAGGCAGCACGGATAAACGGGCATTTGAAATAGAAAGACGTGTGGTGCTATCGCAATACCTTACCAAAATCCAATGTTCATCGGAGTTTCCGCCACAGGAAACCGGGTTGACTTATAATAGTTGGTATGGTAAACCCCATTTGGAAATGCATTGGTGGCATGCCGTTCATTTTGCACAATGGGGCCGGCCGGAACTGATGGAAAAAAGTTTGGACTGGTATTTCACGGTTGCTGATAAAGCCAAAGCATTAGCAAAACGACAGGGCTTTGAAGGCCTTCGCTGGCAAAAGATGACGGATCATGACGGTGATGAATCACCTTCTTCTGTTGGTTCATTTCTTATCTGGCAGCAGCCGCATTTTATTTATATGGCAGAATTGCTTTACCGCAGCAAGCCAACAAAGCAAACACTGAACAAATACAAAGAGCTACTATTTGCTACGGCTGATTTTATGGCTTCTTTTCCTTCTTACAATGTGCAGACCAAAAAATATAATTTAGGAAAGGGGTTGATCCCTGCGCAGGAATGTTTTGATGCGGTAACAACTTTTAATCCAACCTATGAATTAACTTACTGGCATTGGGCATTGAATATAGCACAGGAGTGGCGACTCAGATCGGGTTTGACAAGAAATAAAAAATGGGATGAGATCATTAATAATTTAGCGCCATTACCGCAGGCAAATGGTGTGTATCTGGCAACAGAAAGTACCCCGGATTGTTATGAGCCCGATTCAAAGTACTTAACAGATCATCCGGCAGTATTGGCTGCATACAGTACCATACCTGCTGCCAATGGTTTGGATACAACCATCATGAAAAATACATTTGACCTTGTCTGGAAAATATGGAAATGGAATGATACCTGGGGCTGGGATTTTCCATTGACGGCGATGACGGCAGCCCGTTTGCATATGCCGGAGAAAGCGGTAGAAGCTTTGTTGATGCCAATTCGTACCAACACTTATTTAGTCAGTGGACATAATTACCAGGATGAAAGATTGACAATCTATTTGCCGGGAAATGGCGGCGTATTAAATGCCGTGGCCATGATGTGCACCGGTACTGATGCGGATAAAACGATCAATATCGGTTTTCCAAAAGATGGAACATGGAAAGTAAAATGGGAAGGACTGAAGAAAATGTTTTGAAGCCCCTGTTCCCTAAAGGGCCACTGTGTAGCCACAAATATTTTGGAACACGGATGACACGGATTGAAGGGATTTTCACAGATTTATTACTTGATTAAATATTAATAAATCGTTTTTTATTTTAAAAAAGATTAGTACAATGGATTATCCTGGTTTTATTCTGAAAGCTGAACAAAATATCCGTGTTTATCTATTCAATCCTTGTCATCCGTGTTCTTGCCGTTTGTATTAAAAGTTGTGGGTACAAGGTAACCCAGGGGAGAACTTAGGCAAAGCATATTATTAATGAAGTTTATTTTATAAGAAGATTTCTTTAAGGGTGATTTAATAAAATGAAAAATATTTTCTTGATCATATCATTTATTGTAGCATGGCAATTCTCTTTTTGCCAGGAACAAAAACTATGGCACGATATCGAAAGAGAAATACGCTACAAGCCGGATGAAAATGATTTTGTGATTGTAAATGGGAATAGAAGATTTACAAGGGCTTTGTATGGCACCAACACAGGTTTCCGTGCCGAGGCTGGTGACCTGCCGGAATTTGCTTTGTATATGCCCGGCATGGGCGGCAATATAAAATTTGGATTATCAAATAACGATGCGAGTAAATGGCTGATCCATGCAGATAAGATCACCGCTCGTTACCGCCCAGGCAGTATGTTGTATGCTATAGAAGATAAAATGCTGGGCAAAGGAAAACTGCAGCTTGTTATACTTGCAATGGGAGATGCGGAAGGCATTATTATAAAACTACATTTTGAAAATGTAAAAGAGCCTGTAAAACTGCTATGGACTTATGGCGGTGCTTCCGGCAAAAAATTCAGCCGTGATGGCGATATGGGGCCTGACCCGGAAAGCAGTTTTTATTTGAAGCCGGAATATTGTACTGATAACAATTATAGTATAACAGGTAATGCATTTTTGCTGAGGTATGGAACAGGTGTAGTCGCAGAATGGGACCCCTATGTCAATAAAAATTTTGCAACAGATACAGTAAAGCCTGTTAAGATTGGTAAGGAACAAAGAATAGTTGGGTTTGTTCCGCCATCAATGGCTATGCAAGTGTCAGATGCTGCACAACTGGATACACCCGAACTGTTATATCAATCAAAACGAAGCAAATCCCCTGTTATAGCCGGGCGGTTAATAATAAAAAATAATGAATCTTATTTCTTCGCCTTGCAAAAACCGGATAGTACTAAAGCATTCACGTATTCAGAAGCTGAAAAAATATACCACAATGCTGAAATTGCGCGGAAGAAAATTGCTGATAGAATAAAAATTAACACACCCGATAAATACATTAATACATTAGGCGCTGTGCTGGGTATCGCAGCTAATGCGATCTGGGAAGATCCAACTTATTTACACGGTTCCATCGGTTGGCGCATGCGGCTGAATGGCTGGCGTGGGCCTTATGTAGCGGATGTATTAAGCTGGCACGACAGAGCAAAAAAACATTTCAAGGCTTATGCTTTGTCGCAGGTAACTGAGCCGTTAAGCGGGTCTGTTGTAATGGATACAGCCTTGCATCTTGCAAGATCATTGGAAAAAATGGGAACTTCCATTTTCAGCAACGGTTATATTTGCCGTAATCCCAATGGTGATTTTCGTCCGCATCATTATGATATGAACCTGGTTTATATCGATGCGTTGTTTCGTCATTTTCATTGGACAGGTGATTTGGTATTTGCAAAAGAAATCTGGCCGGTCATTACCCGTCATCTCGCCTGGGAAAAAAGAAATTTTGATCCGGATGGTGATGGCTTGTATGATGCATACGCTTCGATCTGGGCCAGTGATGCTTTGCAATACAGCGGCGGAAGTGTTACCCATTCTTCAGCGTATAATTATAAAGCCAATAAAGAAGCGGCAGCCATTGCAAAATTGATTGGCGAAGATGCTTCGCCTTATGAAGCAGAAGCGGATAAAATAGTAAAAGCAATTAATACTGTTTTATGGATGCCGGCAAAAGGAAGTTATGCAGAATTCAAAGATCTGTTGGGCAATCAATTATTGCATGGCAATGCTGCGGTATGGACCTTGTATCATGCATTGGACAGCGATGTTCCGGATGCGTTCCAGGCTTATCAAAGTATGCGGTATATAGGTGAAAATATTCCACATATACCTGTAAGGGCAAAGGGTTTGGGAGATGGATATCATACAATAAGCACTACCAAATGGATGCCTTACGACTGGAGCATTAATAATGTGGCCACGGCTGAAGTGATGCACACGGCATTGGCCTATTGGCAGGCCGGAAGAAATGATAAAGCGTTTAGTTTATGGAAGAGTGAATTGTTATCTACTATGTACCTTGGTGGCAGCCCCGGTAATATCGGGCAAATATCATTTTATGATGCGGCCCGTGGTGAAGCTTATCGTGATTTCGCAGATCCGGTTGCTATGACGGCAAGAAGTTTGGTAGAAGGTTTGTTTGGTATTTTACCCAACGCATTAAAAGGGGAATTGGTTATTAAACCTGGTTTTCCTTCTTTATGGAATAATGCTTCGATCCATATTCCCGATATAAACATAGATTTTAAAAGAAATGCGAGAGAAGATACATACACGATTATTCCTGCCTTTGCAAAAAAGATGCAATTAAAATTATTGGTGAAAGCGAATGGGACAGTTATTCAATCGATAACAGTTAACGGAAAAAAATCTTCCTGGAAAAATACTGAAGATGCTATCGGTTCTCCGGTGATTGAGATAAACGGCGGTATACAAAATAAATATATAATTAAAATAAAATGGTCAGGAGATAAGTCAGCGGTGGCCGGGTTACAGGATAAATATATTACCGGGGGTAAATTAAATATCCAATTTCCAGGGGCAATAATTCAAAGAGTTTCAGATCCGCAAAATGTTTTACTGCAAATGCAAAAAAGTAATGAACGATTTACTGCTTTGGTAAATGCTGTCAAAGGCAGTTATACTGTTTTTGTGCAGGTAAAGCAAAATGATCTTAGCTGGTGGCAGACGTTAGATATTAATGTAAAAGAAGCGGTGGAAATAACAGCGCCGTTTAAACAGTCGCGGAACAGCCTTCATTTTAGTGTAGTAAATAATACGGCTTCAGTAATAAAAGGCAACCTTGTAATTAATGCTGGTAGTAACAACGCATTTGTTCGGCCATTAACACTTCTGCCAAATGCTGTGTACACTCAGGTGAATGTAAAGCCGGACTATGTCATTCCCGGTACAAACGTAGTTTCTTTTTTGGATGGCTTCAGCATTTATCAGAACGTTATCAATTGGAATGTTGATGCTCAACCCCAAAAAATAGAAACCATTGATATAAATACATTCTTCAATGATAAGGTGACCAATATTTTTAAAAACCAATATCTTTCACCACGTCCAAAGGTTGCTACATTACAATTGCCTGTGCAAGGCATTGGTGATTGGACACATCCTTTGAAAACAGCGGATATTGATGATAAAGGATTGAGAAAGTTAGCGGGTGAAAATAACCGGATCATGTTGCCGCAGGGTATTCCTTTTTCTACTCCATCGGATTCATTGCAATCAAACATCCTTTTTACTTCTCAATGGGATAATTATCCGAAAGAAGCATTCGTGCCACTCTCCGGCAAAGCCTCACATGTCTATTTATTGATGGCCGGCTCTACCAATCCTATGCAATCAAGAATAGTAAATGGTGCAGTGATTATTAATTATACAGATAATACCGCGGATACATTATTATTGAAGAACCCCGAAACATGGTGGCCCATCGAACAGGATTATATGGATGATGGGTTTGCTTTTTCCATTGATGCGGCAAGGCCGGTACGCATACATTTGAAAACCGGGAAAATAGTTTCTGATTGCGATGACAGCATAGCAGCATATAACGGGAAAATGATTGATGGAGGTGCAGCCACTGTGCTAGATCTGCCTTTACATAAAAATAAAGAACTGAAAAATCTTGTATTAAAAACAATTGCTAATGATGTCGTAATTGGTTTGATGGCAGTCACTTTGTTGCGGTGATGCTTTATCTTTCCGTAATCAATTTGTTATGCGTCACCCTTAACGACAACCTGTTTATTGCTTTGGCAAAAAAATATGATGTCTTTACCAGCGAAGATGAAGAAAACAGAATTGAAGAAATTGATACCAATATCGCTCCTGAAATTGTGTTATCAGAAACCTTTATTCAATAACAATGGGTAAGATTAAAACCAATAAGGAATTTGAACAAGTTGCTATTCTGATTGAAGAAGCCAGAAACAGGGCTTTTCATAAAGTGAATGAAGAACTGGTGCTTTTATATTTTAAGGTTGGAAATATTGTTTCTGCTAAAGTAGCTGAAGGTGCATGGGGTGATAATACCGTAGATGAACTGGCAAAGTATATTGCTTTAAAGCTACCTGAATTATCAGGGTTCAACAGAAGGGGTATTTACAGAATGATGCAATTTTTTGAGGCTTACTCTGCTATATCGGAGTGCTTTTCTCTTTGGTTTACAATTCAAAATGAAAAAGTGTCGCCATCGGCGACACAAAATAGTCTTACTGAAAATACCGAAAAATCAATTGTGTCGCCGATGGTGACACAATTGCAAGATATTGAAAAACAGCACCAAAAATTTGCGTCAGCACTGCTGACACAAATTTCGTGGACTAACCACCTGGAGATTTTTTCTGCTGTTAAAATTGCTGAGCAACGTCTTTTTTATATGCTGATGTGTATCAAAGAAAAATGGACTAAGCTGGAATTAAGGCGGCAAATTCAATCTGCGGTTTTTGAAAGAACTATGCTTTTAAACCCAATTGTGTCCGCACTGCGGACACAATTGCCCAAAAACCTTTTTAAAGACCCTTACATATTTGAGTTCCTGGATTTGCCTGATGGCCATTCAGAAACAGATTTGGAAAAAGCATTAATACTTAACCTGCAAAAATTTATTTTAGAAATTGGAAAAGGGTTTACTTACATGGGTAATCAATACCGCCTGCAGGTGGGCAATAAAGATTATTATACCGACCTGCTGTTTTATCACCGGGATTTACAATGCCTCGTTTTATTTGAATTGAAAATTCAGGAGTTTGAACCTGAATTTCTGGGCAAACTCAATTTTTACCTGGAAGCCCTTGACCGTGATGTAAAACGGCCCTTTGAAAATAACAGTGTTGGCGTATTGCTATGCAAAGGAAAAGATACAGAAGTAGTAGAATACGCCATGGCCCGTAATACTTCCCCGGCAATGATTGCCGATTATGAAACCAAACTGATACCCAAAAAAGTGCTGGCAAATAAACTGCACCAGTTGGTAGAACAGTTATCTAAAGAAGACATTGACCAATGGACAAAAAAACTACGGTAAGGATATCAGCGACCGAGATGCAGTTGTGTTTGGAGAATATCCTGTTGAAAAATGGATTTAGCAAAGAGAAAGCCCTGGAAATAGCAAAAGTATTTGCATCCAACAGTGTGGATGGTGTCTATACACATGGTGTGAATCGCTTTCCCCGGTTTGTAGAGTATATCCAAAAAGGATTTGTACAAAAAGATGCAGAACCATCCCTTAAAAGCAAATTCAATGGAATAGAGCAATGGGATGGCAACCTTGGTCCGGGTATCAGCAATGCAATATTTGCAACCGGCCAATGCATAAGACTTGCTGATCAGTACGGCATTGGTTGTGTAGCCTTGTCAAATACCAATCACTGGATGCGTGGCGGGACCTATGCATGGCAGGCGGCTAAAGCGGGATATGTATTTATCGGCTGGACCAATACGATCGCCAATATGCCGGCATGGGGTGCAACGGATGCAAGGCTTGGTAATAATCCCCTGGTGATGGCATTGCCTTATAACAATGATGCAATAGTATTGGATATGGCCATGTCGCAATATTCTTTCGGCACTATGGAATTATCAGTAATGAAGAAAGAAAAATTGTCGATGTATGGTGGATTTGACATCGATGGAAATATTACCAATGATCCTGCGGCTATTCTCGCATCCCAAAGACCAATGCCCGTCGGTTATTGGAAAGGCGCCGGTTTATCGCTTTTGTTGGATATACTCGCTGCAATATTATCGGGTGGTTTATCAACACAGGAGATCAGTAAACGTGAAGTGGAATATGGACTGTCGCAGGTATTTGTAGCTATTGATATTAAAAGATTGCCGGATCATTCGGGTATTCCAAAACTTATTGACGATGTGATAATGGATTATAAACAATCGATACCAAAGGATGCATTTACTTCCATCACTTATCCAGGGGAAAGAGTATTGAAAACAAGAAAACAAAACCTGGAAAAAGGTATCCCGGTAATGCAGCAGGTATGGGATGAAATTTTGAAACTATAATTAAACGTATTCTATGAAGAAATGGATGCTCGGCCTGGCGCTTATGCTTTCCTGTCAAATGATTTTGGCGCAGCAAACGAATAAAGTATATCTCTTTTCCTATTTTAAAAACAACGGCCAGGATGGTTTGCATCTTGCTTATAGTTATGAAGGTTTCAAGTGGACTGCTTTAAAAAATGATCAGTCTTTTTTAAAGCCATTATTAAGTAAAGATTCGTTGATGAGGGATCCGTGTATTATCAGAGGTGCCGATAATAAATTTCACATGGTATGGACCGTAAGTTGGAATGACAGGGGAATTGGTTATGCTTCATCGCCTGATCTTATCAACTGGAGTGAACAGCAATATATACCGGTAATGGCGCATGAGGATTCTGCACGGAACTGCTGGGCGCCGGAAATAACTTATGATGCAAAGAAGAAACAGTATATGATCTACTGGGCGACAACTATTCCAGGCAGGTTTGCCGCCGGTGATACTTCGGGCGATGCAAAATATAATCACCGGATGTATTATGTAACGACCAAAGGGTTTAAAAAATTCAGTAAAACAAAACTGCTGTATGATAAAGGGTTTAATGTAATTGATGCCAGCATTGTTCCTGATGGTAAACGATTCATTATGTTCCTGAAGGATGAAACCCGCTATCCGCCGCAAAAAAACATACGGGTAGCAACCAGTAAAAAGCTGACAGGAAGATATAGTACACCTTCAATACCCATCACTGGTAATTACTGGGCCGAAGGACCTACAGTCATTAAGATGGCTGATCAATGGGTTGTTTATTTTGATAAATACCGGGATCATAAATATGGTGCTGTTGCATCAACCAACCTTATTAACTGGACGGACATATCAGATAAAATACAAATGCCGGCAGGTATTCGTCACGGTACCGTTTTTACTATAACTAATGCTGAATTAAGTAAGTTGTTGCAGTGATCCTTATCAGGATGC
>JAKFEJ010000674.1:0-9734 GCA_036675745.1 Chitinophagaceae bacterium | reverse complement strand
TAAAGGCCCTGTTTTTAAGAAAAATACATGCAGTAACCTTTAAAGGATTTCTGCTAAAACTGGTGATGTTTATTCTGGCTTTTACTCTGAATAAACTCACCAATTAACTAGCAACTTGAATTAATTAATAATTCATGAGATTAGGTCTGTTTTTGTTTTTGCTTTTATCTTCAATACCCGGCTTCAGCCAGGCAAAAAAGGATACGATTAAGGTAGGCCTCTTTGTAGAAAATATTTATGACCTCAACTTTACTGAACAATCCTTCAAGTGTAATTATTGGATCTGGTTTAACTATCGGAATGATTCCCTGGGTTTACCAAAGACAATCGAAGTAATAAAGAATAAAACCATTAGCACTGAGTTCGAGTTTGTAGGAAAGCATGGAGATATTAACTGGAGTGAGTTGAAAATAAAAGCCGAACTGGTAAAGAAATGGGATATTAAAAACTTTCCCTTCGATAAACAAACATTGATGGTGGAAACTGAGATTATTGAAGATCATATTAATGCATTACATATTGAGCTGGATACATTGCAATGTGCTATTGATCCCTCGTTAATCATAAATGAATGGAAAATCAGCAGCATCAGGTTTAGAAAAAAGATTAATTCGTACAACACAAATTTTGGAGACCCGTCTACACCCATATAAAAGCAATCTCCATTCCACAAAACCCTTTTTTCTTCTCATATAAACCGCCCCGCGGTCGTATCGAAATTTGTCAAAACATAATATATCGACAAAGTGCCGGTACTGACCCTGGACTAACGAAGGCGCATATCGATTTGTAGGTAGCTGTAGAAAATAGCCAAAGACAGGAGTGCTAGTAATTTCCTGCAAGTACTAGAGGAAATATTTAAACAAATACCCTATGGGCAAAAAGAGTAAACTATGTTCCAAACATTCTATCTGTTTATTCCGGTGAAGTTGACCCCTTCATTCCGGGGCAAGCTGACCCCTCTGTAAGAGGCCTGTTAGCAGAAGTGTAAAAGAACTATAGTACTTGCTTTTGAAGATCAAAGATATTATTTGAACAAGGATGCTGCTATTGTTTTTTTCTTCTCATTGATTCTCCTTTTAGTTCTATCCGTTGTGCTTTAGCTGTCAGTCTGTCAAGGATGGCATCTGCAAGTGTTGGTTCATTAATATAGGCATGCCATTTAGCTACCGGTAACTGCGAGGTAATGATCACTGATTTTTTTGCGTAACGGTCTTCGAGTATTTGTAACAGAGCTACCCGGATAGTTTGATCCAGCGGTTGTAATCCAAAGTCATCGAGTATGATCAGGGGTATGCGTTCAAAGTGGTTTAATAGCTTAATGTACAAGCCATCCAATTTGGCTAATGTAATTTTTTCAATCAACCGGTTCATGTTCAGGTATTGGGTTTTATATCCCTGGATACAGGCCTGGTAGCCCAGCGCACATGCCAGATAACTTTTACCACAACCGGTAGGTCCGGTGATAAGCACTGTTTCACCACTTTGGATGTACTGTCCTTCCAGCAAGTTGCTCAACTGTTGTTTGGTTAGGTTACGGGCAGCGGAACATTCTATATGTTCAGGCATAGCTGGCAGGCGTAGTTTGGCCAGCTTCAGATAATAGTTAGTCCGTTCATTGTTGCGTGACAATAACTCTGACTGAGTAAGCTGTGCGATCAGTTCATGCGCTTCCAACTGCTGGTGGATGGGTAGCTCCAATTGAGTGTGATAAGAAGCAGCCATTCCGTGCAACTTTAATTGTTGTAACTGTTGTAAGGTTTGGGTTGTGTTCATCGATGTTTTATTTAAGATGAGTAAATGCGTTAGTAAAAAAATTATTGGTAATGTTCAGGGCCACGGATATTATCATGATCAGGTAAATGAACATCATCAAAAACGGGTGGCTGCTTATCAAGGCCTGCATGAAGAATATTTTTGATCATGGTATAATTGACCCGTGTAGCTTTCAGCACCCTTGCACAAGCGGCTTCAAGTCGCTGTGCACCGAAGGTGCTTTGCAACATCAGTAGTCCATGGCAGGATTTGTAGTTCTGTTCGGGATAAATACTGGAGTCCAGGATGTGTTCTACCACTCGGGCGGTAGCTGTCCCTACATCGGCAGCCCTTGCCAGCATATCAGCTTTGGTCCATCCCTTAATGTTCATAGCTTTCTGGTGATTGGAAGGCATATGTTCATGGATAGTAGTATAGGCTCTTGCCATATTGCTTTTACTATGCAGTGCTATGCGGGTATGCTCATAATAGATCTCTACGGTCTTGTTATCATACAACACCTTTACCTTTTTACCGGCATAGCTATAAGGAACACTGTAATAGCGATGGTCTTCTGATAGCTGTACATGATAGTTGCGCTGAACAGTAGCCTGGATACATTTTTTTAAAGTAAAAAATTCTACAGGCAGTTCTTTGAGCAGTGATTTTTCCTGGGCCTCAAACAACTGACGGCGGCTATAGACAGAACCTTTATATCGTTTCTCATTTAATATTTCTAATTGTTGATGGATACCGTGATTCAGTTCCGATAGCGAGTGAAAGACCTGGTGGCGTAAGGGTCCATAGATATGATTGTAGACGATGCTTACACTTCGTTCCACCATCGCTTTGTCGCGGGGTTTATAGGGACGGGTAGCGGTAAAGGTGGTGCCATAATGTTCACTGAACTGGTAACACATATCAGTAAACACAGGTTCATACCGGCTGGGCCGGGTGACTGCAGTCTTGAGATTATCACAGACAATGGTTTGGGTAACACCACCATAAAACTTTAGCATGTTATTAATGCAGGAGATAAAATCATAGGTACCCTGTGTGTGAACAGCATAACAAAAAATAAATCCGCTATGCGGCAGCACGGCGATAAATACCTGGCACCCGATCAGTTCGCCACTGTTGCTATCTACATACGATAAGTGCTTACCTGCAAAGTCGATCATGATCTTTTCACCCGCAGCATGTTCCAGGTGCATCACCACTTCTTTATGGCGTAAGAACTCATTAAAATGGTAACAGTACTGGCTATAGTTATAGCCATCAGGATATAGCTCTTTATACTCCAGCCACAGCAGTTGCCGGGTTACACCGGTTTTATTAAGCTCTGTTTCTGCATAGATGAAGTGATCCAGCAACAATGCATAACGCTTCCCCTTAAGGCCGGTAGTGTCGTTATCATATGCAGTTTGGCTCAGCTCTTTATTACTAGCCTTACTGGCATTATCAGTATCGATACGGGATAGATATTTTTTAATGGTATTACGGGCTATACCAGTAGTTCGTGCGATTGCTTTAATAGAAAATCCATCCTGTTTTAACCTGAGAATTTGTTTTAATTGTTCCATACGTATTGCTTTTGCTGCCATGTCCCTTTGATTTTATAAAGGCGAATGACAGTAAAAAAGCGGGTACTTCAGAACTTACACTAAGCTATACAGGGGTCAACATGCGCCGGAACGACATTGCGATCACAAATCAATAATCTTCTTACAGCTTTGAAAATTAATTTATAGATGGGGTCAACATCATCCGGAATAGAGGGGTCAATTTGCTCCGGAATCTACACTATCTGAATAAAGGTCACGGTATGACTTTGAAAGAGGCTTATAACCTGTCGAATTGCCGGGCCATTCACAAGAAACTGATTGATAAAAATGATCAGAAGTACCAGGCCTGGATACAGCTTGATTTTGGTGCTAAGGATCAGAATGGAAATTATGAGAGAAAACAATATTACCAGAACTTAGCCATCTTGCCTGATTAGCTGATAAGCCCTGTGCATATCGAACTACATATAGTAAGGCTAAAAAGGTAGTAAGGCTATAAAGGAATTGCAAGAATATAGATACATCAGATATGAGCCTTCTTACGATCCTTTTAAAAGAAGCTGGGTGTATTTAAACCAGCATTAGCGAACTAAAAAATGATGTGTGATCAATGAAAATGTAGTATATGGAAACTTTATTTATTCCTACGGAAAGCGATTTTAAAAAATGGGTAAAAGAGGCTGTTGCCGAATGTCTGGAAGTAGCCGATCTAAATGGTCACAAAGAAAACAAAGACGAACCTTTGTTGAATCGAAAAGAAATTGCCAAACTCTTGCGGGTTTCATTGGTGACGCTTACAGATTGGATGAAGAGAGGCTTGCCATCTCATAGACTAAGGGGCAGAGTGTATTTTATGCGATCTGAAGTCATGGATTATATCAAGCAAAATCAAATACGACAATTTAAATTCAGTTCCCGTTATATTGAAACAGAATAATAACAACACAATTGGTGTAATTTGTAAAGCCTGCTTTATGGAGCGGGCTTTTTGCTAGAGTTTTGTGCGATAAGAGAGGCGATTTTTGTAAAAAAAATTATCTTTATAACAGATCTTTCTTTCCTGACAATATTTTGGAAAGTTGAATTTCAATTTTAGTAGATGATATGTTTGCTGTTTGCAAATTGTTTGCAAATTTCCTAAAAATGTAAAAGGCCGCATAAAGCGGCCTTTTTAACTGATTGATTCTGAGTGCCCCGGAACGGAGTTGAACCGTTACGACCGTTGCGGGTCACAGGATTTTAAGTCCTGCGTGTCTACCAATTCCACCACCGGGGCAATTATTTTATAATAACAAGAACTAATTTATTTAAACGGGATTGAACCGTTTTCCGCCTTTTGTGTGGTCATCCCGATATTAATCGGGACGTGTCTACCAATTCCACCACCGGGGCCTATGTCATAAAGATAAAAAAAATCCCCCCGCTTAAACGAGAGGACTTTCAGAGCGAAAGACCGGGCTCGAACCGGCCACCCCGACCTTGGCAAGGTCGTGCTCTACCAAATGAGCTACTTTCGCTGATTATAAAGTCACCAGAACTTATTCTGGCTTACAAAGAACTAAGGGGCTGCAAAAATAGGGATAACCACTTTTGCAAAAAAATTTTTTGACTGAATTATTTGTACTTCGGAGTGTACAAAGTGCTTTCCTGTACAGGTACTTCGGGTTTATCAAAACGTTTGGTACTGAGCATATAGCAGCTACCTAATACAAAAGCTACAACACAGGCTATTTGCAGATAAAATAAAAATGCAGAAGATGATACCCAGTTGTGCGTAAAATCTCTATCCTGTACTTTTTGTAATTCTTGTTGATATTCGTTTGCTGGAGTCGCCATTCTTAATGTATTGTGGTGCAAAAATAGGGGTTCATGCTAAATAATTCATAATGTTCAACTGACAATTTCTGAAAAGGATTTTTTCCTTTTAATAAAAAAAACCCAAATGATACTTTTTTGCAGATAGCCATATAATTGTCCTTTCCGGGACGCCGCCTGTTGACTGTTTTTCTGATGAAAGAGCAGCCAGCTTACAAAAGAAAATTGGGCTTTTATAATAGCAATAAAATAACCACCCTCACCGGTTAATAATCCTCTCCATGCAGTAACAGTATCCAGCAAAAACCGGGCAGGTAGTATCCAAATCTTTTTGGTCCATGGTAAATTTTTAGCCAGCATGACCAGGTTGTTGCGAAAATTGAGATAAGTTTTTTGCGAATTACCTCTTTGCAGTGTTCCGCCGCCTACGTGATAAATAACGGCTAACGGACAGGAATAAATTTTGTGACCGGCCAGTTGTATACGCCAGCATAGATCAATCTCTTCCTGGTGAGCAAAGAAGTATTCGTCAAATCCTTTCATTTCATGAAAAACAGATGAGCGAATAAACAATGCGGCACCAGTTGCCCAAAATATAGGCTCAGACTGGTCATATTGTCCAAGATCTTCTTCACAGATTTCAAATATTCTTCCTTTACAAAACGGGTAACCATATTTATCTATCCAGCCACCAGCGGCACCGGCATATTCAAACATTTTTTTATCATGCCAGGAACGGATCTTTGGCTGACAAGCTGCAATGGAAAGATCGTTTTCCAGCAGCTTCACCATTGGCTCAAGCCAGCCGGCGGTTACTTCAACATCAGAATTAAGGATGACAAAATAATCTGCTTCTACTTGTTTTAACGCCTCGTTATAGCCTTTTGCAAAACCCCAGTTCTGAGTAAGGCAAATAATGCGGATGGCTGGATAATTTTTTTCTACAAAGGGAATTGAGTCGTCGGAAGAAAAATTATCCGCTACGATTACATCAAAATTTGAATAGGTTGAAAGGCATACCGACGGTAGGAATTGTTCCAGGAATTTTCTTCCATTCCAGTTGAGTATTACTATGGCACATTTGGGTAAAGGCTTCAAGGGCTTTCAATAAAATTTGCTCAAACGTACATAAAGTTTTTTATGTCTTAGTTTTTACAGGCAATCCCATCCAAACCTTACATAAAATAAATAGGAGTAGTCTGCCATTAAGAAAAATGCGGCAGGCCGGTTTATCCTTATTAAATTCGGAGCATGTTTCGACAAATTTTAACCTGGCGTACAGGTCTTGCTATTATCGCTATCCTGATCGTATCAGGCACTATTTTTTATTCACAATATGTATCACGAAAAATTGCGAAAGAAGAAAGGGCAAGGGTTACCGCATTCGGCGAGTCATTAAAAATAAAAGCCTTGAGTGATGACCCTAATGTATTGTTTTTTACCAACAAGATTGCCGGTGACAACGTTGATATCCCGATAATTGAAACAGATGAAAGAAATAATCCTTCCGGACAATACGTCAACCTTGATTCTGCTAAAGTGGCAAAGGATACGGGTTACCTGCGGAAAATGGCCCAAAAATTCGGAGATATTAATAAACCAGTATTAGTTGAGATCACACAAGATCCGCTTACTTATACCAAATATTATTATGGCGAATCGAAACTTCAAAATGAGGTCCGTTATTATCCCCTGATACAATTGGTCATTGTAGGGTTATTTATTATCGTTACCCTAATGACGTTACGCAGCAACTATCGCTCTGTACAAAACCAGGTATGGGCAGGTATGGCAAAAGAAACGGCTCACCAGTTAGGCACGCCGGTTTCTTCATTGGAAGGTTGGATAGAAGTGATGAAAGATCAACCAGGAAATGACGCTATCGTTCAGGAATTGGGAAAGGATGTAACACGGTTACGGTTAGTCTCGGATCGTTTCGGTAAGATAGGCAGCAAACCTCAATTGGAAGAAATAGATGTTGTAAAGCAGGTGAGTGACATGGTAGACTATATTCGTAAAAGGTCTCCTGGTTCTGTAAGCTTTGTGTTGAATACACATGGCAAAACATCCATCAAAGCAATGGTCTCCGCTCCTTTATTTGATTGGGTGATTGAAAACCTTTTAAAGAATGGACTGGATGCTATGGAAGGCAAGGGATACATTCGTGTGGATATAAGGGATGAAAAAAAAGCAGTCGTTATTGATGTGACAGATACCGGAAAAGGAATTGCCAAGCAAAACATTTCAAAAGTGTTTAAACCTGGCTTTACAACCAAGAAAAGAGGATGGGGGCTGGGTCTCAGTCTTTCCAAACGTATCATTGCTCAATATCATAAAGGTGAAATTTTTGTCAAACAATCAGAGCCGGGAAAAGGAACTACGTTCAGAATTGTGTTAGCGAAAAGGATAATAAGTTGAAAGGTTGATTGGTGAATAAGGTATTTCTATGGGATAAACTTTGCAAACTTTCCGCTTGTAAACTTTTCAACTTATCCGCTATATTTGCAGTCCTCAAGCCCAGGTGGCGAAATTGGTAGACGCACTACCTTGAGGTGGTAGCGCTGGAAACGGCGTGCTGGTTCGAATCCAGTCTTGGGCACTGATTAGCCTTGTAAATGTTTTTATTTACAAGGCTTTTTTTTGTGCCATGAATGCCGGGGAGTGGGTGTACAAGTGAATTCGAATGACCTCACTGTATTTTATGTATTGATCCGCGGGACTGCTTCTGAACAAAGTAAAGTTGATTTCCGGTTTTATGATTCAGGCAGCTCTTACTTTATACAAAACAAATTTTCCCATCGATCATGTTGTCGTTGGAAATTTTGGCACGGCTGACAATCCTTCGTGGCTCAACCTGGTCATGTAGAATAGTGAGCTACGTATTAAATATCTAGTTAAAGATACCGGTCATAATTATGGCCGGGATCTTTTTAATTGCTGTAAATCGGTTTAGAGTAAAGAAGCTTAATAACCTTTCCGCATAAATATTCAAACAGGTTTGCCAATCGGAATCCAAAAAGGGAGATAGCGGTTTCATTTTTAAATCCTGGCCAGGCTTTGGAAATCCCGGTTTATCCAAACAAAAGTTAGTTTATGCGATAAAATTCAAAAATTTATACAAAGAATTAAATAAATACCAAGTAAAAGGAAATTATCTGGCAATTTTTCAAGAATTTTGCACACGATTTTAAAAAATTTACAAATGAGCAATATGCCAGGTACATTATTTGATAAGGTGTGGGATTCCCATGTAGTCAGCAAAATTGACGATGGCCCGGATGTATTTTTTATTGACCGTCATTTTATTCATGAAGTCACCAGCCCTGTCGCTTTCTTAAGTTTAGAAAGTCGTGGTTTGAATGTAATGTTTCCTGAAAAAACATTTGCCACTGCTGATCATAATACACCAACTATCAATCAGCATTTACCGGTACAGGATCCACTTTCTGCCAATCAGCTGAAAGCATTAGAAGTTAATTCAGCCAAATATGGTATTTCGCATTGGGGATTAGGCAATCCCAAAAATGGTATTGTGCATGTGGTTGGACCAGAGAACGGAATTACATTACCCGGCATGACGATAGTGTGTGGTGATTCACATACTTCTACACATGGCGCTTTTGGCGCTATTGCTTTTGGTATTGGTACATCTGAAGTTGAGATGGTACTTTCTTCTCAATGCATCATGCAGCCCAAGCCAAAGAAGATGCGCATTAATGTAAATGGCAAGCTGGGCAAAGCTGTTACGCCAAAAGATGTTGTTCTTTATATCATATCCAAATTAACGGCTGCCGGCGCCACTGGTTATTTTGTTGAATTTGCAGGTGAAGTGTTTGAGAACATGAGTATGGAAGGAAGGATGACTGTTTGCAATATGAGCATTGAAATGGGTGCCCGTGGCGGTATGATCGCACCGGATGAAACAACATTTGCTTATATAAAAGGAAAAGATAAAGCACCGAAGGACGAAGCATGGGATAAAGCCCTGGCTTACTGGAAAACATTAAAGACAGATGCCGGTGCAGGTTTTGATGTGGAGCATAATTATGATGCTGCAGATATTGAACCCATGATTACTTATGGTACCAATCCGGGTATGGGTACGGGTATTACTAAACATATTCCTGTATCGGGGGAAGCTGGCAGCAGTAAAGCCAGTTATGAAAAATCTCTCGACTATATGGGTTTTCATGAGGACGATGTTATGTTGGGTAAAAAGGTGGATTATGTTTTTATTGGCAGTTGTACCAACGGACGTATTGAAGATTTCCGTGCTTTTGCTTCTATTATTAAAGGCAGAAAGAAAGCGGAACATATTACCGCCTGGATCGTTCCGGGTTCACATATAGTTGAACAGCAAATTAAAGATGAAGGTATATTGGATATATTAACTGAAGCAGGATTTCAGTTGCGTCAACCAGGTTGTTCGGCTTGTCTTGCAATGAATGATGATAAGATACCAGCGGGCAAATATGCAGTAAGCACCAGCAACAGGAATTTTGAAGGCAGACAAGGGCCCGGAGCAAGAACCATGCTGGCAAGCCCGTTAGTGGCTGCAGCAGCAGCAGTAACAGGCGTTGTAACTGATCCCAGGGATTT
>JAKFEJ010000207.1:0-9753 GCA_036675745.1 Chitinophagaceae bacterium | reverse complement strand
CAATCCTGATATAAGCCTTTATTTGAATGCGGCTTCCTGGATAGCTAACATGCATAATTATTTTGAGAACAATGTTCCTTCATTTGTCAAAGTGTATGATGAGGCATATTATACTATTTGGTTAAACAGAATGAAAAACGAACCAGCTGTTATTTCAGCTCAGCCATGGTTGATCGATGTAATAAACTATTTCCGCAATCATATAGATATACTAACGAAAGCTCCCCAAACTCTGATTCATGGAGAATATTATTCAAAAAATATCCTGATCAAAGACAGTATCGCTTACCCGGTGGATTGGGAGTCGGCGGCTTATGCCCCGGGTGAAATTGATCTGGCCAGTATAATTGAAGCAAGAAAGGAAGATGTGGTTGCCCGGATAAAGGAAAGTTATATGACTGCACGTTTTAAGGATAATGAATTTGATAAAAAGGCTTTTGAAAAAAGATTGTTCATGGCCCAATTATATCTCCATTTCAGGTTTTTCTTTCCAAAAAGAGAAGAATGGAGATATGATCATATGAATGCATTGGCCAGGAAACTGGAGATAATTTAGATTACTATGAAATTAAATGGAACTTTTATATTCCCTGACACTAAAAAACTCAATCCACAACTGGAAAGAATTTTGAATAAAGTCTATTCACCATTTTATATGGAAGAATTGGTGAAAAGAAACCCTTTTGACTACCATAGTACATCGCCTGCCGAAATAATTTCCTGTCGTTTAAACGATGGCCAGGTTGTTTCCCTTTTCTGTAAATATTCTGGCAGCCATACTCAATATTCCTATGGTCATCGTGGTGGGGTGGAATATGAAACAAAAATTTATAAAAACATTTTGCATAAGAGTCCATTAAGCTCAGCCCGCTTTTTTGGGATCTGCAAGGAAAAAAATAAAGAAACCTGTTTGATTATTGAGTATTTAAAGGGCAGTAAATTATTAAAAGACGCCCATGCTCCGCAATACTTTGGTAAAGCTGCCACCTGGATAGGCAACTTGCACAAAATGTACGAATCCAATCCTCCTAAAGGAATTAAAATTTATGATACCGACTATTATATGTTCTGGTTAAAGGGCGTAGAAAGCTTGCTGGAAATATTAAAAAAAAAACATCCCTGGTTACCCGCAGTCTGCAGCTACTTTAGGGAAAATATGCATTTGCTTTCTGAAACAACGCAAACCTTTATACATGGTGAATATTATACCAAAAATATCCTCGTGAAAAAGGGTGTTATTTATCCGATAGACTGGGAATCTGCTGCATTCGGACCCGGCGAAATTGATTTGGCAAGCCTGATAGAAGATTGGGATGAAGAAAGAAAAAATATCGCTTTAAAAAAATATGTACAAGCCCGTTGGCCCGATGGTAATTTTTCGGAAAATGATTTTGTCAAAAGATTGTTGCTCGTAAGAATCTATTTCTTTTTTCGATGGACAGGTGAGTATGATGATCCTGAACTTTGGTTGGGTCGTAATAACTGGTTTAAGAGGTTTTATCAATTGATCAAAAAAGAGGGTTATCAATCGTTGGTAATGTAAAAGTATTAATTATGGCTACGATGATCGTTGGTGCATATATGGTCAGGTATCCCCTGGGAGGTATGATGTCATGGATCTTTCAACACCTTGTTGGTTTCAAAGCCCTGGGACATGAGGTTTATTTTGTTGAAAAATATGTTTATGAAAATTCATGTTATAATCCGGTCGATCGTACCATGAGTAATGATTGCAGTTATGGGGTAAAAATGGTTGCTGATCTTTTAGCAACTGCAGGGCTCCGGGATAATTGGTGTTTTGTTGATCAGGAAGGAAACTATTTTGGTATGCCGAAAAAGAAAATTGAAACAGTTTTTAAATCGGCTGATTGCTATATCGATCTTGGCACACAGAACGGATGGGAAGAGGAATCTTCGAATTGCAGGTTCAGGGTATTAATAGATGGAGAACCCGGATACTCACAGATCCATTATTTGAATAATGATGAATTGACCCAAAAATATTCACGTTATAACTATTTTTTTACAAACGGATATAATATTGGCCGGAATGGAAATCCTGTACCTACAGGAAATATTAGTTGGAAGCATATGTATTCGCCAGTTCATGCAGATATGTTCAAAGTATCAACTCCGGGCAGAGAAGCTCCTTTCACCACTGTCATGAATTGGCAATCTCATAAACCAATTTCATACAAGGGAAAAGAATATGGACAAAAAGATATTGAATTTAAAAAATTTATTCAACTACCAACCTTAGTTGATGCAACTATTGAAGTGGCAGTTTCAGGAAAAAATATTCCTTCCGGGCTTCTGGAGAATTATAAGTGGAATGTAATTAATGGAGCTGTGGCAACTAAAACTTATGAAAGCTTTTGCAGTTATATTGAAAAAGCCAAAGCTGAATTTAGTGTATGTAAAAATGTGTTTGTAGCATTAAATACCGGGTGGTTCAGTGATAAAAGCGCAGCATTTCTTGCTGCCGGCAGACCAGTTGTGCTGCAGGACACAGGTTTTAGTGCACACCTCCCCTGTGGATTGGGATTATTTGCGGTTAATAATATTGATGAAGCAAAAAACGCCATAAACGAAATAGAAAACGATTGGGAGAAACATTCTAAGGCCGCACGGGAGATTGCCATGGAATGTTTGGATACAAGAGTTGTATTGAAAAAATTTATGAATGAATTAGATCAATAGTCTTTAAAAAAAATCTCACATGAGAGTAACGAATATTAATTTAAAAAAAGTAGACGGATTCATCAGGGCATCTGCAGATATTATCTGGGAGCAAGCCAAAAAAGAAGCTCTTAATTTTTTTGTTGAAGCCCCGGAAGAGCATGAGCCGGCATTTTGGGCCGATCCCAATGCATTTATCCTGTCAGTTTATTTAGCGGCATGGCATGCTGGTGAGGAGAGGATTCAAATTGATGAACCGGTCTGTCCTGTTTTATTTCAAAATCTTAAAATAATAGTGCCAGTATTAAAAAGCTGGTACAACGATGTGCCTTATCCTGCACCGGTAATCGAACCACTTGCGGGGTTTAAAGCATACGATTTTAATGCAAAAGAAAGTTTGGGGTTATTGTCTTGTGGAATCGACTCCCTGGGTACGTTAAGATGGAATAAGTTAAACATACCTGGCCGTCATCCACTTTCTATTAGTGCAGGTATGACAATAGGATATCATAATCATACAGCGACAGGAAGGGATAGAGCGGACAGAATAATAAATGGCAGGCTGTTGACTGCAAAAACTGTAGCCAATGATGCAGGCATTGAATTGATCCCTGTACTGACGAATATCAAATTCCTGGATAAAGACGGTTGGTTTTATACGTATAAATCATTGGGATCCTTGCGAAGTGCAGTAGCCTGCTTTTTCAGCAAAAGATTTCACAGCACTTATATCGCCACTAATCACACCCCTGTTTCCATTTATCCGTGGGGTTCGCATCCATTACTTGATCAATACTACTCAACAGCTTATTTCCGTGTTCTCCACCACGGCGTTGATCTTACCCGGCTTGAAAAAGTTTCTCTTGTAGGAGATTGGAAAACCGGGCTGGATAATATAAGAGTATGTCAGAATGATGACGAAGGAGTTTATAACTGTTGTACTTGTGAAAAATGTATTCTGACGATGTGTGAACTAGAAGCAGTTGATAAGTTGAAAGAGTCTGCCGCATTTTCTGTTAAAGAAATTACTACTGAGCTACTGGAAACCATTCAAACCTATGACATGATCTATAATGATTTCCAGGTTGATTTTTATGAAGAAATAATGCCGGCACTTGAAAATAAAGGCAGAAAAGATCTCGTGGACGTTTTAAAAACGGTTTTAAATAATTACCAGGAAAAGAAATTAATAACCACTTAGCAAATTGGTAAACAACCCTAAAAATAGAAAACTCCGGATCCTTGTTCTTGGCTATATCGTCAGGGGACCAATGGGTGGCATGACCTGGCACCACCTGCAATATGTTTTAGGTTTGCACCAGATGGGTCATGACGTTTCTTTCCTGGAAGATAGCGGCGATACAGAATATTCCTGCTATGACCCCATTAGAAATACAACAGATCAAAATCCCGGGTATGGATTGAAATATGCAAGCAATGTATTTAAAAGAATAGGACTTGAAAACAGATGGTGTTATTATGATCGTCATCAAAACCAATGGCATGGACCATTAGCTGAAACTGCTTTGAAAATTATTAAAGATGCTGATTTGTTATTAAATCTGTCTTGTTCCAATACATTACGTTCCTGGTTATACGATGTCCCCGTTAGAGTGCTTATTGATACTGATCCTGTTTTTACACAAATCAGGAACCTGGCAGATCCAGAACGGCTTGATTTTTCAAAACAACATACTGCATTCTTCACCTTCGGTGAAAATTTTAAGCAGGAAAGATGTCTTATTCCTGATGACGGTATTCCCTGGAAGCCCACTCGTCAGCCTGTTGTATTGGATGCCTGGCCTGTAGTGAGTGTAAAAGAACAGGCTCCTTTTACAACTGTTATGAAATGGGAGAGTTATCCCGGGAAAAATTATAATGGCCGATATTATGGAATGAAGGCTGAGTGTTTTGATGACTATATGGATTTACCCAAGAAAACAAAGTCAATAATGGAACTGGCTGTTAGTGATTCCGCCACTCCTAAACAAAGATTAGTAGAGAATGGTTGGCAATTAACATACCCTCAAAGTATTTCCAGCGATCCCTGGAAATACCAGGAATATATTCAACAATCAAAAGCTGAGTTCAGTATTGCCAAACATGGATATGTTGCAGGCAGAACAGGTTGGTTCAGCGAAAGAAGTACATGTTACCTTGCAAGTGGCAGACCAGTCGTACTACAGGATACGGGTTTTTCTGATTGGTTGAAAACAGATTTTGGATTAATCCCCTTCAATGACGCCAACGAAGCACTATTTGCTATTGAAGAAATAAATAACAATTATGTCAGGCATTGTCGAAATGCAAGGAAATTAGCGGAAACCTATTTTTCTTCTGATAAAGTTTTAACGGAATTGATTGAAAGGTCAACTCAATAAGAAGCAGTGTAGATTTTAAAACAGTTTATGAGGAAAAAGCAACCGCATATGGACAATCTCCACCAGCAAAATGAAAAGCGTCCGCATATAGCTTTTTTTGATTACCCGGATGTGTTTGAAGATTTCTATCCTCATTATGGCGTTACCCAGGAAGCATTTGCAAAAACCTGGCACAATACGGCCAATCATGCAAGATTAAAAATAGTGCAGGAAGAAATTGGAGATGTTACCTGGTATGCACTCAGTTTAAAACCGGAGTTTAAAGAAACAGCTACACATGAATATGTTGGTTGCAAGATTAGATTCCTTTCTTCTTCCTGGTTACACCGGCAATTATGGAAATTATTTTATTCCAGAATAAAGAGTTGGAAATTCCGCAACCGCTGGTATCATACTTATGCAACCATTGCTTCTTATTTTGCTATTTTCTCCTGGCAATTATTCAAAACATTGCGAAAGGATAAACCAGATGTGATTTTTTCCCAGGACTATTGTAGTGGTCGCTTTGATTCACTTCACTTTTTGGCATGGTGGTTCCGGATACCCCTGGTTTCTGTACATTCCGGAAGCACGGGTAAATACATGGGAACATTCTTAAAACGGTTTACTATTCCTAAAACAGATTGGATTTTTACTTCAGGAAAACGGGAAGAAAATTTTCTGGAAAAAAAATACAAACTTAATCCTAGCCGGATGAGTACTGTAAGATCACCGATTAACATTTCAGTTTATAAACCTGGCTGTCGTGAAAGTGCTTGTTTGACTGCAGGATTGGATAGTAATAAAAGATACATGCTGTTCATCGGAAGACTTGATGATAGCGTTAAAAGAATTAGTTCTATAATTTCCGCATTTCAACAAGTAGCTGCAAAGTTTAACGATCTTGATCTTTTAATACTTGGCTCTGGAAAGGATGAAGAGAAATTAAAACAACAAGCAGCAAAAAAAATTCCTGATAGAATACATTTTAAGGGGTGGGTAGCAAAGGATGAAGAGAAAGTTCGTTTATTAAATATTGCGGAATGCCTGGTATTGGCATCCAAACGGGAAGGTTTTCCAACTGTTGTAGGGGAAGCACTGGCCTGTGGATTACCAGTGGTTTCATCGGATGTAGGTGCTATTTCAGACCTGGTACTCGAAAATAAAACAGGATGGCTATTCGCTCCGCAGGATGATGAAGGCCTGCTTAATCGTTTATTATTTGTGGCTGAAAACCCACAGAAAATAAAAAGTATGCGATCTTTTATCAGGAATTTTGCAGAAAATCAGATTTCAGTTGAGGCACTGACGGGTTCTTTAAAATTGGGGTTTTCATCTCTAAAACTGAAAAGCCAGTTATGAATCAGAGAACAGATACAGCTATAATTCTTACATCATTTGCTGAACAGATGAATGCTGAACCTGTATTGGGAACCGGTGGTTGGTTGCCGCCTGAAGAAAGAGAGGCTTTGGATTGGATGACGTTAATTGCCCTGATGGGCTGGAAGGTAAAACTCCAGGGTCCGCAAAATTTTCCTTCCACCGATATTGACAACCAACAAATCAAATGGATTATACTCACCGGTGATCCTGATTCTATAGATAGTAAAGTTTGGGAGCAAATTTTATTGATTACAGAAACAAAAAAAATATTACTCATTACCCGTGCAGGAAAAATGAATGGATGGCTTTCCAATCATTTTGGCATTCATCTTTCGGAAAAGAAGTCATCCGGCAATAGTGTAGAATACAACGACCAGGATTTTTCTAAACGATGGAATTTGAGAAATCCCATTCATCTCCAGGGATTGGAAATAACCACTGCTTTGAACGAGTTGGTTTCATTATCGGGAACCTGTATTGCAGCATCTCGCCAGGAATCGGCAGGAAAGATTTTATTTTTAAGTTTTCATCCCAGCGTTGCAAGAGATAGTGAACCCGCTTTCACAGCCTTGTTAAAACAGCTTTTAATATTTGAAAGTTTATATCCTGTTGCGTGGTTTGATTGGGAAAACACCCTCATCCTGCGAATGGATGACCCGGGTAGTGCACAAGCGGCTCATGATGATTCATTTCATAACACAAAACTTGGAGAAAAGGAGTGGGAGGCCATCGGTGAAGAGTTATACAAAAGAGAAGCGAGGATGAGCCTTGCTTACGTACCGGCTTGGGTTGATGATGGCGATAAGTTAAGAGGCCAGCTTGAAATTGACGGACAATCTGTATCACGGGTATCAGGAAATATTTATCCTTCGCCTTTAGTGAAATATATGAAAGCTGTTAAGAATGAAGGTCCACGCATTTTTGATTATGCTGCGGAATTTCGTGGAATTCAAAAACTAAGGAATCAGGGATTGGCAGAAGTAGAATTACATGGATACACACATATGCACCCTGATAGAGAATCCTGGGAAAAAGCAACAGATAAATATGAAAATAAAATGTGGTTCAGGGAGTTTGGCAGGTCGTCAATTGGTTTTATTAATAGCCGGCCAGAAGAAGACCATCCTTTACAATCAGGAATTGAAGCTTTCCAGAAAAATTTTCAAGTATTACCAACAACACTTATCTGTCCCGGAGAAGAGTTTACCAATAATGTACTGGAAAAAGCTATGCAAGCGGGATTAATGTTAGTCAGTAGTTATTACCTTGGGATGCGAATTGGCCATCAACTTTGCTGGAACCAGCATGTTTGTTCGCCTTACCTGGATTTAGCAGAGTCCTATTGGTTTGTGCAGGAGCTTCCTGTAATAGGTTATTTTCATGATTTTGATTTATGCATTCATGGCACTAACTGGTTCGTTCAACAACTGGATACATGGCAACAAGCCGGTGCGAAATTTTTTATTGACTTCAAAGAATTCTCCAATATTCTCGGTCATACTATCAGTGTCAGTGAAAATGCAGGTCAATATCAGTTGAATTTATTTTCCGAAAATAAGCTCCCGTTTATTAAACCAGTCCGCATTGGAATCCATAATCCCACTAAAGCCATCACTACAAAAATTGTTTTGAACAGCAGCCATGAAGCCTATACAATAAACTGTCTGAATTTGAAGGACTAAGCCTATTGAGCGAAATATAAAACGCAGCAAAATGGCAAGGATTATATTAAGTGGTACAATGATCCGTGAACCAAGAGGTGGCTCTAATCTATGGTATCTTGCCTGGTTAGTTGGATTCAAAATGAATGGGCATGAGGTTTATTTTGTTGAAAAAAGTGAATGGCCCGATGACTGCTATGATATACCCAACAGAACAATGACCAGTGATTGCTCTTATGGCGTTGGAGTAATAAAGAAGTTGCTGGAAAAATATAACCTGCAGGAAAATTTTTGCTTTGTTGATCATTATGGAACTTATCATGGACTGAATAAATCAGCAGTTGATGAATTATTCAGAACAACTGATTTATATGTTGACCTGGAATGGTCACAATGGAAAGAGGAATCTGCTCATTGTGGAATGCGGGTTTTTGTGGATGGCGAACCGGGCTGGTTCCAGTTCCGTATAAAAAAATGGTTAGAATCCGGCGTTGCAATGCCGGCTTATGATCATTTCTTCACGGATGGAAGTTTGATTGGAACTGAAAAATGCGATGTTCCAACTTCCGGGATAACCTGGAAACACAACCTGCCTCCAGTTTTATTACAAGAAATTAAGGATGTCCCTGTCAACGGAAAATCAGCATTTACAACAGTAATGAATTGGAATCCCGACAAAAGAGTTGAACACGATGGAAAAGAATATGGACATAAGGATATAGAATTTGAAAAAATCATGAGCCTGCCGTCTAAAGTAAATGAATTAATGGAAGTAGCAGTTTCAGGAAAAAAAATACCCTGGCAAAGATTAAGTGAAAATGGATGGCAAACTCAAAAAGCAGATGATATCAGTATTTCGGCTACATCCTATCTGAATTACATTGCCGGGTCGAAAGCTGAATTCAGTGTTGCCAAACAAGCTTTTGTTTCCACACAATGCGGCTGGTTTAATGACAGGTCGGGCTATTATCTTGGTTTTGGCAAACCTGTTGTTCTACAGGAAACAGGGTTTTCGCAAGTATTACCAACAGGAAAAGGGTTACTGTCTTTTAGCAACATTGAAGAAGCTGCCGACGCTATAAAGATGATCTCTCTTGATTACTCTATGCATTCAAAAGCTGCCCGTGAATTTGCCTTCGAATATATGGATGCAGGAAAAGTAATTAGAAAATTCATGGATAAGATTGGCATGTAAAAGGCTTGAATACGGAAAAATAAAAGATATTTTAGTTTAAATGAATATAAAAGAATCATCTGCTATTGGCGAGGAATTGTGCCAGCTGATCAACAGGCTTTTCCCTATTTGCAGAAGCATTACAGGGAATGGTGTCAGACAAAGTCTGAAGATCATGCAGGAATATTTACCAATACAGGTTAATGAAGTACCTACGGGTACAGCAGTATTCGATTGGACGATACCGAAAGAATGGAATATTAATGATGCGTATATCAAAAACATGAAAGGAGATAAACTGGTTGATTTCAAGAAGTCCAATCTTCATATTCTTAATTATAGTATTCCAATCAAAGGAACGTTTTCTCTGAGGGAATTAGAAGAACACATTTTTTCTATGCCGGAAAAACCAGGATGGGTTCCCTACCGCACTTCTTACTATGAGGAAAAATGGGGATTCTGTTTAAGTCATTCACAATGGCAAACAATGCAGGAT
>JAKFEJ010000428.1:0-9786 GCA_036675745.1 Chitinophagaceae bacterium | reverse complement strand
CATGGAGCTTTATTTATAGATGCAGGGAATATCTGGTTGTTCAACGAAGATTCAAGTAAAGTAGGTGCGAAATTCAGTAAGAATTTTTTATCCGAACTGGCTGTAGGTGGGGGCGTAGGTTTAAGGTTCGATGTTTCTTTCCTGGTAATAAGATTAGATCTGGCTATTCCTTTTCGTAAGCCTTGGCTGGTGGGCAAAGAACGTTGGGTAATAGATGAAATAAACTTCAGAAGCCCGGCCTGGCGAAAACAAAATATTGTATGGAATTTGGGAATTGGTTATCCGTTCTGATACCAATTTAAAACCCGGGTAATTATTTTTTTACAGGTTGATGCATGATCAATGTATTGATCACCCGTTGAACAAGAATGGGAGATTGCACTTCTACAAGATAGCTGTGCTGCGAAGATTCTTCGTTCCATGTATTACTTCCATCTTTCGTCACCATCATCTTGCCATTTTGTATGCTGTACCAGGGCTTGTATCCTTTAATGGCAACTAGTACGGCTGTTTCATCCCAGCTGCTTCTGCCGGCACTGTCTTCCTGGCTCATGGGAATACAAATACGGAACACATCTTTTACAGGGCTGTTTTTAATTGTCTCATCATGTATAAACGGTAAACCGGTTTTTATTTTTACTCCTATTTCAAAACCGCTCAATAATACCGGAGTTTCCCAATTATCAAAAACAAATTGGGAAGCTGTTGCATCACGGTTCACATTAAACTCACTGCCGTCAGGAAACTTTCCTGCCATACAAACCAATTGTTTTACTTTTTGCCTCACTAATTCTTTTCCATTCAGTTTAGAATATTTATCCGCCGGAGATTGTAGTAGTGCAGAAAGGTTAGTAAGAAATCCAACCGTTACGATCGTTACACTTTTGTCAGGCTGTGACGCTAATACCTTCCTGTAAACTTCGGTTGCATCCGGCACTTCATCATTCGTTTTTATATGGTGAGGATATTTCAGCAAGAGGGTATCTGTCCAATGTTGAAAATCTTTTAAATCCAACGCATTACCCTTCGGCACCCCGATTAATATTTCCGGCCTTTTAAAATAAGTATTGAATACATTGAATACTGCCGCTACTCCTTCATATTTTGTACTGGCAACAGTAGCCAGGATGTTTGCATGTCCGCTATCTGCCAATGCATGTAACATTGCAATAGCTCCCACATCATCATAATCCGGCCCCATATCACTATCAAAAATTATAACAACAGGTTTTTGAATTTTTTGGGCTGGCATTGAAACCGCCTGCATCAATAAAGAAAAAAACAAAACTATTTTATAAAACATAGACTGAAAAAGTAATATCTGCTTAATCAGGAACAGGATTACACCATAAGATAGCGAAGTTTTTTACATTTTTATCTCCATCACCTTATTACTCAACCTGCTTTCTTCCGCCATAAAACACATAATATGGCTTTCTATTGAAGCTTCAATAGTAGATGTAAGTAAATTGGAATTGTGTTGTGCTACCGCCTGTATCCAGTCTGATACTAATCGCCAGTCGCCGCCGCCATGACCTTCATTTTTATAATGATCTACATCCGTTGTTTTGGTTTTGTAGGTTTTCGACTTGTTGGTACGGAAATCATGGATCTTGAATTTGTTCATATCGCCTTCCAGGTAGCCCATGCTTCCCATCACCCTGGTACGGCGGCCACCCCAGGGCGTAAATGCTTCCATATTAAAAGTAGCCGTAACGCCATCATCAAATAAAATATTGGTGGTGTAATGATCGCATTGGTCATTATCCATCCGGTACACACAGCGGCCGTAGTCAGATGTTTTTAAATAATTTAAAATAGCGTCGTCCTGTTTGCTCTTTTTTTCCGGCAGGTCAAAAACATAAGTGCGTTGCCGTTCCCGGTGATAAATTTTTAAAGCGGAGTACGGACATTTATATTCAATCGCACAGCCATCCGTACATCTTTCCTTACTGCCGGCCGGCGCATTTTCTTTTTTAAACCATTTCAAATTTCCAAAAGCCTGTATTTTCTTAGAATCTTTTCCCAGCATCCATTTTAAAACATCAAGGTCATGGCATGATTTGGCGAGAATGATGGGGGTTGTTTCTTTGCTGTTGTGCCAGTTGCCCCGTACATAGGAGTGGCTCATATGTACATGATCTATCGGTTCCAGGTGTTGCATACTGATCACTTCGCCGATAGTTCCGCTTTGCATCAGTTCACGCAGTTTGATAAAATAAGGGGCGTAACGCAGTACATGGCAAACGGCGACAATGCGTCCTGTTTTTTTAGTGAGTTCTAAAATAGCACGGCATTCTTCTTCACTGGGAGAAATGGGTTTTTCCAGCAATACATCATAGCCTTGTCGCAATGCTTCCATGCAGGGCTCGTAATGCAATTGATCAGGTGTGCTGATGATAACGGCATCGGCGAATTTTGGCTTCCGGAATACATCCTGCCAGTTTGTAAAACAATTAGCAACAGGAATAGTATGTTTTACAGCATAACGTTCATTACGCAACAGGTTAGGTTCTGCTACTCCCACAATATTTAATTGTTCAGGATACTCAATAGCGTAGTCGCCATATACATTTCCTCTTGCACCGGCGCCCAATGTTATGGCCGTAACGGGTTTTGCCAGCCGTTTATATAAGGGATTATCAGGCAGGATCAGCGGCTCGCCTGTTTCATTCTTTGCCCATAAAGAGAAAGGGAAAAAAGTACTGCCGATCGTAATACCAAACTGTTTCAATATATTTTTCCGTGACCAACGTGAAGTCATGCCTAACTAATTTTACAAACAGAGTACGGATAAAAATGTTATCCGGCTATTTACAAACGGGAAAAAAACGGGAATATTTTAAAGACCCGCTTAATAAACCATTTGCTTCCCTTTTTATTTTATAAATTCGGTTATCAACCTACTATAAATGCCGCATTCCTCTCAACGTTTTCTTGCCCTCGATATTTTCCGGGGCATGACAGTTTGTTTCATGATCATTGTCAATACACCCGGTAATGGCGCTACCACCTATGCTCCATTGCTTCATGCATCATGGAATGGATTTACACCAACCGACCTTGTATTTCCTTCCTTTATGTTTGCGGTAGGCAATGCCATGAGTTTTGTAATGGAAAAGTGGGCCAAACTTTCACAGGCGCAGGTATTGGGTAAAATTTTTAAAAGAACTTTTATAATTTTCCTGCTCGGCTTTTTAATGTACTGGTTCCCCTTTGTACATTATAATGACCAGCACCAGTTAGTAGGAAATCCTTTTGACCATACCCGCGTCATGGGCGTTTTACAACGTATTGCACTGGGTTATTGTTTCGCTTCCTTGCTGGTTTATTATTTAAAGCCATACCGGGTTTTCATTTGGTCGGTTATTTTGCTCCTTCTGTACTGGCTTATACTCTTATTGTTTGGTGAAACAGGCGATCCTTATAATATGCTAACCAATGCCGGAACCAAACTGGATATGTGGCTGCTGGGTCCAGACCATTTGTATCATGGTGAAGGTATTGCTTTTGACCCCGAAGGCGTATTAAGTACATTGCCCGCTATTGCCAATGTTACATTTGGCTGGCTGGCAGGTAAATGGATACGGAAAAAGGGAAAAGAATATGAAGGATTGACAAAACTATTGCTGGCCGGTGTTGTGTTGGTAGCGCTGGCATTGGCATGGCATCCTTTTTTCCCTATCAATAAAAAATTATGGACCGGAAGCTTTGTATTGCTTACGGTTGGTATTGACTGTGTCATTCTTGCCGTGCTTATTTATATCACTGATTTTTTACAACAAAGAAAATGGGGTTACTTTTTTGAAGTGTTTGGTAAAAATCCCCTGTTCATTTATTTACTTTCAGAAATAGGGGCAATCTTGCTTTGGTTCTTTGGCGTTGGGGAAAATTATCAACCACTGTATGGCTGGATCTTTGAAAATGTTTTCAGCCATGCGGGTATGTATTTCGGTTCGTTTCTTTTTGCCATCAGCTTTATGCTTATTTGTTGGCTGGTTGGTTATTTTTTAGATAAAAGAAAGATATATGTTCGGGTTTGATCTGATTTCCGAATGGAAAACGGAACTCTGTTCCGTTCATTTTTGTAAGCAGAACTCTGTTCCGTTTATTTGTTATACTCCACAAGGGTAAATTAGCGAGTTGTTCAAGCAAAATCATTCTCTGTTTTATGATTTGGGGAGTATAGCGGAACAGAGTTCCGCTTTCCATGGTTAAAAGCTTTTTAATTTCTTTTAGCTTGTTTGCGGGGTTTCTTTTCAAAGAAAAAATCTTCAAAAAAATCATCATCGAACTCATCTGTATCGTCGTCAAAAAAAGAAAGTCCGTCGTTTGGTCTGAGCTGCTCAAGATGTATAGTCCCCAGCGTCTTTTTAAAAGTTCCGATGTCTGCGAAATTTTTAATATTGCTTTTTGTATTGTTTATTTGAAGGCTGTAATGCGTTTGCTCCTGCAGGATGAATTGCTCAAACATCATCCAGGCGTTTTTGCGGGTTATAAAACCCAGATTCCGGTTTTCGGCCTCCCACTTAATGGCTCCCATTTTATCCCGCAATTCTGCATCCTGTTTTTTCAGGATACCGATATAGTCATTCAATACATCGTCGTTTTTTAGTTGATGGGCTTTTTCATCAGCAGCATTAAACCCTATTTCCTGCTGATATAAATGAAGAAGGGTATAAAAGTCATTGTGCTCGTAGGCAGCAGTCACCTTTTTGAGAATTTCGGTTTTATGCAGTTTCAAATCTTCATCCTGTTCTGTGTCGGGATGAAGTTTTCGCACCAATTGGGTATAGAGTGTTTTCCAGCTTTTGCGCAGCAGTTCGGCTTTTTCGGCCAGTTTTTTATTTTGACCGTTGTAAGATTTGTGTTTGGAATTTGAAAAATTCTCTTTTCGCTGTTCATTCATTTCTTCGGCGAGTTTACTGTGAATCTTTTCTCCCATTTGCGAAAAATTGTTCAGGTCAATGTCTTCATCATCCATTTCAACGCCAAAAGCCGAAGAAAACATATTCTTCAACATTTCTTTTCCCATCATTTTTTCTGCTTCATTCATGTCTTTTTGTTGAAAAGCCATGTATTTGGAAGCTATCGCCTGTACGGCCTCCCGGTTTTCATCCACTTCGATGCAGGCAAGTATATTTATGATCATCTGCGCCGTTTTCTCTTGTTGCAGTTTTTTCAACTTTCCGGTTTCAAAATGGGAGTCAAGCAGTTTAATAAATTCAAAGCTACAATCCGAAAATTCTTTTTTATGCGGGTGCAGTTTTTCTTCGTATCGGGTTATCATTTTTTTAAACAGGACTTCCAACTCCTGCAGGTCTTTTCTTCTTTTTTCTACAGAGCGGATGAGTTTATTGAAATCCAACTGTTTTTTTGAAAGCGAATTTCCCTGCTGTTTGATAATGAGTAAGCCGGACATATGAAGATTGATTTTGGCAAAAATAACAGCGCTTTCAAGAGAAAATATATCACTGAACAGCTATGTGGAGAACTTCTGCAGCAAATTTTTCACATTCATTTATTACCGTTTTTACATCTTTTGATTTTATATAAGAGCCGATAACATGTTCACCGGCATCAGGTACCGCTACTTCTCTTTTCAAACTATCAGGAGTACCCAGTTGCCTGAACATTCTTTTCATCGCTGATACCTTTACGGTCTTATCCTGGTGTTCTTCGTCCTTATAATAATACAGCAATAAGACGGGTTGTTTTATTTTTTCAAAAAGCGATGATTTCATCGTGGTTTCCAGCAACTCCTGCATTTCTGTTACGGATTCCATCCTGTATTTATTGTACCAATATTTTTTTTCAAGCGCTGTAGTGTCATCAGTTGTATTGTATTTACCTTTTACGAGATGGGCTATTTGCAATCCCCAGTGATTGTTGGCCACCCAGGCCAGGGGATCATTAATAGCTATATTGGGGGAAAGCAGGATAAGACTGAAAATTTCAGGATACTCTGCTGCCAGCTTGAGCGCTAAAGTACCACCGGTAGATGTAGCCATCAATATTACTTGTTTCCCTAATTGCTTACCTATAGCATAAGCTTCTTTGGCAGAATTCCAGAGTTTATCCGCTGTAAGGTTCGCCATCGCTTCAGTGGTATCTATACCATGTTCTGCCAAGCGGGACAAATAAAGGTTGCAGCCGAATTTTTTTGCAAACTGGTAATGAACAGGATCGCCTTCTTCCTGGCTAGCGGAAAATCCATGCAGGTACACTACCGCATAATCAGTTTTTTCTTTTAGAGAATCATTTATCCAAATGATCCTGGCTTCATTGTCAGGTTTTAACTTATGCAATGCTTCCCGCTCATTAACATATTTCTCAAGCATAGCAACTTCTGAAGGAACAGCTGGCAGATCATTGGTGTATTTCGGAGAAGATGGATGGCTCCCCAGGAAATAAACGACAATCAATACTAAAATGATGAAGCCTAACCATTTAACGAATTTCATTGCAGCTATTTTCCTAAAACTACGCCAAAACCTTGTTTTTGGTAGATTAAGCCCTTATTAATTGTTTGTTTCGTTTGCTCCCCCCGCTTAATTGACGTAGCTTTGCAGCCTCAAAAAAAACGGCGGTTGAGCTGTAGTTTATTAGTCTTTATCCATTTGGATCTTGCTAAGAGTTAACAGTCAATGGCTAACAGTAAAAAATGGAAATAAGAAACATCGCTATCATTGCCCACGTTGACCATGGTAAAACCACTTTGGTTGATAAAATTTTACACACTACCAAGGTTTTTCGGGATAACCAGGATACCGGTGAACTGATTATGGACAGCAATGACCTGGAGCGGGAAAGAGGCATTACTATTTTTAGTAAGAATGCATCTGTTACATATAAAGGAGTTAAGATCAATGTGATTGATACACCGGGTCACGCCGATTTTGGTGGTGAGGTAGAAAGGGTATTAAAAATGGCTGATGGTGTTTGCTTATTAGTAGATGCTTTTGAAGGCCCGATGCCCCAAACAAGGTTTGTACTACAAAAAGCATTGCAGTTAAACCTGAAGCCAATTGTTATTATTAATAAAGTTGATAAGCCGAATTGCCGCCCTGATGAAGTGCATGATGCCGTTTTTGAATTATTCTTCAACCTGGATGCTACGGAAGAACAATTGGATTTTCCTACCTATTATGGCTCTGGTAAAAATGGCTGGTTCAATGATACATTAGAACAAATTGATAATATCAATCCCTTGCTGGATGGTATTTTGAAACATGTACCACCACCAAAAGTGAATGAAGGGCCGTTGCAAATGCAGATCACTTCGCTTGATTATTCTTCTTTCCTGGGTCGTATTGCCGTAGGTAAAGTGAGCCGTGGCACTATCAAAGAAAATCAACAGATCGCTTTGATGCAGGCGGATGGTTCGATAAAGAAAATGAAGATAAAAGAGCTGTATGTATTTGAGGGAATGGGAAAAAAGAAAGTGGCCGAAGTGGTAGCCGGAGATCTTTGTGCTGTAGTTGGTATTGAAGATTTTAATATCGGTGATACTATTGCCGATGTTGAAAATCCGGAAGCATTGCCCGTTATCAGCGTAGACGAGCCAACGATGAACATGTTGTTTTCAGTAAACAATTCACCCTTTTTTGGAAGAGATGGAAAGTTTGTTACATCAAGGCATCTAAGGGACCGGTTGATGAAAGAAACGGAAAAAAATCTTGCATTGAAAGTAGAAGATAGTGACGAAGGAGATAGTTTAATGGTGTACGGACGTGGTATTCTGCATTTGGGAATATTGATTGAAACCATGCGTCGTGAAGGATACGAATTGACAATAGGCCAGCCGCAGGTAATTGTAAAAGAGATCGACGGTAAAAAATGTGAGCCTTATGAAAACCTTGTTGTAGATGTACCACAGGAATTTGCCAGCAAAGTAATTGACCTGGTAAGTCGTCGCAAGGGTGAAATGCTGATCATGGAAACCAAGGGTGAAATGCAACACCTGGAATTTGAGATCCCATCAAGAGGTTTGATTGGCTTGCGTACGCAAATGCTTACAGCTACAACCGGCGAAGCTGTAATGGCACACCGTTTTACTGAATATAAACCATGGAAGGGCCCAATTCCCGGAAGAAGCAATGGGGTATTACTTTCAAAAAATACAGAGAAGACAACTGGTTATTCAATAGATAAATTACAGGACAGGGGAACGTTTTTTGTAGATCCGGCAGAAGAAGTATATGCCGGGCAGATCATAGCAGAAAATGTCAAACCCGGTGACCTGGTAGTAAATGCTACAGAAGGAAAAAAATTAACCAACCACCGTGCCAGCGGTAGTGATGACGCTACGCGTATTGCTCCAAAAACATTGATGACGCTGGAAGAATGTATGGAATACATCCAGCAGGATGAATGCATAGAGGTAACTCCTAATTTCATTCGTATGCGCAAAGTGATACTGGATGAAAATGAAAGATTAAAACAAACTAAGAGGATGAGTGCAGAAGCAGTGTAAGATTATAAAGATTAATAGTACAAGAGCCGGAATCGTTTTAAATGATTCCGGCTCTTTCTTTTTATAAGTATTTTACTGATCAGCGAATAACTAATCTTTTTACAACCTCATTAATTTTTATCATATAAACACCGGCAGATAAATCCGGGAGATCAATTTCCATGTTGCTCTGATTTGTAATAGTCTTTTTGCTCAACAGCAATTTTCCTAATAGATCAAACAAGAATATTTCTGTAAGAGCAGGCAGGCTTCCTGTTACAAAAACTTTTTTACTGGCAGGGTTGGGATAAATTTTTAGTAACTCATTCTTTGATGGAATGAAAATTTTCTGAATAGATGAATAATTCACTACTCCGCTTTCGTCGATCATTTTTAACCTATAAAAATTAGTTTTTGACAGGGGAGAGAGATCAATATCCTTGTAATCTGAAATGCCATCCATAGCGGATCTATTATTGATTTGTATCCAGTTGCTGCCATCACCAGACCTTTCTATAATAAATCTTTCGGCTGTTTCAGGCTGTGCTATTTTCCAGTTCAATTCTACATGATCATTTTTGTATATAGCCTTGAACCAAACTAACTCGACCGGTAATAGCAAGGCGCAATAGCTGCTGGCCATGACTAAAGAACTTCTATAAATATAATTTGAGGCAACCTGTCCATTAGTACCTGCTGATGGCGGATTTGGAGTGCCGCAGTTTAAACGATTTGATTCAACGCCAGCCAGACCTCCAACAAAATTGGTGGTAATGGCCGGAGCGGCCCCTGAAAAATAAATGGCGCCGCCGCTACCACCACCGCCACCACCATAACACCTTTGATTAATCGATTCATTATCAACAGAGCCGCCCTGACCCCCATTTGCTTCTATGGTTGCTGTTCCAATGTAATTATTGATATTCAAAATGATTGTTCCGCCAGCGCCACCCCCAGATGCCCCATCACCTACAGTGGACCCGCCGCTCTGGCCGTTAGCACTTATTTTAAAACTGTTTCCAATAAGATTGTTTGCACTGATGAAAATGATGCCACCGCCATTTCCCCCGCCCCTGGGGTTTGGAGTTACAGTATTGTTTGCATGACCTGCGCCACCACCCCCACCCATGAATATTTTGATTCCTCCGTTGTTGTTTAATGCTCTTCCAGCTATTCCCTGATAATTGCCCCTACAACCTGTTGAGCTTGTCGAAGTTGAATTTCCACCTCCAGTGCCAGCCGAAGTAAGATTGGCGCCTCCACCTCCGCCATTATTATGATTATTGCCACCACCGCCACCATTTGCCGGGGCTCCTCTTCCCCCGCTTTGA
>JAKFEJ010000546.1:0-9892 GCA_036675745.1 Chitinophagaceae bacterium | reverse complement strand
TTTGCAGGCCTTGTCCACATGGGTGGATAACCGTATTGCCTGATGATGGTTTTTAAGTGCGGGTCTTTTTTTGAAAGCAAATCACAAAAAGATGAAAAATTTGCCTGGTGAAATCTTGACTCCTCTTTGTTCATAATCTTTTAAATCAATCAAATCTTAGTTCTTCGCTTTGAACTTCTCCATCGCTTTTTTTGCAAACTCACTCAATACCAATTTTCCACTAACGGCAGCCCTTTCAATCAATAATTTATCCCAATGTTCCGTTCCTTTCCAGAATGCCTTTTTCATTTCCGCCATTGCAACCAAACTGGATTGCATCAACGTATTGGTTAGTCTTTGTATAGATTCATCCATTCCTTCTATAGTTGGGTGCAGCTCTGCAAACAATCCTTTTCTCCTCGCCCAATCAGCATTTCTCCACATAGCGGCATCAATGGCCAATTGTGTAAATGCGGATAAACCTATCTTTCTTTCTACCGCAGGGCCCACTACAAAAGGCCCGATACCTATGGCCAGTTCGCTTAACTTTATCTCTACTGCTTCGACAGCTATAGCATAATCTACGGCAGCTGCGATACCAACACCACCGCCTACACATTTTCCATGGATACGGCCAATAATGAATTTAGGGCAAGTCCGCATAGCATTGATGACATGAGCAAAACCACTAAAAAAATGCAATCCCTGTTCTTTATCTTTTATAGTTTTCAGTTCATCAAAAGAAGCGCCGGCACAAAATGCTTTTTCACCGGCTGACCGGAGAATGATCACTTTTGTATGATCATCATTACCGGCGCCATGAATAGCATGTGCCAGTTCTTCCAATATCCTGCCGGGTAATGAATTGCTTTGCGGGTGAAAAAACTCAATGGTTGTAATTCCTTTGTGAAACTCGGACTTTACATATCCTTCTTTTACTTCAGTAAGCATATTATTTATCTTTTCATCTGTTATTTGTTATTGTTTTTTGGTCATATGGAATTCGTCATAAAAATTATCGTCGCTGTTTATATAAATTGCTTGATAATTTTTATGGCTCATTTCGTTTTACCATCGTTAATATTGTTGCGACTCCAACAAACGGCTCATCTGTTTCGTCTAGTATTTCCACCAGCCATTTTACAATTCCCTTTGGAATATCATTTTCCTCATTTGCATCCTGCGATAATTTTTCTTTGCAGGTAAATTTAATATGAATTTCGGCACCCGGATAAACGGGTTTGGTAAACCGCAACTCATCAATACCATAATTCAGCAATACGGGGTTTTTATCGTAACTATCTACAAACAACCCGGCGGCAGCACTCATAATAAAATAGCCATGTGCTACCTGTTGTTCAAACATAGTGTCCTTAAAATTAGTGGTTTTGCTATGTGCATAAAAATGATCCCCGCTAAGATCAGCAAACCGGTCAATATCTTCAGAGGTGATAAGCCGTTTGGAGGTAATCAACTGGTCTCCGATCTCCAGCTCTTCAAAATATTTTCGAAAGGGGTGCTTACCCGGATCCTTGCCTTTAGCATTGGCTTGATACACATTCGTTATCTCCGTTATCGTAGTAGGAGACCCCTGGATAGCGACCCTTTGCATATAGTGCTTTACGCCCCGGATACCACCCATTTCTTCTCCACCACCTGCACGGCCCGGCCCACCATGAACCAATAAAGGCAATGGTGAACCATGACCCGTACTTTCTTTGGCGCAGTCAGCATTAAGAACCAGGATCCTTCCATGATGTGTACCTGCTTCTACTACATATTGCTTTGCTATCTTATTATCGGCTGTTACGATGGAAGAACATAAAGAGCCTTTGCCTTTTTTGCTTAATTGAATAGCTTCATCCATATATTTATATGGCATGATAGTGCTTACCGGGCCGAATGCTTCTACCTCATGAACTTCACTACTTGCAAAAGGATTTTCATTCAGCAATAAAAGCGGAGAAATAAAGGCTCCTTTGTTTGCGTCCGCATCAATTACGTCAACGCTATCCAATGAACCATAAATCAATTGAGATGATGCCAGTAATTTTTCTACCTGTTTTTTTACTTCTAAGCGCTGGCCCAAACCAGCCAATGATCCCATTCTTACTTTTTCATTCAATGGATTGCCAATAGTGGTTTGTGAAAGTGAAGCGGCAATTGTTTTCCATACATCTTCCATTTTGTTTTCCGGTACAAATATTCTGCGGATGGCAGTACATTTCTGTCCTGCTTTAGAAGTCATTTCTTTTCTTACTTCTTTAATAAAAATATCCCACTCCGGCTTATCGGGTGATATATCTTCACCCAGTACAATACAATTTAATGAATCAGCTTCCATATTAAACGGAACTGATTCGCTTAAAACTTTTGGGTGTGACTTCAGCATTAAACCAGTAGAAGCCGACCCTGTAAAGGTGACCACGTCCTGTGAACCAACATGGTCCAGCAAATCACCGGCGCTTCCACAAACAAGTTGCAAAGCTCCTTCCGGTAAAATTTTTGAAGCAATGATTTCTTTGACTACTGCTTCTGTTAAATACGAAGTAACTGTTGCCGGTTTTACAATAGCAGGAACACCAGCCAATAAATTGACAGCAATTTTTTCCAGCATGCCCCAAACCGGGAAATTAAATGCATTGATATGAATAGCAACCCCTTCCTTCGGCACCAAAATATGTGTGCCCATGAAACTATTATGCTTGCTGAAATTATGTGCTTCTCCGTCAATACAAAAAGACTCGTCAGGAAATTTTCGACGCAGTGAAGCATTAGCAAACAGGTTACCTATACCACCTTCAATATCCACCCAACTATCTGCTTTGGTAGCACCGGTTTTATAACTGATCGCATAAAATTTTTCAAGATGATCTCTTAAATAAAGAGCTAATGCTTTAAGCATATTACCTCTTTCACGAAAAGTCATTTTCCGCAAAGCAGGGTTACCGGTCTTTCTTCCGTATTCAACAATGGATTTAAAATCTACTCCTTTTGTAGAAGCAGCCGCAATAGCTTCACCGGTTATGGCATTATATAAGGTCTGTCCGTCGCCATCCCCGGTAATCCATTTTCCTGTAATGTAGTTTTCCAGTTTGAGCATAGGGACAATCGTTTATAAACTAAAATGTGTTTAAGTTTTATGTAAATTTGTTTTACAAAAATACAAGTTATGAGTGTAGCTGAAATGAAAGTAAAAGCTTTTAGCCAATTGGTTCAGATCGAGGATGAAAATACACTAAAAGAAGTTTTAAAATACCTGGAAGAAGCAAATTACAAATCGCAAAAAGACCATATTAAATCGGCCGACAAGATATTTGAATCTGCTGTATCGCAGTATGGTTCAGTGTTAAAAAAACTGGCCGAATGATTTCAAAAGAAGAAATTCTCCGCTTGCACCATTTATCTATTGCCAGGTACGGAGGCGCTGATGGTATCAGAGATGAAGGTCTGTTAGAGTCAGCAATTGCAAGGCCTTATCAAACTTTTGGAGGAGAAGATTTATACCCAACAGTCTATGAAAAGGCCGGTGCAATTATGGAAAGTATCATCATTAATCATCCTTTTGTTGATGGCAACAAAAGAACCGGTTTCCTGGCAATGTTTGCTTTACTACAAAGAGGAAGTATAAAATTAACTTCAAGCGATAAGGATATTTATAGTTTCACTATCAGCGTTTCTACCGGCGAAACCAAATTTGAGGATATTGTCCTCTGGCTAAAACAAAATTCAATCCCTTTTAAAAACACATAAAAGATGAAAGCATTTCAATTTCCATTAGCCGCTTTAACTATAATCGGTCTGCTAGCCTGCAATAATTCAGAAAACAAGCACAACGGGCATGGACAAAATGAGCCTAAAACACAAGCTGACAGCCTGATGAAAGATGTAATGGACGGTCACAATATTGGTATGGCAAAAATGGGGAAATTAACCAGGGCCGAACAAACAACCCGGCGCTTGCTGGATTCTATAGATAAATTACCAGCAAAAGCAAAACAAGCCGCTGCTCCGCTTAGAACAAAGCTGGACAGCCTGCAAAAGGATCTTAGCTATGCAGAGTTTGCAATGAATAAATGGATGGAAGAGTTTAATATGGATTCAGCGGTTAACAATGTAAAGGAAAGAATCGATTACTTAGGATCAGAAAAAATGAAAGTATCAAAAGTAAAAGAAGCGATCCTGGGCAGTTTGCAAAAAGCGGATTCTATACTCAAAACCAAGATTTAGCGTTCCTCTGGTTTATCGCTTAACTGGCTAAGTCGCATTTTTACCTGCTGCAAAATATATAAACCTACCTGATTTTTTTAAGGAAGCGCTTTTCTGTATTTACCTCAAAATATGAATTGTCGTCTTAGTGAACTTTTAATCATAACAAGTGATTCTGACCTAAGTCCCCCTTTAGGGGACAGGGGCTAAACATCTAAAGGTTCTACACCGAACTGGCGGAGATGGTGCAATGCATGTTTGTAAAGCAATTGTACACTTTGTTCAAAACTAAGATCGCCAAAAAAAGGATTGCGGGTAACAAAACTGTGGTCTTTTTCAAAAGCTTCAAAAAAATAAATAAGTTCTTGTTGAAGTGCGCCAATGGCAGCCTGTACTGTTTTATACCTTAGTGGAGCAGGCTCTTCCGCCATCAAAGGATTCCTGGTATTTTCCTTAAATGGTTTTTCACTCATTAAAAATTCCCGCATTCGCTGCAGGTTTTCCTGCGTAGTAACTATCGTGTCAATCTTCAGCCTGCCATTTGCATTTCGTACCACATCCCCTCCAAAATGTTCTATCATTTGTTGCACATTCATTTTGCCCCATCGTGGTGGGGTAGCGGGATCAAGCTGTTGTAAATAACGAACCAACTTTGTCCGCAGAAAGTTTTCTTTCTCAAAACTCATATGGCAACATTAGGTGAAATTTTTTTGAATGGGTTAAGATAAATTACAAAGCACAAATTAGAAAACCGGCTATCAAAAAAATACCCCGGGCCAGCCGGGGTAAAGAAAATATTTAAATGCTTTTTATTTAATCTTTTTATCAATCTGACCGGATAGCCTGGAAAATATCTCGTCGATGGTTCCCATGCCGTTTATGATAACCACTTTTTTGAGTTTTGAATAATAGGCAGCAACGGGTAATGTTTCGTTTTTATAAACATCCTGCCTTTTCCGTTGTATATTTTCATCAGCATCATCTGTTCTTCCTGATGTTTTTCCACGGTTCACCAATCGTGCTATCAGCTCTTCTTCATCAACTTCTAAAAAGAGAACTACTGAAATTTCTGATTTTTTTAAATCCAGTAAGCGATCCAAAGCTTCCGCCTGGGCTACCGTCCTGGGAAAGCCATCAAAAAGAAAACCCTTCGCCCCGGGATTTTCATCCAAGGCCGAACTGATCATACCAATAACAACTTCATCCGGAACCAATTGCCCTTTGTCTATAAATTGTTGTGCCTCAATTCCTAATGGAGTTTTAAGTTTTCTTTCCTTTCTGAGCAAATCACCTGTTGAAAGATGGATCAGTCCATATTTTTCGACAAGTTTTTCTGATTGAGTACCTTTTCCGCTACCCGGAGGGCCAAACAGGATTATATTAAACATTATCTCTATCTGATCTTGGTGAGTGGCAAATATAATGTAGAGTGCTTAATAATCCTTCGCTGGCAGGTTTTAGATTGAAATTTCGTTTATCGGAATAATTTGTTAAGCCTTGGGCTATATCGGCTTTCTGACAAACCAGGGCAACATCCTTGTCGTAAATTTGTTAAACCTAATAATAATAATGACAACAACAAGAACCATACTGATCGTATTATTTGCCGGACTGTTACAGCAATGCAGTTATTCGCAATCCAATTCATCTACCACAAAAAAGGAAAACATGGACAGCACACAAAAAAAACACCCGGTTTACTCCAACACAGATACAAGTAAAGTAAATATTTCCGACAGCGAATGGGAAAAGGTATTGCCAAAAGATATATTCCAGGTTGCCAGGCAAAAAGGAACAGAAAGACCATGGACAAGCCCTTATGAAACCCTGACTGATAAAGGAACTTACTATTGCGCCGTTTGTGGCAACGCTTTGTTTAAAAGTGATGCAAAGTTTGAAAGCGGCTGCGGCTGGCCCAGCTTTTATGAACCCATCAGTAAAAGCAGTATTATTTATACACCGGACAATACACATGGCATGTCAAGAACAGAGACACAATGTGGTCGCTGCAAATCGCACCTGGGCCATGTGTTTAATGATGGGCCGCCTCCAACAGGCCTCCGTTATTGTATCAATGGCGTGGTACTTGATTTTGAAAAAGCAAAAGAGGCAGAGAAAAAGTATAATGAGAAACCACAATAACACCATCCCGGATAAGGTTTATGAGATTAGCTCCCTTTTATAAAGGGAGTTTTTTTATGTCATTAACTACAATAACTCATTACAACGTTTATAGGCCATATTGATACATACTGCTGATTTTAAGTAATTGTTAGTTATAGCTGGCATTTGTTTTGAAAAATAATTTATATCTAAATAATGCCCAATGAAAAAAATCATTTTATCCCTATCCCTTTTTTTGTTCGCATCTGGGTTTATCAATAACCTGAAAGCCCAGGTCAATATAGGTGTAAATATCAATATTGGTTCACAACCCGACTGGGGTCCCCGGGGTTATGACTATGTCGAATATTATTACCTGCCGGATATTGAATCTTACTATTATGTTCCCCGTGGTCAATTTGTTTATTTGTCTGGAGGAAATTGGGTGTTTTCAGCACATTTGCCGCCAGCACACAGGCATTATGATCTTTACAGAGGTTATAAAGTTGTAGTAAATGAACCCCGAGCTTATCGTTATTATGGCAGGCATAAAATAAAATATGCAAAATATAAGGGTCATCAGGGCAAACAGCACAAGTACAAAGGTGGTCATGGACGCAAACATCAGCGGCGTAATCACCATGATTAGATTTCCGTCTTATCTTATTGCAAAAAAATTATTAGCTGCCTGTCCCGGCAGCTATTTCATTTATCAAATTACTGGCAGCCCGAAGCTTGTAGCTTTGACTTGCCGTCTGCACGAATCATTTTACTTTTGCCGCATCAATAATCCGTATTCGTTTTATTGATACTAAAAACAAAAGGCATGAAATGAATCATAAAAATTACGGACAATTTATACCCGGTAGTTTAGGACGACAATAATTTTTTATGATAAATAAATGCGACAACTAAAAATAATAACCACATGAAACTTTCGCATTTATCCGAAACACTGATCGGTTCTGAAATTGTAAAACTGGGTGGAGATATCAGGGAAAAAATACGCCAGGGTGAACGCATCTATAATTTTACTGTTGGTGACTTTGATCCTTCTATTTTCCCTATTCCAAAGGAACTGGAAGACGCTATTGTAGAAGCTTACCGCAAACATTTTACCAACTATCCCGCCGCTGAAGGCAACCTGGACCTACGGGAAGCCATTGTTTCTTTTACAAAAAATATGGAAGCCCTTGAATATGCAACCACCGAAGTATTGGTAGCGGCAGGCGGACGACCGCTGATCTATGCTCTTTTCCGGGCCATTTGCGATAAAGGAGATAAAATAATTTATGCCGTTCCCAGTTGGAATAATAATCATTATACGCATTTTGTAGACGGGGAGCATATCGTAATAGAAGCAAAAGCAGAAAATAATTTTATGCCTTCGGCTGACGATATCAGGCCTTTTATAAAAGAGGCTACACTGATCGCTTTATGTTCGCCGCAAAACCCTACCGGTACTACGTTTAAAAAGAGTGGGCTTGAAGCTATCTGCGATCTTGTATTGGAAGAAAATAAACGCCGTAGTGATGATGAAAAAAAACTCTATGTCATGTACGATCAAATGTACTGGCATCTTACATATGGAGATATAGAGCACTACAACCCTGTCTCGTTGCGGCCTGAAATGCGTAACTATACAGTTTTCATTGATGCCATCAGTAAAGTATTTGCAGCTACTGGCGTACGGGTAGGATGGAGTTTGGGCCCAAAAGAGATCATCAATAAGATGAAAGCCATTCTTACACACCTGGGAGCCTGGGCGCCGATGGCGGAGCAAAAAGCGGTTGCTTACTATCTCGGCAATCGTGATGCGATTAAAAAATATCTCTCCCATTTTAAAAAGGAGATCGAAGAACGGTTACGCAGTATTTATGACGGATTTATCTCATTAAAAAAAGAAGGCCTTGCTGTTGACGCTATTACACCTGAAGCAGCTATTTATCTCACAATCAAAATAGACCTGGTTGGTAAAACAACCAATGAAGGAAAATTATTGGAAAATCAAAACGATGTTACAGCCTATATTTTGAATGAAGCAAAATTGGCGGTTGTTCCTTTTTATGCATTTGGAGCCAGCCGTAATTCAGCATGGTACAGGCTGAGTGTAGGAACCTGCAGAAAAAATGAGATAGATGAAATGATTGACAAGCTAAGAGATGCATTAAAAAAACTGGCATAGCCTTTCGGATCAAGGTATAAAAGCCAAAAAGGAGAGAATTGATTATTCCCTCCTTTTTATTTTTTTCTATGAAAAATCAGTTTTTATTGATCAAAAACCGGAATTGTTTTAACTCCGTAAAACGAATAGCCTTCAAAATTTTTTTAGCATTGGAAGTGATATGATTCCGGTCAACCAGTTCATGAGCTATACAAAACTGCTCATCTGACTCTGTCGTGCGAAGCAGGTCATTCAGACATTCAACTTCCTGTTCAATGGCCCGCTGGCTCATGAACTCGCTTTTCAATAATACTAACAGATCCCGGTTAGGCATTTTCATCACGCAAGCATTTTAATAACCTGACATCCCTTTATGACTGGGGCAACCGCAATTGCTACCTTTGCCCGAGCCGGAATAATAATTACGATTGCAGGCAGAAAGAAAAATCATCCCTGACAACAAAAGTAACAGTGTTATTTTATTTCTCTTCTTCATAATTTGGATTTCTAAATTAAAACTATTTTGTTAACAAATTAGTATGCTTTTCGCCGAAAACGTAGAAAAATTAACATGACTTATGAACCGGCAGTAAAAATGATAAGTAAATCACGCATATTGGTGGTACCGCTGGACTGGGGCCTTGGTCATGCTACCCGTTGTATACCTGTTATTTATGAGTTAATAAAGCAAGGAGCAGAGGTCTGGTTAGCAGGCGAAGGGGCGCAAAAAAATTTATTAAAAAAAGAGTTTCCCAACCTACCCTTTTTACCCCTTAAAGGCTATAGGGTGAAGTATGGCGGATCCCGGTTGGGCCTTTTCCGGTCAATTTTTTTCCAGCTTCCCCGGCTTTTCAAAACGGTCAAACAAGAAAATAGCTGGCTTAAAAAGGCCGTTGAAGAATATCAATTTGATGCGGTCATCGCCGACAACCGCTATGGCTTATACCATCCTTCGATACCTTCAGTTTTCATCACACATCAATTGACAATCAAAACCCCGTTTGGAAAGTGGAGTGAACAATTTTTACAAAAAATAAACTACCGTTTTATCAATCGCTTTACTGAATGCTGGATACCGGATGAAAAAAAAGAAAATGGTATTGCCGGTGAATTATCACATCCGGCGATAATGCCCGCTATACCTGTACACTATATAGGCGTGTTATCAAGATTGAAAAAAAATAACAGTACAGAGCAAAAAAACCATTTATTTATTTCTTTGTCAGGACCAGAACCTCAAAGAACTTTATTGGAGAATAAAATAATAAATGAGATCAGCCAGTACCACGGAACTGCCACTATTGTCAGGGGTTTGCCCGGCTTTTCCTCTCTTATTCCTTCTACCAATGATATCCGGTTTTACAATCATCTTCCCACCGAAGATTATAATAAAGAAATGGAAAGAGCCGGCTATATAATCAGCCGCAGTGGTTATTC
>JAKFEJ010000192.1:0-9926 GCA_036675745.1 Chitinophagaceae bacterium | reverse complement strand
CTGCTGACATGCATGGTACCAAAAAGATAAGAAGGCTTCGTAAGCCCTTTACCGCTGATCTCCCATAAAAGGCTCGGGTATTTTTTAGTTTTTATTTTGGGCTGTGCATAGAGCAGATACGGCAAAAGGGTAAGAAATAAAATAAACGTTCGCTTCATAGAATTTAATCATTCAATTGCTGGTAAAATACTATTTTATTTAAATATAAAACTGGAAAGGCCGATTCACTCCCGGGTTCCATATAGTACAACCCTATTTTATACCATTCTGTTCGCAAAAACTAAGATGCACGCATCCGGCAAAAAGAGGCCGTCTCAAAAGCCTGGAATACAATAATCGCCGGGAAGGCGGGAAGACGGAAAGTTTTGATTTTCAACTTACCATTTCTTACCGCCTTCCCGGCAGAATTTGATTTTTGAAGACAGCCTCACGAGATCAAACTTCAACTTTTTAAAAATATTGCCCGGAAAACGATAATTTTAGTTGTAAATCTTTACCTTTGCCCGCTTTTAAAGCTGTCGCATGACAGAGCCCGGTGCCGTAAGACCGGGGTTTGCCGCTCCGCTTTGATCATTACAGATCATGTTTGCCCCAGGCAAAAAGTGGAACCGAACACCCCTCCCGTCTCCCCGGTTTATGTCTGAGATCTTTTATAAACCACAATAATCATCAATGAAGCTTTCACAATTCCGTTTCGACCTGCCTTTAAACCTTATTGCTCAAAATCCGACCAAAAAACGTGAGGATGCCCGTATGATGGTAGTTCATCGCCATACCGGCCAGATTGAAAACAAACATTTCCGCGACATACTGGACTATTTTGATGATAAAGATGTTTTCACTGTCAATAACACAAAAGTGTTTCCGGCCCGGATGTATGGCCGCAAGGAAAAAACAGGCGCTAAAATAGAAGTGTTCCTGCTCCGTGAATTGAACAGGCCAAACCGTCTTTGGGATGTGATCGTTGACCCCGCCCGTAAGATCCGTGTGGGGAATAAATTATATTTTGGTGAACAGGAAGACCTGGTAGCAGAAGTAATTGATAATACAACCAGCCGTGGCCGTACCATCCGTTTTTTATGGGAAGGAACAGAAGAAGGATTCCGTGCACAATTAGAAAAACTGGGAGAAACACCACTTCCTAAATACATTAAACGAAAACCCGACGAAGAGGATAAAGAGCGGTACCAAACCGTTTATGCAAAACATGAAGGTGCGGTCGCTGCTCCTACAGCAGGCTTGCACTTTAGCCGTGAGCTGATTAAACGTTTGGAAATAAAAGGGATCCGCTTTGCGGAAGTTACACTACATACCGGTCTTGGCACTTTCCGTCCTATTGAAGTAGAAGATCTGAGCAAACATAAAATGGATGCGGAATATTACAATATTGACGAAACTGCCTGCAAAATTGTAAACCGTGCCAAAGAATATGGTCATCGTATCTGCTCTGTTGGCACTACTACCATGCGGTCATTGGAATCATCTTTTACCGCGCAAAAACTATTGAAACCCTCTGAAGGCTGGACCAATATGTTTATTCATCCGCCTTATGACTTTAATATCGCTGATTCATTAGTAACAAACTTTCATTTGCCTAAAACCAGTTTGCTGATCATGACCTGTGCTTTTGCCGGTTATGAATTGACAATGGAAGCATATAAGAAAGCTATTAAGGATAAATACAGGTTCTTTAGTTATGGCGACGCCTTACTAATTGTTTAAAACAGAACCAAGATCAGGAAATTTTGAAATAGCTCTCTTTATGGGAGCTATTTTTATTAGTGCAGTCATGCAGAGTTCAGCTATTACTATTTGTGGTTCTCTCCTGCTATACCTTAAAACACAACATATTAACACTTGTTTGGACGGCTTTTGCATGAACCTTCCAAAGCCTTACCTTTGCGCCAGTTTTTTAACAGCATAACAATTTTATAATATGGCAGATATTTTTGAGCGTTTACTTAAAAATTATGGCCCGCTTGGCCAGCATCGTGAAAGAGCACATGGTTATTTCGCCTTCCCAAAACTGGAAGGTGAGATCAGCAATCGTATGAAATTCAGAGACCAGGAAATGATTGTCTGGAGCTTGAATAATTATCTCGGACTTGCTAACCATCCCGAAGTAAGAAAAGCGGATGCTGATGGTGCTGCTCAGTTCGGTCTTGCGCTGCCAATGGGAGCCCGGATGATGAGTGGCAATAGTAGCTATCACGAACAGTTAGAAGCCGAACTGGCTGCTTTTGAAGGAAAAGAAGATGCGGCTCTGCTCAATTATGGTTACCAGGGAATGGTCAGTATCATTGATACGCTTTGTGGTCGTCACGATGTTATCGTTTACGACGCTGAAAGTCATGCCTGTATTATTGACGGATTACGTTTGCATCCCGGTCATCGCTACGTTTTTAAACACAACGACCTGGAAGACCTTGAAAAACAATTGCAACGTTCAACTGCATTAATTGAAAAACAAAAAGCCGGGGGTATTCTTGTTATAACAGAAGGCGTATTTGGTATGGCTGGCGACCAGGGCAAGCTTAAAGAAATAGTTGACTTAAAAGACAAATATGAATTCCGCTTACTGGTAGATGACGCACATGGTTTCGGCACATTGGGTAAAACAGGTGCCGGTGCAGGTGAAGAACAAGGTATCCAGGATGAGATCGATCTTTATTTTTCCACTTTTGCCAAATCAATGGCGTCTATCGGTGCATTTGTCGCCGGTGATAAAAGCATAATAGATTATATCCGCTACAATATCCGTTCACAGATATTTGCCAAGAGTTTGCCCATGCCATTAGTGATCGGCAATTTGAAAAGATTGGATTTGCTTCGTACGCAACCTCAGTTGAAAGATAAACTTTGGAAGAATGCGCTTAAGCTACAAAATGGTTTGAAAGAAAGAGGATTTGATATTGGCAAAACCGATTCTGTAGTAACGCCGGTATATATGACAGGTGGTGTGGAAGAAGCAACAGCGATGGTGATGGACCTGCGTGAAAATTACAAGATATTCTGTTCTATCGTTGTATATCCTGTGATCCCGAAAGGACATATTATTTACCGCCTCATTCCTACTGCCGTACATACAGACGCAGACATTAAAGAAACATTGGAAGCTTTTTCTGCAACCAAGAAAAAACTGGACGCAGGTGAATATAAAGTAGAAGCCATTCCTGATATGGCGGAAGTAGCTGCGAAACGTTTCGACTACATGACAGAAAGACCAAAGAATAAGTAAGAAACATGAACTATTAAAACTTCATAGCAAAAAAGCCCTGCTCCGCCTGAAACGGGCCAGGGCTTTTTTTCATTTATACCAACTGCATTTTTATTACAATCAGGTACATTTATTTCTTCAAAAAAATCATTAGTAATGCGTAATTTTTTTGTTTTACTATTTTTATTGCCGTTGTTATCTGTAGCTCAAAAAAAGCAGATCACTTTAGATGATATTTATAAAAAAGGAACTTTCAAGGGTGAGTATGTAGCAGCCAATTTTGACAAAGCATCTACTGACCCACAAATACCGGAAGACCTGAAAGATGAAAACGGCAAACTGATCGGCAAGACGGATGACATCATTTACAGTTCATCCCATCCACGTATAGTATTGCTCAGGACAAATGTGGAACGGATCTACCGTCGTTCCTCTAAGGCCAATGTATTTGTATATGATTCGCTCACAAAAAAGATAACCACACTGGAGAATGGGAAAGTATTACATCCTGTCCTTTCACCTGATGGCAGTAAAGTGGCGTACGTAAAAGAAAATAATCTTTATATAAAAGACCTGGCCAGCAATACGATAAAAGCAGTGACAACAGATGGCAAATGGAATTACATTATCAATGGTAATTGCGATTGGGTATATGAAGAAGAGTTTGAATTCACCCGTGCGTTTGAGTGGAGCCCCAAAGGAAATTATATCGCCTGGTACCGTTTTGATGAGACGGATGTAAAGGAATACAATATGACCATTTATGATAATGCTTACAACAAAGATTATCGCTATAAATATCCCAAAGCTGGTGAAGCCAATTCAAAAGTGGAGATACATATTTATGAACTTGCTACAGCGAAAGATATAAAAGCACAATATGAACAAGGCGATATTTATATTCCCCGCATCAAATGGACAAGAGACGATAATAATTTGATTGTATTCTGGATGAACCGTCACCAGGATGATCTGAAATTATTATTGACTAATGCTCAAACCGGCGCCAGCAATATCCTTTACGAAGAAAAGAACAAGTATTTCGTAGAGATCAATGATGATTGGTGGTTTTTAAAAGATGGTAAAAACCTTCTCTTCACCAGCGAAATGAATGGTTATCGTCATTTGTACATGCAAAGCCTGGATGGAAAAACCATCAAACAAATTACGAAAGGTAATTACGAAATAACCGATGTAAACGGAGTGGATGAAGTCAACAAGAGAATATTTTTTACAATGGCTTATCCCCGGCCGATGGACAGGAATTTATTTGTTACCGATTTTGCAGGTAAAAAAACTGAGCAGCTAACACAGGGCGAAGCCTGGCACCGCATAGTAATGAATGATGATTTTACACAGTTCTATGACTATCGTACGGATATTAATACGCCACAGATTGTAACCCTCAATAGCGTTACCAGGTATAAAAAGAAAAACTTACGTTCAACACTTGTAAAAACAATTAATGAAAGTACTAAGCTGAAAGAAAAGATAAACGAGTACGCTGTCGGCAAGGCGGAATTTATTCGTGTTCCCAACAGCAAAGGCGATACGCTGAACGGATGGATGTTGAAGCCGGCTAACTTTGATCCATCAAAAAAATACCCGGTACTGTTTTGCAACTATGGAGGCCCTGGTTCACAGCAGGTGGCTAATCGCTTCGGAGCTGTCAATTTCTGGCACCAGCTATTGGCTCAAAAAGGTTTCATTGTTGTAAGTATTGATAATACCGGAACAGGTTTTCGCGGCGAAGAGTTTAAAAAGAAAACCTATCTGCAACTCGGTAAGTTTGAAATAGAAGACCAGATAGATGCGGCGAAATATTTTGGAGCAATGCCCTTTGTTGACAAAAACAATATCGGCCATTGGGGCTGGAGTTATGGCGGCTTTATGAGTTCACTGGCAATTACTAAAGGGGCCGATGTGTTCTCTGCCGCAGTAGCTGTTGCCCCTGTCACCAACTGGAGGTTTTATGATAATATCTATACAGAAAGATATATGCGTACACCACAGGAAAATCCGAAAGGATATGATGACAACTCCCCGATCAATCATACAGATAAAATAAAAGGTAAGTACCTGATTGTTCATGGCACTGCAGATGATAATGTTCATTTTCAGAATGCCACACAAATGATCACTGCATTAGTCAAAAGCAATATTGATTTTGAAAGCGCTTATTATCCCAATAAGAATCATGGCATTTCTGGCGGAATGGATAATACGACCTTTCATCTCTGGAGCAAAATGACAAACTGGATCGTCGAAAATATGGGGAATGAAAATACACAAAAACAAAACCAGGCAGCAAAGCAACCAAAGGCTTTCTAATAAGAATGTATAAACTAAAAAATCCCGTTTCGCTAATGCCAAACGGGATTTTTTTATTGCAATGGAGTGTTTTCAGCCCTATAAAAAAAGAACCTCCCGAATAAATCCGGGAGGGCCCTAATCAAAAACCATTAACCATTAAACCTTATCCTATGAAAATTCAAGAGCAATATCGTTAATAAAGATTTAATACTGAAACTTTTTCTTCTCTTTTTTAAATTTTAAGTGCCCCTGAAACACTTTCTTGATTCATCTCAATGTAGTAACGTCGATTTTTTGGCTAAAACGTTTCTAACTCCAGGCACAAACGTTTGCGCAAATAATTTTTAAGTTCATTTCATTTACTGACTTTTGCTTTTGAAATAAGAATATGAGAAAAATAGTTGTAGCTATCACAGGAGCAAGCGGTTCTATCTACGCAAAAACTATAATACAAAAGCTTTCAGCACTTAAAGATCACTGGGATGCACTGGGTATTATTATGAGCACCAATGCCCAACAGGTATGGCAAACAGAACTGGAAGATAACAGCTACAATAATATGGCGGGACGGCTTTATTCTGCACAAGATTTTACCGCTCCGTTTGCTTCGGGTTCGGGTCAGTATGATACCATGATCATCATCCCCTGTTCGATGGGCACATTAGGAAGAATCGCCGCTGGTATGTCGAACGACCTGATCACGAGAGCAGCAGACGTTATCTTAAAAGAAAGAAGAAAATTGATCTGTGTCGTTCGGGAAACTCCTTATAATCTTATCCATATCCGGAATATGGAAACGGTAACACTTGCAGGAGGCATTATTTGTCCGGCTACTCCTTCTTTTTACAGCAAACCGCAAACTATTGAAGAAGTAGCTGCAACAGTTGTTGACAGAGTACTTGATTTAGCTGGATTTGATATTTCTACTTTCCGGTGGGGAAAATGATATTGTTATGCTAAGTATGTTATGTCTTTTGTTACCGGTTACCAGTTGCTCAAAATCGAAAAGCACTTTTACAATTTAAGTGACCGGGAACCAGGAACTATACATAGATCAATGATGAATTTTCTCCATTTCCCTCGGATCATGTTTGTATTTGAATACAAGCGGAAAGATAATGCCTAATACAAGTGCATAGCCGGCAAAACTGAACCAGATACTCCTCCAATCCTTGATCCCATTTGTCGTAAAATAATCAACAACTTCGCCTGCGATCAGCGTTCCGAAGAAGGCGCCAACGCCATTGGTCATTAACATAAAGAGCCCCTGCGCACTGGCCCTGATCTTAATATTGGCTTCTTTTTCTACAAATAAGGAACCCGAAATATTAAAGAAGTCAAATGCCATTCCGTATACGATCATAGATAATACTAACAGGTATAAACCAGGCCCCGGATCTCCTATTCCAAATAATGCAAAGCGAAAAAACCAGGCTAATATGCTCATCAGCATCACTTTTTTAATGCCAAATTTTTGCAAGAAGAATGGTATCGTTAAAATAAACAGTGTTTCACTTATCTGCGAAATGGAAAGTAAAATGTTGGGATGTTTTACGCCGAATGAATCAGTATAAGCGGTTTTAAAATCATCAAGAAAAGCCCCTCCTAATGCGTTTGTTATTTGCAAAGCGGCTCCCAGTAACATAGCAAAAAGAAAAAAGATGATCATTTTTTTTCTTTTGAATAAAACGAACGCATCTAACCCTAAAGAAGAAACCAGGTTTTTCTTGGCTTCTACTTTTGCCGGAGGACATTTGGGCATAGTAAACGCATACAACCCAAGAAACAAACCGGCTCCTGCACTTATATATAATTGAAAAGGGCTTTTTGTCCAGCCTGCCAGGTCAACGATCCACATGGCACAAATAAAACCGACAGTCCCCCAAACACGAATGGGTGGAAAATCTTTAACGATATTATACCCTCTTTGTTCCAGGATAATATAGGATACCGTATTATTCAATGCAATTGTAGGCATAAACATGATAGAATTCAACAGCATGATTATGTAAAACGTGGGATAATCAGTTACCGTTGATGCCCACAACAACAACCCTGCACCGATGACATGACATAGTCCCAGCAAACGTTCCGCATTTATCCACCTGTCTGCTACAATGCCGAGTAATGCAGGTGCAAACAATGAGGCAAGTCCCATAGTACCGTATATGCTTCCTACCTGCACACCCGTAAACCCTAATGAATTAAACATGTACTGGCTCATGGAAATCAACCAGGCTCCCCATACGAAAAACTCAAGAAAATTCATCAGGATAAGGCGATGCTTGACACTCATTTTGCTAGTTGTTTGGGATGATGGAATGTAATGACAGGGAAGATAAGGATTTTTTAATGTTGTGAACTTTCAGAGAACGGGAAACGTTATGAGCATAACTTTGCAGGCTAGTTAAACTTAGATAAAATGTCAGATATATTAACTGAAAAAATAATAGCTGTTACTGGTATTGATAAAAAACTGATAGCAATTGCTGAGAAAGTGAAAGCCCGGCAAAGGATAAGCGATGAAGAAGGTTTACTGCTTTTTGAAAAAGGGAGTCTTCCTTTCTTAGGTTCATTGGCCAATTCGATCAGGGAAAGGCTTCATGGTAATACCACTTATTTCAACCGGAATTTTCATATTGAACCAACAAATGTCTGTGTATTCAGTTGCAATTTTTGTTCTTATAGCCGCTTGTATGCACATAAAGAAGAAGGTTGGGAATTAACGACTGAACAAATGCTCGATATAGTAAAAAGCTATGATGGCAAGCCTGTAACAGAAGTACATATTGTTGGCGGTGTGCATCCTAAATTAACGATGGCTTTTTTTGCCGACCTATTGAAAAAAATAAAAGCCCATCGTCCCGACTTACATATTAAAGGATTTACCCCGGTAGAATTAGATTATATGTTTCGTAAAGCAAAACTATCTGCAGAAGAAGGAATGAAACTTTTACATGAAGCCGGATTAGATTCATTGCCTGGTGGCGGCGCTGAAATTTTTCACCAGGAAATAAGGGAACAAATATGTGCCGATAAAGTGGATGCGAATGGATGGATAGCTATTCATGAAGCCGCACACAACCTGGGTATGCATTCCAATGCTACGATGCTGTACGGACATATAGAAAACTACAGTCACCGTATTGACCATATGAGACGATTAAGAGAATTGCAGGATAAGACCGGGGGCTTTAATACATTTATTCCACTTAAGTTTCGGAATAAAGGAAATGACATGAGCCATATACCGGAAAGCACTATTGTTGAAGACATGAAGATGTATGCAGTAGCGAGGATATATTTAGATAATTTTCCTCACCTGAAAGCATACTGGCCGATGCTTGGCCGGGAAAATGCACAACTGGCTTTAGCATTTGGTGTCAATGATATCGACGGTACTATTGACGATACCACAAAAATATATTCGATGGCTGGATCCGAAGAACAAAACCCCTCTATGAGTACTGCACAACTTGTCACATTAATTAAACAGGCAAAAAGAAAACCAGTGGAAAGAGATACACTATATAAAGTGATCCGGGATTATAGTACCATTGACACAAAAGAAATTGAACTGAATCCGCTGTTGAATTGAATTGTAATATGTAGAAGTTAGTTAAATAAAGCCTGGACTTGACAGGTTTTATTTCGCTATGCTTGATGCGTTCCTCTCTAAAAATAAATTACACTCCCTTCTTAAATAACGAAGCTACCGATTAGTGGCTTTGTCGTTATGCTTTCAGTTCAGAACTCTTAAACTTTGCTATTATCTTGTCCTGCTTGTTTACTTCTATCTGTTTCAAAAACTCATCACTATTAGATATGATTGCCTGCAAACTTTGAAGCCATTCGCTTACATCTACACCAAACGCTTTTACGCCGCTGTTGGTGTTGTGCATGGCTTTGTGCGGTGCCTCACCAACAGCCGAATTTAGTTCATTCCAGGTAACAGGAATGAAAACCGTCCTGAGTTTACCGAGGCTTACCAATACCCGTTTCATGAAACCGGGCTGATGAATAAAAACGTTTCGAATTAAAGAACGTCAAACCCAAACCTCAAACATTCCCTTACTTACAGAAATATTTTTGGGCAAACCTCTTTCTTTCCGTATATTCCATACATAAAATAAGCTATATGAATAAAGTATTGGCTATTCTCGCAAGAAAAGGAAATACAGCTATCCACGTTTTACCTGAGACGACAGTACTGGATGCTTTAAAACTAATGGCCGAAAAAAATATAGGTTCTGTAGTTGTTATGGAAAATGATAATTTTCTTGGAATAGTAACCGAAAGAGATTATTCACGAAAAGTGATCCTGAAAGGAAAACACTCTGTAGATACCAAAGTTTCGGAAATAATGTCTGAAGACATGCCTTCGATAAATCCCAAT
>JAKFEJ010000631.1:0-9965 GCA_036675745.1 Chitinophagaceae bacterium | reverse complement strand
AATTTTCTTGGAATAGTAACCGAAAGAGATTATTCACGAAAAGTGATCCTGAAAGGAAAACACTCTGTAGATACCAAAGTTTCGGAAATAATGTCTGAAGACATGCCTTCGATAAATCCCAATGACGGCATTGAGCTTTGTATGTCGCTGATGACACAACAAAACATCCGCTACCTGCCAGTATTTGAAAATGACAGGTTAGCCGGTATTATCTCTATGAGCGATGTGGTAAAAGAAACTATTCTTGCGCAAAAGGAAACGATCAATCACCTGGAAAATTATATTCGCAATAGCTGATTCTTTTTACAAGATTAACATTCACTCAGGCTGATCGGGATATTCACTGCCAGCCCGCCATCGGAAGTTTCCTTGTATTTGCTATTCATATCCAGGGCAGTATCCCACATGGTTTTAATAACGCCATCCAATGACACCCTTGCAAAGTCCGGGGTGCTTTGCAATGCCAGTTGAGATGCGGTAATCGCTTTAATAGCACCCATTGTATTTCTTTCTATACAGGGCACCTGTACCAATCCTGCAATCGGGTCGCAGGTCATTCCAAGATGATGCTCCATCGCAATTTCAGCAGCCATCATAGCTTGCCGTTGATTACCTCCCATAGCTTCCGTCAATGCGGCAGCAGCCATCGCTGATGAAACGCCTATCTCCGCCTGGCAACCACCCATTGCAGCGGAGATAGTAGCTCCTTTTTTAAAAATACTTCCTATCTCAGCCGCTGTCAATAAAAAGCGAACGATCTGTTCATCTTTGTTACTATCATCATGTCCTGTACAGAAAGCGATATAATATTGCAATACGGCAGGAATAACACCTGCAGCTCCATTGGTTGGCGCCGTTACTACTCTTCCAAAAGAGGCGTTTTCTTCATTAACAGCCAATGCAAAACAGCTTACCCAATCCAGTGTATATTTAAAATCATTGCCACCTTTCTTTATCTCATTGAGCCATGAGTCATAATCAGTATAACCAGCTTCAGGTAATAATTTCTTATTGAGTGCGGCTGCACGTCGTCTTACGGATAATCCACCGGGTAGTATTCCTTCTGTATGACAACCGCGGTATATACATTCCTTCATCACCCGCCAGATATTCAGTAGTCCATCACGGGTTTCCTGCTCCGGTCGCCAGGTGTTTTCATTTTCCATCACTACTTCATGGATCGCTAATCCCGTCTTCCTGCACCAATGTAAAAGATCATCCGCCGTATTTATTGGAAAAGGTAGTTGAGCGTCTGAAGATACCGTAGTTCCCTGCCCCTCTTTTATTACAAAGCCACCACCGATCGAATAGAATGTTTCAGCGATAGAATCGCCATTTTTTAGCGTGGCCAAAAAAGTCAATGCATTCGGATGATATGAAAGCGTTTCGGTAAACAAGAACTCAATATCTTCCCGTGGATCAAAATCAACCTCATGCAAACCAGCCAGCAATATTTTTTTCATTGCCGCTATATCATTCATCTTTGGCTGGATATTATTGACATCAAACACAACAGGATCATCGCCGCTTAAGCCCAGTTGTACAGCTATATCCGTACCGTGCCCCTGTCCTGTTTTAGCAAGTGATCCATATAACAACACTTTTACTTCCGTTACTTCGTACAAATTATTTTGCTTCGCAAGGGTTTGCAAAAAAAGCTGTGCCGCCCGCCAGGGGCCAAGTGTATGAGAACTGGATGGCCCAATTCCTATTTTAAAAATATCAAATACCGATATGGGTTCGTATGTCAAGTAATAAAGGTTTGAATACCAAAATTACAATTAAAAAGCCTTGACCCTTCCAGGCTCAAGACTTTTGTACAGGTTGTATCGGTTTATTATTGTACGTCCACCAGGTGGATGTCAAAATATAGCACGGAATTTCCAGGAATATCATAATACTGACCGCAACCGTAAGCAAGGGAAGAAGGAACGAGCAGTTTAATATGCCCTCCTTCATTTATCAGTGGTATACCTATCATCCATCCCTGGATAAGACCATTTAATGCCCATGCATCAACATTTGGCGTAAGTTTTTCATCAAAGGTTTGACCATTCATAAACTTGCCGGTATACGTAATGGATATTTTTGAATTGGCGTTAGCTATTGGCCCGGTTCCCTGGTCTATAATCTGGTAATACAATCCACTGGGGTGAGCTGTAGCAGTAATTCCATTGGCTGTAGCATAAGCCTGTATCTGGGAAACTTCATTGGCTACGGGATTAGGTTTACAACTTTTATCTTTTACACATCCGGCGGTAATAACGCCTGCTATTGGAAAAACGAAAAACAAAATAAACTTTTTCAATACGGTAGTTTTTTTAAGTTAGGGTATTTACTAGTACCCAGACAGCTATTTATCCTTAATCGCTGCAAGTATACGAAAAATCAGGGTTGATCTTTTTTTACAAGAAATTCGCGGTAACGCTGTTCATTTACCTCCCATTGATGTCTTGCTGAAAAAACCGCTATAAAAACCACGATTAATATTGCTGCAATTACCAGTACCAATATAAGAGAGGACCCCGAACGGATTATCATATCCGCCCTTTTATACCATCCTGAAAAGAAATTTATAAAAATAGCAATAACGATCACGGCCCCCAAAGGCATACCAATGGCCAGCTGTTTAAATGTCTTCTTCCGGCGAAGGCGGTTAACTTCCCAATAAGCGACAAATTTTTTCTCGTCTTCGGTTAGCATGATGTCACAAAAATATAACATAACGGGTTCATACACTTGCAACAGCCATTCTAATTATATATATTGTGTGAACAATTCCAACGGCCGTGAAAATACCATCCTTGTTAGCCCAGTACTTTTATACTAATCAACGATTAGAACTGCCTGGTTTAGGCAGCTTTGTATTAGACATTTCCTCCATATCTGCATTACAAAACAGCAAACAACGTTCAGCTATCTTAGAGGGAGTCAGTTTTGAAAGCAATGCTTCGCTGAAAGAATCCCCCGATCTTATTGCATTTATAGCTGGAAAAACCGGCAAAATGAAAGCACTCGCTTCAGCCGACCTTGATTCTCACCTGCAGTTGGCCCAGCAATTTTTAAATATGGGAAAGCCGTTTTCATTTGAAGGTATAGGCATCCTTTCAAGAGTAAAACCAGGAGAATATGAATTTACACCTATATCCGTTGCAACTGATAAAATAAAAGAATTAAACACCCATGATGTTGTAGCTACTGTCGCAAAAGAAGAATCTGCTTCCCGATACGAATCCTTTCTTTCAGTTCCAAAAACAAAATTTGAATGGAAAAAGCCTGTTATCGGTCTTATGCTTTTATGTGGAGTGGGCCTGACCATCTGGGGAGGTTATGTCATTTCTCAAAAAAAGGATAAGACTAAAATACATACTGCCGCAGAAAAAATTGTTCCCGAAATGGGAGCTACAGATAGCCTGCAAAAAGCTGATAGCATTATTCCTATTGCCCAAACTGCTATTGCTCCGGAAAATAATTATAAATACGTATTGGAAGTAGCCAAAAGTAAAAGAGCTTTTAAACGCTACAATCAACTAAAAGATATCCGCTGGAAAGTAATGTTGGAAACAAAAGATTCCATCCAGTACAAATTATATATGTTGTTGCCTTCAATAGCCGACACCACCAGGACCCTCGATTCACTGATGGTTATGACAGGAAGAAAAGTTTATATAGAATATTCAAATTGATCATAAAAAAACACGGTTAGATAATGGATATAATTGTGTTTCTTTACTTAACGATCAGGCACTGCCCTAATTAAAAACTCTCTCTTCTTTTTCATATCCCCGTTTGATTCCCTCTATAATATCAGCTTTTGAAATGACAGTGGCTTTTTTATAAATTGTTTGCAACGAAGCATGGTGTATGACACTTACAATGGCAGAGCCACTGAGCTCATACTTCCGTGAAATGTCTGTCATATCTATATCTTCAGCCAATGTTGCTTTAGACGGCATTGAAGACTGCCATATCTTATACCGCTCTGCCTGGTCGGGCATGGGGAAATGAATGATGCTGTTGAACCTGCGGATAAATGCTGGGTCCAGGTTACTTTTAAAATTGGAAGCAAGAATAATGAGACCGGGAAAATCTTCTACCCGTTGCAATAAATAAGACACTTCCTGGTTGGCGTATTTATCATGTGCATTCTGCACGTTGGATCGTTTGCCAAAAAGCGCATCAGCTTCATCAAAAAACAGGATCCAATTTTTGTTCTCCGCTTTTTTAAACACTTTTTCAAGATTTTTTTCAGTTTCCCCGATGTATTTGGAAACCACCTGTGAAAGATCAATGCGATAAACATCCAGGTTAAATTGTTTACCAAGCAATGTTGCCGTCAAAGTTTTACCGGTTCCAGGCGGGCCATAAAACAAAGCCCTGTATCCTGGTTTGATTCTTTTCTCCATACCCCAATCCTGCATAAAATGCGCATTATGATGAAGCCATATTTTAATATAATGAATCGTTTGTGCGGTTTTTGAATTAAGCACCAGGTCATCCCATTCCATTTTTGTGGTGACGAGCTTAGCAGGAAAGTCAGTACCGAATGTTGGCTTCGTAATTGTTCCGATCGTGAAAAGATCAACATACTCCTGCTGTAAGATTATTTTACCACTCATGCGGGGTTCGCCATCTTTAACCGTTTCAAGTTGCAGTATATTCTCTTTGGCGAAGAAATGATCCGGTGAAAAATATTGTGCTACCTGTATTCTTTTATTGATATCATTGCCTGCAAGAATAAATAAGGCTGTTTCACCAGTAGCCATTGTACCGCGATGATTGTTTCCTTTTACCCCGCCTATTTCAGGAAATTCGCCGCCGTTGGGTAAATATTGCTGAATGATAACATCAATAAAATTGGGTTGGAAATGCGGAACTAATGCCAGCAGTAGAATCAAAAGCTCCTCTATGCATACCTCGTGATTTTCCACAAAATGATGAAGCGGTGTATTATCCTGTTCCAGTTTTATTTCGGGCCACACAAACGGTGCAGCATCATCCTTTCCAAAAAAATACTGCAATCTACGGTTGATAGCCTCCTGCAAAAACCGGAGTGAATATGTTATATTTTGTTGAGTTGAAAACAAGTGCTTTTAATTGCTGATGTAAAAAATGAATAAATAAAATCGCTTTAACTAAAAACTGTAATCTTAAACTTTATATCATGGGCAATTTTTTTGATACCCTGGTCTCCCTGCATTGTGCTGATCAATAGAAACAGTTCCTGCACAATCTACTATTTGTGCTGCATAGGCCGCAGCAGCCTTCAGCATCTTTTGTATTTCTCCAACCTTGGCCAGGTATTCAGCATCTTTTTTAAGAAACTCATCTTTCGTCATTCCGGTTTTTCCTTCAAATGCAGGCAAAGGATACTTTTTAATTTCATTACGTATATAATTAATGAATTCGCTGCCATGGGATCCTTCATGAAAGCGGATGGTATTTGTTTTGTTCTTCTTGTCCTCAGGTCTTGTGCCATAGCCATAATCAGCCGGACCTGACAGATTAATTTTCGATCCATAATTAATTGCCTGGTAGATCATTGACATTTAGTTTAAAAAGCATTTATAAATAGATGCTTTCTATAGCTGATAATAACACAGCCATATCATATCATTACGGTCAACTATTTCAGAGCGTTAAAGAAGGTAAAGAAGTACGGAACAGAAACTTGATAATGAAATACTACAGGAGCCTTAAAAAGATAATAAAAATTAAAGCTAAATTCTTTTTCTAAAAAAACGAATACCACTTTGTGGTAAACTTCATGAATGTCAATAAGTTTATCGCTATAAATAGTACCAGAAAGAATAAAGTATACTAAGACAGACGATTACTCTGTTTTAAATTGGATAATAAGCAGATACTATCGACCAAACCCGCCTGAAAAATTAAAACTTCTTAAATTTATAGAGAAATCCGGGTGTTATGACAAGTGAAAAACATATCATCAAGGTTGATAAAGAAATAACCCCTATTCATTACACAAAAAGAACAGAGCCGGTACTAACAGTAGGCGCAGATTATTATGTTTGTTTTGGTAACAACATAGCTTATCCCTGTACACTCAAAGAGATTATTGAAGGCAGAAACAAAAGAGTGGTAATTACCAAATATGATAATAACCAGCAATTTGGCGAGCATGTTTTATTTAGTAATGAAATAGGGCAAACTCCGGAAGAAGCAGTCCGAAATACTGCAACGTTCTAAAAACAAACAGACACTCTTTTCCGGATGAACCTTATAGTGTAGCGACCCGCTAGCTATTGCAACTTTATTCTTCGTTCGGTATTACTATTGAGCATTATCAAATGATTCACTATTAACTTTACTGATCATTCTTAGTTATGAAGGCAAAGAACACCCTTTTAATTTCCCTGCTTATTGCAGCCCTATTCATTTTTGGTTCGGCTTATATGCCCTTCAGGCATAAAGCTGCCACGACTATTGATGATGCAGCTCCTGTAAAACGCTATTTATACGTAGCCGTGCCCGGCATTCGTGATTATCTCGGGTATGGCGGACATGGCATCCTTGTGTTTGATAGGGACAACAAGCATCGCTTTGTGAAGCGCATCGCTACCAAAGGGTTTCATCCTGACAATACTCCTTCCAATGTAAAAGGAGTAGCCGTAAGTATTCCGCTCAACAGTATTTATATCAGCACCCTCGAATCGCTGCAGCGGATAGACCTTGCCACCGATAAACTGGTTTGGGAAAAAATGTTTGAAGGCGGTTGCGACCGTATGTCTGTTTCTCCTGATGGCAAGACGATGTATCTGCCTTCTTTGGAAAAAGGTTTCTGGAACGTGGTGGATTGCGCCACCGGTGATATCATTAAAAAAATTGACGTTTACAAAAGAGCACATAATACCATTTACGGACCATCGGGAAAAAATGTTTACCTGGATGATATTGCTTCGCCGTGGTTGTATATAGCCGATGCAACAAAACATGAGCTGGTTAATAAAGTCGGTCCCTTTGCCAATTTTGTTCGCCCGTTTACTATCAATGGAAAAGAAACATTGGCTTATGTTACGGTAGATAGTTTGCTGGGCTTTGAAGTGGGAGACATTGCTACCGGCAAAAAACTGGCCCATGTAGAAGTAGAAGGATGGAGCAGGGGTCCTGTGCGACGACATGGTAATCCAAGTCATGGTATTGCATTGACACCGGACGAAAAAGAAATCTGGTTAGCAGATGGGCATAATATGCGGGTGCATGTTTTCAGCGCTGCGGCACCATACCAGCAATTGACCACCATACCCGTTCAGGATATGCCCGGCTGGATCACGTTTAGTATTGATGGTAAGTTGGTTTACCCTTCCAGTGGTGAAGTGATTGAAACCAAAACACGGAAGATATTAACTACGCTGCAGGATGAGTTTCATAATAATGTTGCCAGTGAAAAAATGGTAGAGATCAATTTTGTCGGCAGCAAAGTGGTAAAGGCAGGAGACCAGTTTGGAATTGGTAGAGCGAGGTAATCTTATTTATGTATTGCTGATACTATATTATCCGTTTATAAACCAGCCAATGAAAGTTTTTTCTAACTTGCTGGTCTAAACAAAACTACTATGGACTTCCAACTCGTCACTGGCAGGCCAGATACCACCGATCACCTGGTCTTTACGACAACCTTCACTCACAACAATGTTTTTTACAAAGCTGCGCTTGCCGAATCTATTTCCTGGGAAGGGCATCTTATCGGAACCTACGATGTGTTGCTTCAGTCAGGCAAAGGCACGCAACGCCTCACCTTGGTTAAACATGGAGAACATTGGAAAGCCGGAGAAGAAATTGAGCAGATTGGGATTATTCAGCAAGATCTGGTTGATGTGCTGGGTACAGTTATCAACGAGGTTTGTCAATAAATCGTTTTGCTGCAGTTAAAGGAACCACATTGGCCATGACATGCTTTTTTAATGAACACCTGTCGGGTCAAAAAACTGACTTACAGGGATTGATCATGATCACATAACGCAATTACCATTCTTTACTTCAACGGTTGCAGGATCAAAATCTTTATCTTTTGCTGAATAAACATACAATGTTGCAGGTTGTTTGGGCATTTGCAGCGTGCCTGCAACCGGCCGTGGCGGAATCTTATGTGACAAGCATTATAACGTATCACTTATTTACAGACACAAACGCAAGCAGGGTCAAAAGATCAATTATAACACGTAATTTTCTTTTCTAAAAATAAACAAGATGAATCCAAACAAAGCATTATGGGAAAAAGGAGACTTCACCCGGATCGCTGAAACCATGCGGGAGAGCGGTGAAGCACTGGTGGCCAAACTGGGAATCACCAAAGGCCTTAACGTTCTTGATCTCGGTTGTGGTGATGGCACTACGGCCATACCTGAAGCAAAATTGGGTGCTAATGTTTCGGGCGTTGATATAGCAAGTAATCTCGTGGAAGCGGGAAACATCCGGGCAAAAAATGAAGGGCTTACCAATATTACCTTCCGGGAAGGTGATGCGACCAATCTGCATGAGCTGAAGGATCAGGCTTTTGATCTCGTCGTTAGCATTTTTGGCGCCATGTTCGCACCAAAGCCATTTGATGTTGCCAGGGAAATGGTTCGTGTTACCCGCCCGGGTGGAAGAATCGTTATGGGAAACTGGATACCGGGAGACCCTACCCTGGTAGCGCAAATATTAAAAATAAGTTCTGCCTATACACCTCCACCACCGGAGGGTTTCATCAGCCCGATGTTGTGGGGAGTGGAGAGCCATGTTACAGAACGTTTTGAAAAAGCCGGCGCAGCAAAAGAAAACATCTCATTCATTAAAGACCAATTTACATTTAACGCTCCTTATCCTCCATCAGAGCTCGTCAATAACTTCAGGAACTACTATGGCCCTACTATGAATGCTTTTGAAGCAGCTGAAAAGAATGGGAAGGCATTGGATCTGCAGCATGAATTAGAAGTTTTGTTTAACAATGAAAACCAAAGCACCGACAAGAATACCACTTCCATAACCGCCAATTTCTTAAGAGTAACGGTTATACGCTGAAGAGATGATAAAAGTATGCCAACATGAAACCATTTTCATTGGATAGCCAGGGCGGTTATTCTGTTGTTTCAGTTTTAGCTTACTTGTCTGCCAAAAAACTATAACCTAACAGCATACTATCACGATATAAACTATACGCACTGGATGCTCATACAAGCTGTTTTGCCTGTTGCCCGTAATAGCAAGAAAAGAATAACAGGGCGATAATTAAAACAAGGATAAGTTTCATCATCAAAAAAATCAACTGTTTATTTAATGACAGACAGAATAGTTTCTTTGCCATGATCAGGCACTTTAATCAGGCAGATGCCTGTCTTTTCATCCCAACTCCAACTGAGACTTATAAAATCTTTCTCACTTTTTTTTAAGAAATTAGTCATACCACTAAAAGCCAATTTTGTTTTCCCTTTTACAACAGCCATTGGTTTGCGATCTGTATGTAATTTGATAATTATATTCCTGTCTTTTGGTATAACATATCCTTTGTCCTGGCGGGTGGATATTTTAAATTCATAACTGCCCGGTTTTGTGAAACAGGTAAATTTCGTTTTAGCATAAATGTTTTTCTGGTAATCCAGTGACTCCCCATCATCTTCATACAATTCAAAAGAAGCCTCCTGGTTTTCACTGGCAGGGTACACCTGGAGAGATAAAGGATAATCTTCTTTTTCATGGATATAATTCATCACCGGCATCATTGGAATAATGGATCCTTTTTTGACGAACAAAGGAATTGTATTCAATGGGGCTTTATAAGTGATCCATTGTTCTCCTTCATAAACTGTTTTGTTATTGTTGAAATCGATCCACTCCCCTTGCGGCAGATAAACTTTTTGTGTGACAGCTCCTTTTTTTACAACTGGTGCAACGAGCAATTCTTTTCCAAAAAGAAACTGGCCATCCGTTTTAAAGATTTCCGGATCATTGGGATATTCCAGCAA
>JAKFEJ010000021.1:0-10044 GCA_036675745.1 Chitinophagaceae bacterium | reverse complement strand
TCTATTTTCATTTTTACCTTACCATCATTACCGGCATCAAACTTTGCTGTTCCACTTACCGTAGTATCAGGATAGGTGCCTGATAGTGCGGCTTCAGCATGATTCACCATTGCTACTGTTGCTGTGTCTGATGCTGGCATATCCATATTTTTATGGCTGGTGTCCGTTTGCGCAGTTGTGCTATCAGTTGTGGTTTCAGAACTCTTATCTTCATTGTTACACGAATATCCAAGTCCGGTAATAGCAAGCATACAAATTGAGATTCTTAAAAACGATAATACTTTCATATAAAGTGATTTTGGGTTACAAAAAAATATTGGTCAGACAAAACAGATCAAAAACCTTACCTCTTTCCTATATCGGAAACCACCCCTCAAACTGATCTGAAAGGGTAGTTTTATCTACAGTTTCAGGAATAAACACGGATTAAAAATCAACATCTCACTTTTAACAGGAACCGTTAAACCAAAATACTCTTTCAATAAACATTAATCTATTCAACTAATGTATCCGGCTCTCAAAAATAGCAACTCTTTTCCTTAAAACCTTTTCAATTCGTTTATTACCCTCTATCTTCGCCGCCCGTAAGATCGGCAAACCCAACTATGGCATTACTGGAAAAGCAACTCGTGGTAAAACGTTCCACAATACCCGGTTCAGGAAAGGGTTTATTTACAAAAAAATTTATTCCCAAAGGTACCCGTATCGTAGAGTATAAAGGAAAAATAACAACATGGAAAGAAGTAAAACATAATGATGGTGCTAATGGTTATATTTATTATGTAAGCAGGAACCACGTAATAGATGCACACACTTATAAAAAATCATTGGCCCGCTATGCCAACGATGCCCGTGGCTTGCAAAAGATAAAAGGGATCTCAAACAATTCGGTGTATGTTCACGATAAACTGCGTGTATTCATTGAAGCGAAAAAAGATATTCCTGCTAATTCAGAGATATTGGTAGCCTATGGAAAAGAATATTGGGATGCGATAAAACACAATAGCGAAATGTAAAACCGTTGTTTTTGTTGCATGAAACTCCCTGAATAATTACTTATATTTACAATAAAAAAATCCTCATACTATGTCATTGCTAAATCAGAATAATAATAAAGGAAAAAAGAAAGATAATAAGAAGGCGGCTTCAGCGAATGCGAAAGGGGGATCTAAATTCATCCAGAAACCCAAGTCAACAGGATTCGTAGCTAAACAAGCTAATACCGGCTCTCAGCGGGGAAGCTAATCCACGACAGCCTGCTATTTCTATAACTGATATGACAAAAGAAGAGCTATTGAAGGAGTTGTCACAGGAAACCTATGTGGCGTTAAAACCTTCTGCTGTACACGGTATTGGTGTATTTGCTATTGCTGATATCCCCAGGGGCTGCCGGACCTTGTTTTCAAAAAATATTGGCAACTGGATAAAGTTACCGATCCGGGATGTAGAAAAACTCCCGGAACATTCACGTTCCCTAATAGAAACCTATTGTCTTTACGATGAAGAAAATTACTTTGTACCTGACTATGGATTTAAGGTAATGGATCTTGTCAATTATCTGAATCATTCCTCTGCTCCGAATATTATTTCAGTAAATGACGGTGAATATTTTGAGGCGTTGGTGGATATACCGGTGGGAACTGAACTGATGATCAACTATGGCGATATTGTAGAAGTGGAAGGCTATGAATAGCCTACCGCTTCAAAAATTTCCCTTTCAATAATTTCTCCATTACTTCTTCTTTCAGGTTGCGGCTGATAGGAATATCATACGTACCGATACGGATATTATTTCCTTCTATACTCTCTGTTTTTTCGGCTGAAATAATATATGATTTATGTGTTCTGATAAATCTGTCAACCGGCAAATATTCTTCGACTGATTTAAAGGTCAGATAAGTGATGTATTTTTTGTCTTTTGTCTGTATTACTACATAATTCTGTAATGCTTCGGCAAACAAAATGTCGTCGAAAAATAATTTCACCAGTTTATTATCTGCTTTAATGAAGAAATACCCGGCTGAATTTGCTGATGCTTCTGTTGTATTCTTTTCTCTTACTTCATAATATTCTTTAGCTTTCAGCGCAGCCTTTAAAAACCTGTCAAATGAAATGGGTTTTACCAAATAGTCCAACGCATTTAGTTCAAAACCATCCAATGCGTACTGCGGGTATGCTGTAGTAAAGATCACTGGTATTGGGTGCTGCAAGGTTTTAAAAAAATCGGTCCCTGTTATTTTCGGCATCTGGATATCCAAAAAAAGTAATTGCACATCTCCCCTGCCTATGAGTTCAGTTGCTTTTAGCGGATTATCAAATTCACCGGCAAGATGAAGGAATTCAATATCCGTAATATATTCCTTCAGGCCTTTTCTTGCCAGTGGTTCATCGTCTATTATAATACAATTCAGTTTCATTTTGAGTGGTTTCCAGTTGCGGGTTTAATGTTTCATTATACCTTGTTCCCTGTTCCTTGCACCTTGTACCTTGTACCTTCTTGTCATTATTCAATCCTTAATTTCAAATCTACTTTATAAACATCGCTTTCATCCCGGATAGTCAATTCATGCCTACCGGGGTATAATAATTCTAATCTTCTTTTTACATTGTTTAACCCAATACCGCTGTAAGTATTTGTCGTCTTCTCCTTATCCTTTGAGTTTTCCGTTGAAAAAATAAATTGTCCATTATTACGTGTAAGTTTCAGCTTTACAAAATTGTCTTTATCCGCATGAGATGAAACATGCTTAAATGCATTTTCTACAAATGGTATCAACAGTAAGGGCTCAATGGAAAAGCCACTTACGTCGGGTGAATGATTAAAGGATACAGTATAGCGTTCATCTTTCCGCAGTTTTTGAAGATCAACATAATCTTCCAGGTAACTGATCTCCCGTTCCACTGGGATTTTGGCGCCATTTACTTCATAGAGCTGGTAGCGAAGCATATCAGAAAACTTATGCAGCGATTCCCTTGCTTCAACATTATTTTTGTCGATCAGGAAATAAACGGAATTCAATGAATTAAATAGAAAATGCGGGTTGATCTGCGATTTAAGAAAATTCAATTCCGCTTCTGCTTTTTCTTTCGCTGTTTCGGCCATTTTTTGTTGCAAACGGGAATAGTCAAACATTAGCTTGATGGCCGCTCCTGCGATCACCAGGAAGAAATGAGGGATCACATTATCATAAATTCTTTGTTTCAAACCGCTGGACAAGCTATAAAGTTGTGGTGCATCCATTATCCTTCCCAGGATATTCATTTTTAATACGCTGCTGCTGATAACAAGCAGGAAAAAAGCTAATACAAACCAGCCATATTTTTTCTTATAAAATAATTGGGGAAGAAGTATATAATTAGTGATATAGACCATCACGGCCAGGTCTATCACTTTTATCAGTGTAATAAGAAAAGCCCGGCCGGGGACTTTATAATCCTGGTAACGCAGAAAATACCAGAACCCAAAAACCAGCATCCAGAAAAAAACATGGTGCAACTTATATTTTATTAATCCCCGCATTTGCATATGGCAAAATAAAATTACGTTTTACCATTGGTAAAAAAGTTTACACTAAATGACTCATTTGCCGGACAAAAAACAAGTATTCCCTTCGTCAAGCCAAGATTCCCGCTTGTGTAAAGAATTTGCCGCCTGCCGGTAACTGCATGAGATTTACGGTTATAAATTAAAAACCAATGAAATGAGCCATAAAAATTTTCGAGCAATTTGTACCAACGGCGATGAAAATTTTTATGGCGAATTCCATGTGGCAAAAAAAAATAAAAATTAACACATGAAACCGCTCTGTTTGCTATTGTTTATCGCTTGCAGTTCCCTGGCTGGTTGCTCCCAGGAGAACTCCACTAAAAATAAAAAACAAGAATTCAAGACACATATCGGGGGAAACTGTGAAGGATGCGAAGCGATATATGAAAGCCCTGTTCCTTTTGAGCAATTAAAAAACGTGGATACCTTACCTGACTTCAATGATCCGGGGCCAAAGATCGAAATCAGTGGTATTGTATATCAAAATGATGGTAAAACTCCTGCCGCAGATGTTGTGCTGTATGTTTATCATACTGATCAGAAAGGTGTTTATCCTACCAGGGGGAATGAGAAAGGCTGGGAAAAAAGACATGGCTATATCCGTGGTTGGGTAAAGACAGATAAAAACGGATCTTATTCATTCTATACACTGGTTCCTGCTTCCTATCCCAACAGCAAAAACCCAAAACATATTCACCCGACTATAAAAGAAACGGATAAGAACGAATACTGGATCGATGAATATCTATTTGAAGGTGATCCTTACCTGCAATATGAAAAGTCAGACCGTCCGCCACGGGGTGGCAATGGCATAATAAAACCCCTTATGCAAGATGGAATGCTTAGAGCAACACGGAATATTATATTAGGATTGAATGTCCAGGACTATCCAAATGCAGTCAAAAAATAGCCCATGCATTTTTAAAGAAAAAACAACTGACAAGGATAATGATGGCAATAAAGTAGGCTCACCGAAAGCTTAATAGTAGTAAATTAGCCGGATACAAATTGTTTATTATGTATAAAAAAATTGTGACGGCTTTGCTATTCCTGGCTCCTTTATTTGTTTTTTCGCAAAACAAAATGACCCCGGAACTTCTTTGGAAACTTGGAAGAGTTACAGGAACGGGTATTTCAAAAGACGGAAAGCATATAGTGTATTCTGTGAATACTCCTGACTGGGAAACGAATAAGGGCAACCGGAAATCTTATATAATTCCCATCAATGGCGGCACTCCTGCAGAAATAAACAAGCCGGATAGTTTGCTGGCTAATAAAAATATTTCTCCCGATGGCAAGTACATGCTTAACAATAAGGAAGTAAAAATTAAAAAGATCAGCGGGCAAGATTATTACCCGGAACTAACAAAATCGAATGCATACATTTTTGACAATCTTAATAACAGGCATTGGGATACCTGGGAAGATGGAAGTTTTGATCATGTATTTGTAACACCGGTTGGCAAAACAGCGGAAGAAAAAGATATAATGCCGGATGAGCCTTATGATTGCCCGCAGAAACCATTTGGCGGTGATGAAGACTATATATGGAGACCTGATGGTAAAGCTGTGGTTTATGTCACGAAGAAAAAATATGGAAAAGATTATGCTGTTAGTACCAATACAGACCTGTATCAACATGACCTGGTATCCGGCACCACTAAAAATCTGACAGAAGGAAGAATGGGTTATGATCTCAATCCTTCTTACAGCAAGCATGGAACGCTGGCATGGATGAGTATGAGAAGAGACGGTTATGAATCCGACAAACAGGATCTTGTTGCTTTCACCGGTATGGGTAATAGCGTTGTAAACCTTACGGGCCACCGGGATGACATTCATGTAGAAGGTTTCAGATGGAGTGATGATGGAAAAAATATATTTTTCCTGGCTTCTGTAAATGGAACAATGCAATTGTTTGAAGTAGATTACCCGGGAGCAACTATGAAACTACCTGTAGTGAAGCAACTCACAAAAGGCGATTTTGATATTACTGGTATTGTTGGACAAACAGGTAATAAATTGATCGTTTCCCGCACCGATATGAACCATGCTGCGGAATTATATTCTGTTGATATTGCCGGCGGTAATATGAATCAATTGACACATGTGAATGATGATACCTACAATTCAATTGGCATGTGCAAGACGGAAAGAAAATGGGTAACTACCACCGATGGAAAGAAAATGCTGGTATGGGTGATCTATCCGCCGGATTTTGACCCAACAAAAAAATATCCAACATTGCTTTATTGCCAGGGCGGGCCCCAGGTACCATTAACACAGTCATATTCATTCCGCTGGAATTTTCAATTGATGGCCTCGCAGGGATATATAGTCGTGGCTCCAAACCGCAGGGGAATGCCGGGGCATGGCACCAAATGGAATGAACAAATAAGTAAAGATCACGGTGGGCAGGTAATGAAAGATTATTTATCAGCCATAGATGCGGTGAGTAAAGAAAAATATGTTGACAAAAACCGTTTGGGTTGTGTAGGCGCCAGCTATGGCGGATATTCTGCCTTTATGTTAGCAGGCATTCATAACAACCGTTTCAAATCTTTCATTGCACATGATGGGATCTTCGATATGCGCAGCATGTACGGTACCACCGAAGAAATGTGGTTTGTAAACTATGACTGGGGTGGCCCATACTGGGATAAAAAAAATGCGGCAGCGCAAAAGTCGTACAACCAGTTTAACCCGATCAACTACGTTGATAAATGGAATACACCGATCATGGTGATACAAGGCGGCAAAGATTACCGTGTACCTGTCGAACAAGGATTGCAGGCTTTCCAGGCCGCACAATTAAGAGGAATAAAAAGCAAACTATTATACCTGCCGGAAGAAAATCACTGGGTATTGAGTGCACAAAACGCATTGGTATGGCAACATGAGTTTTATAAATGGCTGGAAGAAACTATGCCGCCACCGGGTAAGGATAAGAAAGGATTTTAGTTGCTGGTCAGCCTTAAGAATTACGATCTCCAAACAATAAACTGCCAATCCTTACCATCGTACTACCTTCTTCAATAGCGATCCGGTAATCGCTGCTCATGCCCATGGAGAGAGTTGACAGTTGATAGTTGTCAGTTGACAGTGATGCGTGTTTGTCAAAAATGGTTTTCAGGTATTGAAACTCCTTTCTTACTTTATTCATATCGTTTGTAAAGGAGGCCATGCCCATCAGTCCGCCGATTCGCACAGCGTTGAAAGGTTGATTAGTTGATAAGTTGATAAGTTCATCAAGTTCGGTTTCGTTCAATCCAAACTTTGTTTCTTCTTTAGCGATATAAACCTGCAGCAGGCAGTCAATGATACGATTATGTTTTGCCGCCTGCTTATTTATTTCACTAAGCAATTTCAAACTATCAACGCCGTGAATTAATTGTACAAACGGGGCTATATATTTTACTTTATTGCTTTGCAAATGACCGATGAAATGCCAGCGGATATCTTTTGGTAACTGAGCTTCTTTATCAACCAGTTCCTGTACATAGTTTTCACCAAAGTCACGATGACCAAGATCATATAGCTCTTTTATATCCTCAACCGGTTTTGTTTTGGAAACTGCAACCAGCGTTACGCCTTGCGTCTCCAGCTCACTGACTATCTCTTTGTATTTTTCTTTATTTACCGGCATATTAATTTACAAACTTAAACCACGACAAATAAAAATGTGCATTCGAATTACTTCATTTGCACATTTTCACATTCGCATATTTTCACATTATCCTTTCAAAATACTCCGGCTGATCACAATCCGCTGCACTTCACTTGTTCCTTCGTATATCTGCGTGATCTTAGCATCCCGCATCAACCTTTCGACATGATATTCTTTTACAAAACCATAACCACCGTGGATCTGCACCGCTTCTACAGCCGCCCACATAGCCGTTTCAGAAGAATATACTTTCGCCATAGAACTGCTCAGTGTATAGTCAATATCATTATCTTTTTCCCATGCCGCTTTTAAACAAAGCAATCTTGCCGCTTCTATTTTAGTAGCCATATCAGCCAGTTTGAAAGCAATGATCTGGTGATTCATTATTTCTGTGCCAAAAGCTTTCCTGATTTTAGAATAATCCCTGGCCAGTTCAAAAGCCCCGCTTGCTATTCCCAGTGCCTGCGAAGCAATACCGATCCTTCCACCAGCTAAAGTTTTCATGGCGAATGTAAATCCAAAACCATCTGCTCCTACCCTGTTTTCTTTCGGCACTTTTACATCGGTAAACATTACAGTATGTGTATCGCTGCCACGGATGCCTAATTTATTTTCTTTGGCCGCCACCGTTACGCCGGGCCAGTTCTTTTCTACTATTAATGTATTGATGCCTCTTGAACCTTTTGCCGGATCAGTTTGCGCCATCACCAGGTAAACAGAAGCGGTACCGCCATTAGTGATCCAGTTCTTGGTGCCATTTAATAAATAGTGATTGCCCCTGTCTTCCGCTGTTGTTCGCTGCGATGTGGCATCACTTCCTGCTTCTGGCTCACTGAGCATAAAAGCGCCGATATATAATTCGCCATCTTTTTTCCCCTGCGCAAGCGGGGTTAAATATTTCTGTTTTTGCTCTTCCGTCCCATATGCCTGCAGACCATAACAAACAAGACTGTTATTCACACTCATGACTACACTTACACTTGCATCAATTTTACTTATCTCTTCCATCGCCAGCACATAGCTGACCGTATCCATTCCGGCGCCGCCGTATTTTGGGTCAACCATCATGCCCAGGAAACCCAGGTCGGCTAATTTCATAACCTGTTCACGGGGGAACTGCTGTTTTTCGTCTCGTTCAATGACACCGGGCAAACATTCGTTTTTTGCAAAATCCCGGGCAGCTTTCTGTATCATTAACTGTTCTTCTGAAAATTCAAACTTCATATGGCATTAACTATTAATACCCGGCAAAGATAAGGGCAAAGGTTACTGACCGTGGAATGCAACAGAACTGCAACTGTTTTGGGGCAACGAAAGATCACCGTTAAAAATATTTTGATTTCGATGAACAAACCATCCATTGCTTCGTTAATACCAACGAACCAGCGGGTATGACAGTTTTTTGACGTAATTTTGCCCCGCAATTGAAAATCTGAATTGCCGGTATAAACCATGAAAAAGATCCACATTATTTTGCTTGTATTAGTAGCTGCCGCCATCGCAGTACTGATTAGTTTTTTACAAACTGCCACTACCTATGATACGGTAGATACCGCTATTTCCAAACCGGGTAAATTCGTTCACCTGATGGCCCGGCTTGATAAATCGCAGCCTGTTGAATACGATGCGTTGAAAGATCCGAATTATCTTGCCTTTACCGCTGTTGATACCCTGGGCAAATCTGTAAAAGTTATCTATCACAACCCCAAGCCCGAAAATTTTGAAGTCAGTGAAAGACTGGTGCTAAAAGGGAAATACATGGGCGATTATTTCGATTGCAAAAGCATACAAACGAAATGCCCGTCCAAGTATAAGGATGATATGAAAACCGCTGAAAAAAATATACAAGCAGAAGCGAAATACTAATGTGCTAATTAAGATACCTAAAATGATTTTGATCTCTTCTTCATTGAAAATTGAACATTGAGAATTGAACATTTTCCTGTTATTGTTCTAAACAATTGTTCCCTCTTTTAAAACTAAATTGAAATTCCGCAATGGATTACATAGGTGAGCATCTTCTTCCCGGTCAGTTAGGACATTTTTTTATTGTGCTTTCATTGGTGGCATCGTTGGTGGCAACATTCGCTTACTTTAAATCCACCGTTTCAAAACAAAGCATTGACACCGGTTACTGGAAAAGATTGGCCCGCTATGCGTTTATTATAGAGGCGATTTCCGTTGCTTCTGTGATTGGTTTATTATATTATATCAACTCAAGCCACCTTTTTGAATACAAATATGCCTGGCAACATAGCAGTCGTTCATTAGAACCAAAATATTTGCTTGCTTCCATGTGGGAAGGCCAGGAAGGAAGTTTTTTATTATGGAGCATATGGCATTGTGTGCTCGGATTGGTTTTGATAAAAACAAGCAAACAATGGGAAGCTCCTGTAATGACGGTGGTCAGCTTTGCCCAGTTTTTGTTGGCTACCATGATCGTTGGCATTTATTTCTTTGGTGAAAAACTGGGTTCTAATCCATTTATTTTATTAAGAGATTCCGGTGTGCTGGATAATGCCCCTGCTTTACATTTGAATATGGATGTAAACCAGGCATTGCGGCCTGATTATTTGTCATCTATCAAAGATGGTAACGACCTTAACCCGCTTTTGCAAAACTATTGGATGGTCATTCATCCGCCTGTATTGTTCCTGGGGTTTGCTTCCACGCTTGTACCTTTTGCTTTTGTTATTGCAGGGTTATGGACGAAAAAATTCGGAGAAGTATTAAGACCTGCATTACCCTGGTCGCTTTTTTCTTTGGCTGTTTTAGGTGTCGGTATTATGATGGGTGCAGCATGGGCTTATGAATCATTAACCTTTGGCGG
>JAKFEJ010000466.1:0-48586 GCA_036675745.1 Chitinophagaceae bacterium | reverse complement strand
GTGGAGATTACCGGAGTCGAACCGGTGACCTTTTGCATGCCATGCAAACGCTCTAGCCAGCTGAGCTAAACCCCCTTATCTTGTTTTACAAAAACCCTTCCGGGCAGCAAAAATAAGGGATTTGAATTATTAAACTAAAGTGAAAATCAATCTTCTTCCTCGTCAGTAAAATGTTCCTTTTCTTCTGTGGACACATGCTCTTTACCGTTTGCATTTTTCTTACCAAACCAGGAAGATAGCTTGCTGATGATCTTATCCTTATTATCAGTTATTACATGCGAAGAAAAATTTTTCATAAGAAACGGTACTGCCAGTTTAGTGATAAAACCCGCTTTTGAAAGAACCATTTTTTTAACAACGAGATCTATAATTGTATCGGCGGCAGTGGTAAGTAGCCAGCTCCTGTTATCTTTTGTAGCAAATTTTCCTACCATGGAAATAGCGGATTTAACCGGAGCCAATTCCTGTTTCAATTCATTGATATCCTGGCGTACTAATTCCTTTTGGGCGCTAAGCAACAATTTCAACCTTGCTTTTTCTTCCAGGAGATCGTCGTATGTACGAATTGGCTTAGTCATATACCCTGCGTATAATAAGATCCCTGATCAGTGGAAATATTGTTTTCTTTTTCAAAACGCTAACGGCCACCATTAAGATCAGAAAGAATGCCGCTGCTAATAAAAACCCGCCAATCCTGCTATTAATAATATTTCCCAACCACCAGGCCAGGGCACATCCTGCAAATATTAAAACAAAGAAACCCAGTAAACACAGCACAATCATTACTACAGCACCGGAAACAATATTCGTGGCTTTCTGCGTAACATTCAGAACCGTTAGCTTGTAAAAAGTATCGGCCAGGTCTTCAACATGATCAGCGAGGTCAATCGTTTTTTCTTTGAGTTCCTCCATTGGTAGTACTTATATGCTATGAAAAAAACCTGAGCAGGATCGTAAAATCCTGCTCAGGTAATTTGCCAAATACTAACTAAAGCTTTCTTTCATTTTATTTACTTTTTCTTCCGCCGCGGATTTGGCGTAACGGGCTTTGTCTTTTGCTTCCTGTACTCCTTCTTCTGCCGCATGTTTACCCCTTTCCCATAAATGGCCCAGGTTATCGGCCCATTCACCTGCAGTTTTCCGGAGGCGTTTACGGGTTTCATCTCCTTTGTCTGGCGCCACTAACATACCAATTACTACACCTGCTGCTGCTGCACCCAGGATGCCAAGTATAACTTTACTTTTTGTGTCCATGGTTATTAATTTTAAGAGTTAAGGAATAAAATATTGTTCTGTAAGAACATAAAAAACCGTACCAGAATAAAAAATTATACATTTTCACCCGTTAAGCTTAAAATCACTGCTACTACTGATTGTTTAAATTGATATACAAGCATTAAGGTTAAAAAGATAAAGCCCCTGCAGTTTTTACAAAGGCTTTATCTTTATAAAATAGAATGGGGTTTAATCTCCCCAAATATTATCTTCTCCTTTCAGCCATTTTTTTACAAGATCAGTTGTAACCGACTTGGGCCTTTCTAAAGGAAAACCCAAAGCCCTGTCCCAGCAAAGGCTTGCTAATACACCTAAAGCACGGCTTACACCAAATAATACAGTATAATATTCATACTCCTTCATTCCAAAATGTACCAGTAATGAACCGCTATGCGCATCTACATTCGGCCATGGGTTTTTTATTTTGCCCATTGATTGCAAAATAGATGGCACTACTTCATAAATATTCCAAACGGTATTCACCAATTTATCATCGGGCATATGTTTTTTCCCGAATTCCATCTGGGCTATGAATCGCGGATCGGTTTTGCGCAAAACAGCATGTCCATATCCCGGCACCACCTTTCCTTCACCCAATGTTTTCTTCACGTATTCAGCTATCTGTTCTTTGGTTGGTTCTTCGGTTTTCAGTTCCGCCTGCATTTCAAATATCCATTTGATTACTTCCTGGTTGGCTAATCCATGCAAAGGACCGGCTAATCCATTCATACCGGCAGCAAAACTCAAATACGGATCACTTAGGGCAGAGCCTACCAGGTGAGTGGTGTGAGCAGATACGTTTCCGCCTTCATGATCGGCATGAATGGTCATATACAAGCGCATCAATGCCATAAATGTCGTGTTCTCATATCCCAGCATATGAGCAAAATTTCCAGCCCAATCCAGCAAACCGTTTGGCTGTATATGATCTCCCTTTTTATACTTGCGGCGGTAAATATAAGCAGCCACCCTGGGCAGCCTGGCTATCAGGTCCATTGAATCATCAAAGACGGCTTCCCAATAATCTTTTTTATTAAGCCCCGCCGCATATTTTTTTGAAAATTGGCTTTCTGTCTGTAAGGCCATCACACCTACCACAAACTGCGTCATCGGATGTGCAGTTACCGGCAATGCTTCAATAGTAGCAAACACATGATTTGGCACATGGCTACGTCGCTGCAAAACAGAAGTGACATGGTGCACATCTTCTTCGGTCGGCAGTTCCCCAATAAGCATTAAATAAAAAAGTCCTTCTGGTAAAGGCTCTGAACCTCCGGGAACTCTCGGCAATTTTTCCCGTAATTCAGGGATGGTATATCCCCTGAAGCGGATACCTTCCTGCGCATCGAGTAAAGAGGTTTCTGACACCAGCCCTGTCATGCCACGCATACCCTGGTATACCTGTGACAACTGTACTTCACCAATCACTTTATTTCCGTGTTCCTTCAGTAAATCTTTGATCTCTCCTCCCAGTTGATCGGCTTTTGCTTTAAACCTTTCTTTTAATATTCCCATGAAAACTTATTTAATAATTCTTAATACATTGGTAAGGACTAAAGGTAACGAAGATGCGGGAAATTAGATACTGGATGCAGGATATTAGATACTGGATACTTATAATAGTAAGTTTCAAACTGTGGCGCATCAAACATCCAGAACCCATCAGCAAGCATCCGGTATCTATTTAGGCGCTCTCTTGTACATCAGGAATGCCACAACAGAAAAAATAATATTGGGTACCCAGGCTGCCAGCAGCGGAGGAAAATTGCTTTTAGTGGCAAAGACAGTAGAAAACCGGTCGGACATAATAAAAAGTGCTGCTGTAATAATGCCTATAGCGAGATGCTTTCCACTTCCACCACGGGTTTTGCGGCTGGCCAATACCACTCCAATGATCGTAAGCAATAATACCGCAAACGGCGTAGCAGTACGCCGGTAGCGTTCCACTTTTAAAGCACTCAACCCTTCCGTTCCCCTTGTTTCTTCCTGCGCAATAAAAGCAGCTAACTCCGGAGTTGTTAATCTATCTTTTAAATATTCGTCTCTTCGCAATTCTTCCGGCTTCAGGCTTATATTTAATATTAAAGTATCAAACTTATTACTTGTTTCACTCATGCTGTCTACTCTTCGCTCCAGCACATTCAGCAATCTCCATTTTTTTTTACTGATATCCCATTGAATAGAGCCAGCCCGGAGATTATAGACCACTTTATCATTTCTTACCCTATCCAGGAAAAAGGAAGTCCCGGATTTGGAAGCTGTATCATAGTTTTTAATGCCCAGGTAAGTAATAGAATCTATACGACGATAAAAGCAATTACGGCAGGTACTCAACTGGATATTTTTGCTTGGATCATTTTTATCAAAATAATTGGTCTGAAAAGTACTGCGGATCCCATTCGCCCTTGGAATAAGATAGCGGTTACCAAACCATAACACAAGCCCGAGGAACAGCCCTCCTACCAGGTAGGGCCGCAGCATCCTGTTGTAACTGGTACCACTGGCCAATATAGCAATGATCTCCGAACGGGAGGCCATACGGCTTGTAAAAAAAATAACGGAAATGAAAACAAATAAAGGAAAAAGAAGACCCCAGATAAAAGGCACGAAACCGAAGTAATATTGCTTAATGATCTCGTAAGTACTAAGTCCCGTTTTTACAAAGTCATCGGCTTTTTCACTGGTATCAACGGCTACGGCTACTACCATAAACAGCAACATGCAGAATACAAAAGTGACGAGGAAGTTTTTCAGTATGTACCAGTCTATTTTTCCCATGCCCCAATCCCCTGAAAGGGAAGTAAAATTTTAAGTTTATAAATGTCTGTACGTAATGATTCCTTTTGCTAAACATGCAAAGGAAAAGAATTATTGGGGAATGAAATGTGAAAGATTGAAAAACCAACCCAATAAAATTTGCCGGATGAAACAACAACCCCGCAAACCTTATATAGCTGCTCACGTCTATTCTGTTACCTTTGCAACCTACCTGTTTAATACTTTTTACATGATAAAAATAGGCGAGTACAATGTGCTGAAAGTGATCAAGCAAAAACCTATGGGTGTATTTCTTGATGACGGAAAGGAGGGAATTTTATTGCCCAAACGTTTTGTGCCTCCTGGCACTAAAACCGGCGACGAATTAAAAGTTTTTCTATACCATGATGGGGAGGATCGCATAATTGCCACAACGCTGCAGCCAAATGGCGTATTAGGTGATATTGTTAAATTAAAGGTAGTAAGCATTACAGGGCATGGGGCTTTTTTAGATTGGGGATTGATGAAGGATTTGTTTGTGCCCAAATCGCAGCAAATAAGTTTTATGCGACCCATGGGAGAATACCTGGTAAAAATATACCTGGATGAGCAGACCGGTCGCCTGGCTGCTACGGAAAGAATTGATCAGTTCTTGTCTAATGAAATATTGACCGTAAAGGAAAAAGATATAGTGGACCTGCTTGTTTATCGCCGTACCGACCTGGGCTATGTAGTTGTTATTAATAATACACATACCGGATTGCTGCATTATAATGAAGTGTACAGGGATATTGAAATTGGCGATCGCTTTACCGGTTTTATCAAAACCATATTACCGGAAAATAAAATAGATGTTGTTGCCGGCAAGCCTGGTTATAACCGGGTGGAAGATGAAAGTGAAAAAGTAGTTCGTTTATTAAAAGAAAATGATGGCTACCTGCCTTACCATGATAAATCATCTCCTGAAGAAATTTATTCTTTTTTCGGGATGAGTAAAAAAACATTTAAAATGACCACGGGTGCTTTGTATAAGCAGCGGAAGATTGAATTTACACAAACAGGTATAAAATTGCTGGAAGGCTAAACCATATTTGCCCGGGTAATCCCGGTTCAAATTATTAATTATATTCTACCTGGTCATTACAAGGGTATTAATTTTGATACGGCGTTGCCAAGCACATCCAGCGCCGCATTAGCTGCCCGTTGGGCCATAGCTTTTGTAATAATGGCAACAGCATGCAATTCAGATTCAAATATTTTTTTTTCATCTTCCAGTCTTTTAAGAAAAAATTTTTGGCTTATCTCGTTATTCAATCGCAAACTGGCCAGTAATTCAAGCCTGTCCTTTCTTGATTGTAAAAAGGTACTGGCGGTTTCTTTAACAAGCTTCCAATCATCTTTTACAGAAGTTTTCACCGCTCCTAACATTTGTGCAACTACTTCATTTATTTCGAATGCCATAATGGAGGTTTTAATTTTTAAAAAAGATAAGTATTGATCTACCGTTTGGCTGGTTTTAATGCTATTTCCGCTAAATAAATAGGTCTCCAAAAACCAGCTAAAGTGGACTGGTAAGCCATAGCTTCACCGTTTGACAGTGTTGAATTGTCTTTGTGATATTTTTTGGCTTCGTCAAAAGCCGCCTTGAGGTTTTTATTAATAACAAGGAAGTCGGCATTTTTGGGCCTTGCTTCATTCTTGAGTTTTATGGAATTTATTTCCGACTCGATTTCATTGTACCTGTCCTTGAAAGTTTCATAAGCCCTGTTGGCTAAAGGGACATCAAGCATATCAATATAAAGCTTATCGGTAGCTTTTGCAGCTTTAGCTATTTGTTCCTCTAATTGTGCATTGTATTCAGGAACCCAGGTTACCCTGCATGCCAGCAATGACCAGGTTAACAGAAACAGGCCCGAAAGCCTTCGAAGAAAAATCAGTGCGTTCATAAAAATTAATTTTATAATGAATAGTAAAATAATTCCATTCTTACCTGCCAGGGATCATAAAAAATAATTTTTGATTTCTCCGTGTTCTTACGAAAAAATCTTCCATCTCTTCATTGCCCTGGATCCATACAAGTTGGGGGATTGAGGATATTGCTGTGATGGCAATACTTTCCGGATAGCTTTGTACCAATCCTGGTAAGTAGCGGTTGGTTTTAAATGTTTGAGTGTTTCCAGCGCTACAAAAGTAAAAGCACCATTAGGCCGGTTTTGAAACCAGGCATCATAGCTATATTCTACATCCTGGCAGCCGGACATCAATAAACTCCCATACCTTCCTGGTGGTGAAGATCTGCGAAACATCCGGGTGGTTCCTAATTTACCCAGGTCTCTTTTAGAAAGAAAATTAGCGGGAGGAAGAAATTTTACTTTTCGTACCGGTGCATTTTTTCCTGATGTAGTGGGCGGAGTAGTGATCTCCGCAAAACGGGTAACGGTTCCTGAATGGCAGGAATCTGAAAATAAAACCAGCTTTACCCCATTTTTTTTTGATGTAAAAAGATCATTTAATTCATCATCGGTTATCGGACCTTTTGTGTACAGATCATAAGGGCATAAACATTCATCAGTGCCGTCTGATTCATCGCTGTCTTTATCTGGAATGTAAGTACCGTGCCCGGAATATTGTAAAATAACAGAATCCCCTTTTACTGCCTGGTTAATTAATGCTTTCAATGCATCCAGGATGTTTTTTCTTGTAGCTTCTTTGTCGAGCAATTTTTTGACGGTAAATCCATTTTGAGTAAGAATTTTGGACCAATCATTCGCATCATTAATGCAGCCTGAAAGGTCGCTACCTGTACCCGGATAATCATTGATCCCGATACACAATGCAAGTTTTTTTTCCATGATTGTTAAGTTTTGGCATTTAAGAAAATTAATAACTAATACCGGGTAGTAGCCGGACTATTGACAGTTGCCCGGTTATCAATTTGACAATTACTTTAAACTTCTTAAACCTTAGGTGCGGAGTTACCAATGCAGGGCTTAACTTAACAGTAACGAAGTACGGGATAACGAAGATAATAGTTTCAACAAAAGTATTTTATCTGATCTATTAAAATTTATATATCCGGCACTAATTTATCAAAACCATTTTCTGAGACGGCTCCTGAATACAATCTCTGCAGTATAAAAAAGGCTGGTGGTAATGTTTATAAAGACGCCCGGTTATCGTCTTAAAAAACCCTGCCGCTGTTTAAGATAAACAGGCGGCAGGTATATGTGTCCGGATAGGTCCTTTGGGGAGTAAGGTTTAATGGTCAATGGTAGATTCTGGACCCTCAATACAAAGGTTGTAAACTCCTGTTCGCCAGACAAGCGTTTATAAACGCAATTTTACCCCCGTTTTTTAACGGTGCCCCACCCCCGTTTTTTAACCCAATTTTTTCTTAGCACATGGTAAATAGAAGCCGGTACCCTAACTTCCCGCTACAAATCACCAAATCTTTAATTTATGCAAGGACCTATCCCTGTTAGCACAGCTAATACAATGATCGAAGATTATATCCGGTCCACGGAACCCGGAACAGAAGATCTGTCTAAAAAGACCTTGAAGGTTTCTTTTACAGGAAAAGAATTAATGGATTGGCTAACTGAAAAAATGCCATTTGCAGATGAGCTAAAAATATGCTTTGGCAAGTATCCCAAAGACGATCCCAATGCCGGCCGGACAACAGTAATACTTTGGCCTTATAAAGACGGCCAGCCAGCTACTCAGCCAGTTATTTCTGAGGGTAAAGATGGCCCTCCTCCTCCGCCACCCATTGACCCTTACAATCAAGGCAGCTTAGAACCCTGATGCCCATGTTACTTCATATCGTTTATTTAAGTTGCCTGCTTGCCAGCGCAGTAGTGGCATTATTATATCGCAAATCGCTTAAGAGCAGGCAACTTTCTTTTTTTGTTCCCTTTCTTTTTTTGGTATTTACCCAGGAAATAACCTTGTTTTTTTACAACCTGACCCCCCCTATCCGTTCAACGGGTATTGTCTATAATATTTATACTCCCTTAAGTACATTGTTTTTTTCATTATTTTATTCCAGCATCCCTTTTAATACCCCGGTTCGTACCCTGATCCGGATATTGACCATTATCTTCCTGGCGGCAACGTTGTTTACGTATTGTTTCATCCAGCCTGTTTATATCTATAACAATTATATTTCTTTAGCAGGCGGCTTTCTGACCACATTGTTCGGGATATTATTCTTATTTAATTACTTTAAACTTGATAACCACAAAGAAGAAAAAAAATGGCTGCCCGTGATCTGGATCACTATTGGCGTTATTGCTTTTTATCCCGTTGTGAATATTTCTTTTGCTTTGCATAAATATTTATTGACCTACCAGGCTACTATTTTTGGAATGAAATTATACAAGCTGATACCGCAGTTAATGAGTATTTTCATGTACAGCTGTTTTATCAGGGCATTTTATTTATGCAAAAAGAAAGAATAGACTTAATCATCTCCGTTACAGCAGCCAGTCTTTTTGTCTTGTTGCTTGTAATTTCTGTCCTCTTTCTTTTCAGGATATACCTGAAAAGAAAAAATAAATTACTGTTGGAAAAAGAACGGATGAACATAGAGTTTGAACAAACACTGCTGAAATCACAACTGGAGATCCAGGAGCACACATTTAATCATATAAGTCGCGAGATCCATGATAATATCGGGCAGGTATTAAGCCTGGTACGCATCAACCTGAATACGCTGAAAGCTCCCGGTGATCTGGAAAAATTGGAGTTGATGGACGATTTGATGGGGAAGGCAATTACAGACCTGCGCAACCTGAGTCATTCTCTTGATGCCGACCTTATCAGGAATAATGGCTGGATGATGCCTGTTACTAAATTGCTTGCGGATTTACAAAAAACAGGGAAATACAAAACCTTTATTGAGCAGGACGAAAACCTGCCCGCCCTTGGAAATGACAAGCCGATCATTCTTTTCCGGATGATACAGGAAGTGATCAATAATATCATCCGGCATGCAGGAGCTAATACAATACATTTGGATGCAAAAAAGGAAAATGGCAAATTAGTAATAAAGATCAAAGACAATGGTAAAGGATTTGACGCCGGCAGAAATTCAGGAGGTGTTGGTCTGCAAAATTTAAGGAACCGTTCCAAAATGATCAATGGAGATTTGTCTATCAAAAGTGAACAAGGGAAAGGCACTATTGTTACCGTTTCCATAAAGACAGATAATAATGAATAAGAAGGCTACCCGTATTGCGCTTGTTGATGACCATGCCTTACTTCGTAATGGGCTTGCTTCGCTGATAGAATCGTTTGAAGGCTATGCCGTTTTGTTCCAGGCGGATAATGGAAAAGAGTTTATTAAGCAATTAAAAAAAAATCCCGTTCCCGATATTATTTTATTGGATATTACTATGCCGGAAATGAATGGTTTTGAAACGGCAGCCTGGATAAAACAAAACGCTCCCTCTATAAAAATTCTGATATTGAGTATGATGGATAATGATGAAGTTGTCATCAGCATGCTGAAAGCAGGGGCCAGGGGTTATATCCTGAAAGATAGTAAACCGACGGTTTTTAAACAGGCATTGGATAATATTCGTGATACAGGATTTTTTATGAATGAACTGGTGAGTAATAAAATGCTGAATTATGTAACGCATGAAGGAAGTAAGGGAAAAGAAATGTCGGTCATCGCTTTATTAACAGAAAAAGAACTTTCCTTTTTGCAATATGCCTGCAGCGAAATGACATATAAAGATATAGCTGCTGAAATGCAGGTAAGCCCCCGTACTGTTGAAGGCTACAGGGACGACCTGTTAAAAAAATTGAATTTGCAAACCCGTGTGGGGCTGGTGATGTTTGCTATTAAAAATGGCCTGTATAAATTATAACTTTGTTTTAAGCACTTCTACCATTTCTGTCTTCCAACTGGCGAAATCCCCTTTTTCAATATGCGTTCTTGCTTCTTTCATCAACCACAGGTAAAAAGCAAGATTATGAACGCTGGCGATCGTTAACCCCAAGAATTCTTTTGCTTTCATGAGGTGGCGCAGATAGGCCTTGCTGTAGTAGTTACTTACTTCACAATCCAATCCATCATCAATCGGTGAAAAGTCAAACTCCCATTTTTTATTGTCAATATTGAGGATACCTTTCGTAGTAAATAACATCGCATTCCGGCCATTACGGGTAGGCATTACACAGTCAAACATATCAATACCCATACTGATACATTCGAGCATGTTCCATGGAGTGCCGACACCCATCAGGTAACGGGGCCTGTCTTTTGGTAAATGGTCGCAGCACCAATCGCAGATCTCATACATCACCGGTTCGGGCTCTCCTACACTTAGTCCGCCAATAGCATTACCTGTTGCATTTTTTGATGAGGCAAACTCACAGGAGCTTTTACGAAGCTCTTTGAAAGTACCACCCTGCACAATCGGAAACAGGTTTTGGGTATATCCATATTTATCTTCTGTGTTATGAAACCGGTTCCAGCAACGATCCAGCCAGCGATGGGTAAGGTCCATAGAAGTTCTTGCATAAGCATAATCGCTGCCACCGGGAGGACATTCGTCGAAGGCCATGATAATATCGCCACCGATAATGCGCTGTATATCCATTACATATTCAGGGCTAAAAAGATGCCTTGATCCGTCAATATGTGATTGAAAAGTAACTCCCTCTTCTTTTATTATCCGGGTACCGGCTAATGAAAAAACCTGGTACCCCCCGCTATCCGTTAGTATTGGCTTTTGCCAACCGTTAAACTTATGCAAGCCGCCTGCTTTTTCCAGCACTTCAAGACCCGGTCTTAAATATAAATGATACGTATTTCCCAGGATGATTTGTGCTTTTACATCATTCACCAACTGCTGTTGGGTAACCGCTTTTACACTGCCTACCGTTCCCACCGGCATAAAAATGGGCGTTAATATTTCGCCATGATCTGTTTTGATCTTTCCTGTTCTTGCCTTTGAACCTGGGTCTGTTTTCTCCAACTGGAATTGCAATGCTGCCATAAAAAGGTGCAAGGTACAAGATACAAGGCACAAGGTGCAAGGAACAAGAACGAAAGATCTTTTCAAATTTTAAGGATTGTATCTTGTTCTTTCTTGTGCCTTGCACCTTGTTCTTTCTTGTGCCTTGCACCTTGTTCTTTCTTGTGCCTTGCACCTTGTTTTCTTCTTGTGCCTTTATCGTTTTATCTTCGCCGCTATGCCAACCATCAACTGGGGAGAGATCGTTTTCTATTCCTTTGCAGCTGCTACTGCCATACAGGTATTTTATTACACCTGGTTTTTTAGCCGTATTGCTTTTTATAAACCAAAACAAAAAAATCAGTCTCAACAACACCCGGTATCAGTGATCATTTGCAGCCGGGATGAAGATGAGAACCTGGCCCGGAACCTGCCCGGTATTTTAGTGCAGCAATATCCAAGTACTTATGAAGTGGTTGCGGTTAACGATAATTCGGTAGATGATTCTAAATATATTTTGCAGGAATTAAAGAGAATATTCAAGACATTGAATGTAGTAGAACTGACACATGAGGCTAAATTAATTTCCGGGAAAAAATATCCCTTATCCATTGGTATCCGTGAAGCCAAACACGAAGTGTTGTTATTGACGGATGCCGATTGCGTACCTTCCAGCGAGTATTGGATCCAAAAAATGCAGGATGGTTATGGCGAGAATACGGAAATCGTATTAGGCTATGGAGCTTATCATAAAACTTCAGGGATGCTGAATAAGCTTATTCGTTTTGAAACTTTTCATACCGCCCTGCAATATCTTTCTTATGCATTGGCTGGTGCTCCTTACATGGGCGTCGGCAGAAATCTATCGTATAAAAAAGATATTTTTCTTCGTAATAAAGGTTTTTCCTCAATCAATCATATACCCAGTGGTGATGATGATCTTTTTATAAATAAAGTAGCAACTAAAAAAAATACCGCTGTCGTTATTGACCCCGAAGCTACTACCCGTTCCATTCCTAAAACAACATGGAGTAGCTGGTTAAAACAAAAATCACGTCATTATACAACAGCTAAATATTATAAACCTAAACATAAGTTTTTGTTGGGGCTGTATTTCATTACTCAATTTATTTTTTACCCATTGTTGATCGCTTCTGCTATTTTATATGACTGGCGATTGGCACTTGGTTTGTTTAGCATTCGTTTATTATTACAGGGGTTTATTTTTTACAAAGCCATGAAAAAAATGGACGAAAAAGATCTTTGGCCCTGGTTCTTCTTTCTCGATCTGTGGATGTTCCTTTATTATATCATCTTTGCACCGGCATTGTGGAGAAAGCCAAATAAGAGTTGGAATTAAGACGCCCCATCTCCTATCCTTCGGCATAGCTCAGGAAGGAGTTCAGAAACCTTTTTCAATTATGAAAACAATACTCAAATATTTTTCTGATTTTACCCCTCATCAGCTTCAACAGTTTGAAGCGTTGAAAGATTTATATAAAGAATGGAATGAGAAGATCAACGTTATTTCACGAAAAGATATTGACAGCCTTTATGAAAGACATGTATTACATTCTTTAAGTATTGCCGCTGCTTTTGATTTTCAACCTGGCTCTGAAATAATTGACCTGGGAACAGGAGGTGGATTTCCCGGCATCCCATTGGCTATTTTTTTTCCTGAAATAAAATTTCATTTGGTTGATAGCATTGCAAAAAAATTAAAAGTAGTAGATGCTGTCGCCAAAAATATTGGCTTAACTAATGTGACTACACAGCATAGTCGCATTGAAGATATTAAAAACAGGAAATTTGATTTTGTAGTTTCCCGTGCTGTGGCGCCATTGAAGGATTTATGGAAATGGAGCAAACCATTGCTAAGAAGTCGGGAGTCAGGAGTCGGGAGTCAGAAGTCAGAGGTCAGCGGCCGGAAGTCGGATAGCTCTCCTACTCACGATTCACGACTCACGACTCACCAGTCCGGGCTCATTTGCCTGAAAGGCGGAGATCTGGCGGTAGAGGTACAGGAAAGTAATACCCGTCCCCGCTTGATGGAGATCAAGGAAATGTTTGATGAAGAATTTTTTAAGGATAAATTTATCCTGTATGTGCCCCGTTAACACTAAAACTACCAGTTCGTGGTATTGCTTAATTCTTTCCGAAAACCCAACTTTGTCTCATGAAGAAAATTTCGGTTTGTGTCGTTGATGATAACAGGGACTTGCGTAATGCATTGGAAGAGATAATCAACATGTCAGATGGATTTGAATGTGTTGCTACTATTGGTACAGCCCAGGAAGCCATTTCACAAATACCTTTTTTAAAGCCGGATGTTGTCTTAATGGACATCAATCTCGGCAGTGAAGAAACGGGTATTGACTGCGTAAAAGCATTAAAACAAAAAGTACCGGCTACTAATTTCATGATGTGTACGGTATATGAGGAAAATGAAAAAATATTCCAGGCATTAACCGCCGGAGCAAGCGGTTATATTTTGAAAAAAACAGCACCCACCCAAATGCTGGAAGCCATCAGGGAATTATACCTGGGCGGTGCACCTATGAGCAGCCAGATAGCCCGCAAAGTTGTGGCAGCTTTTCAAAACAAACCAACAGGGAACGAAGGTTCTGAAAGTCTTGAAGTTTTATCGAACAGGGAAAAAGAGATCCTGGAACAGCTTTCAAAAGGCCTGATGTATAAAGAAATTGCGGCTGAGCTATTTATTAGTCCCGAAACAGTCAGGAAGCATGTATATCACATATATGAAAAATTACATGTAACTAACCGGATTGAAGCTGTCAATAAGTTTTTTGGGCGTTAAAAAGACAAAAAATACCACAAAAAGGGTATATGCAGACTAAGTGAATACCCGTAGTTTTATACCGAGATAGAGATCAAAGCATCCATTGACCATAAACCTGCCTTATCTGTAAAGCAATGATCTTGAAAGGGCTCTAATCAAAATAAAAACCACCCGTTGAAGCGGATGGTTTTTTATTTATCTGAAAATTTTATAACTGGATCTTATTGTTTTGCCTTTCCACATCAGCCATTCGCTGAGAAGGATCTATTTCAGCAATGGAAATATCGCCGAGTCTCCTGTTACTTTCTATAACATATTTTTCATTTGTCCATTTCCAGGCGGAGTATATTTTACGTGAATCAGCATTTTCTGCCGGTTTGTTTCCATACATCAGATCAAGTGGTACATAATGCATCTCAGTACTGCCATCCTTAAATGTGAGTTGAAGGTCAATAGGCATTGGCATCAGGCCAATTCTCTTCAACCTTATTTTTGTTTTACCGCTTTCTTCCCATAAACTGTCAAATGCATAATCAATTGTTTTTATAGAATTGACCCAATACTCTTTATACCAATCCAATTCTATTCCACTTACTTTTTCTGACAACCGAATAAAATCCGCAACGTTCGGATGTTTAAATTTCCATTGTTTATAATATTCTAATAAGATCTTATCCCGTGTATCTGCGCTGGTGATGTAACCTAACTGCTCCATAAATACGGCTCCCTTAGAATAGGCCGCGGCAGAATAAGCGCCATTTGTATTGAAATGATCGGCATGTGTTGTCAACGGCTCTTCTTTATCACTTTTCACCAAAGAATAATAACTTTTATAACTCCCTGATTGAGTAAATCCATTCTGCTCATTTTTAAGAAAGGCTGATATCCTGCTATCTGCGTAAGTGGTAAATCCTTCGTCCATCCATGCATATAATGATTCATTGGTGCCCATTATTCCCTGGTACCAATTATGCATCCATTCATGCAGCCATGCGCCCGGACTTGCCAATAAAGTGGCCATTGGATATTCCATACCGCCATCACCACCATGTATAAAAGAGTATTGCTTATAGGTATATGGCCCGAATGTTTTTTCAATAAAAGGCAATGCTCTTTCCGCATCATCCAGTATCTTTTCCCAGGTTGCCGCATTTGAAACGCTTGTTTTGTATAACAAGTGAAGTGTAAGATCTTTTTTTACTTTCCTGGTAAGATGCCTGTAGTCAGGATCAGCCGCCCACATAAAATCATGCACATTTGGCGCTGTAAACTTCCAGGTTAGTTTATTACCTGCTGGTCTTACTACTTTTGTTCCGGCTTCTTCATATCCATAACCGATTTGACTGGCATTCTGCAAATAACCGGTACCTCCCAGTATATAATTTTTATCAATGGAAATATTTACATCAAAATCTCCCCAAACGCCATAAAACTCACGGGCAATATAAGGCGTAGGATGCCAGCCTTCATAATCATATTCACACAATTTCGGATACCATTGGCTCATGGAGTAACGGACTTTTGTAGTAGGGTTATCCCGTCCGCTCCTGCGTATCTGCAAAGGAACCTGCGCTTCGAAAGCCATATCAAATACTACTTTTGCTTTTGGTAAAATCGGCTTGTCCAGTTTTACTTCCAGTATTGTTTCCAATACTTCAAACTTTTGAGGACGCCCATTCATTTTTAATGAAATGATCTTTTGATAGCCTATTTCATCAGGTTTCAAATTTTGGATACGATCTTTAACTCTCGAATCCCAATCAGCACCTCTGCCTGCCTGTATCGTTCCCTGCCTGCGACTGCGGTTATCCATCATGCTGCCCGGCTGAAAAGCATTAAAATAAAGATGATAAAATACTTTGGTCAATGTATCTGGTGAATTATTCCAATATTCCAGTTTTTGCTTACCGGTAAACTGGTTGGTCTCCACATTCATATCAATATCCATTACATACTTTACTTTTTGCTGCCAGCGGTTTGGCTGCGAAAAAGAAACAAGGATTGCCATCATTCCAATAACAGAAAAAAAGAATTTTCTAATCATGCCTACTATTTTTATTATAAAAGTAAATATCCGAAAACAGTGTTCCTATCAAAATTGATTGTGATCACCGGTAACTTATTAAAAAAACAAAGAACTCCCAGAAGGAAGTTCTTTGCATTTTATTGAAAATAATTATAAAGTCACCGTTTCCCTGAGTAACCTGCCTTTCGGATTAAAGTACAGGTACTTTTTTTCTACGTCATTTTTCTTTGCCTTCAGCCGGTACTGTTCCAAACCGCCAGGCAGATACAACACTATAACATCATCTACTTCCCGGTCTGCATATTTACTTTTTTCAAACCCGTTTTTTACATCTTCGGGAAGTTTGTCAAAACTCCATTGCTTTTGTGTTTCCTTCCACAATCCTTTGTTTGTGTAAGAAGCGATCATGCTTTCACCATCCAATATAAAATATACATCCACTCTTACCAACTGATCTTTAAAATCAATATCGGATGCTCCTTTGTATTGATTAGCAAAAGTTTCTTCAACCGCTTTGGGAATTTCACGGATCTGTGAAAAAGCGATACCGGAAATAAACGTTAAACAAATTGTCAGTGATATTAATCTTCTTTTCATCTTTCTATCTTTTTGTTTTGAAATACAAAGTTGCTGCACAATGTTATTTCAAAACCATACCAGGCTATTTTTAGGTTTATATTATCATTTACCTTTTCCCGCTACAACTATTACTATTTCTCCCTTTACCGTTTTTTCTTTAAAATAAGCAGCGATTTCTGTTAATGTTCCTCTCTTATTTTCCTCAAACATTTTAGTAAGCTCACGGCTTACAGAACATAATCTCTCTGCCCCGAAATAAACAACAAATTCTTCCAGGGTTTTTACCAACCGCATTGGTGATTCATAAAAGATCATGGTTCTTTCTTCCTCCGCTAACTGTTTCAACAATGTTTGTCTTCCTTTTTTCAAAGGCAAAAATCCTTCAAAAACAAAGCGGTTTGCAGGAATACCACTGTTTACCAAAGCAGGAACAAAAGCTGTTGCACCCGGCAAACATTCTATTTTAACACCAGCTTTCACACATTCTCTTACCAATAAAAAAGCGGGGTCAGAAATACCTGGTGTACCGGCATCGGTTACGACCGCCATTTTTTTTCCTTCCAGCAACTGGCTTACAAGATGTTGTACAATTTTATGTTCGTTGTGCTGATGATAGGGAGAAAGTGGTTTTGTGATCTGGTAATGATTCAACAAATGAGAAGTGTTACGGGTATCTTCAGCAAGAATTACATCTACTTCCTTCAGTACTTCTATTGCACGAAGAGTAATGTCTTTGAGATTACCAATGGGAGTGGGAACAAGGTATAGAATGCCCCCTGTCCCCCTAAAGGGGGAACTTAGATTGTTATTACCCGCTTCTTTTTGGGTATTGCTCAAAGCAAAAAAGTATCTTTTAGTTTACTGAAAATTCAATACTCCCCTTTAGAGGTTGGGGGTTTCACTGATCTCAAAATATTCCATCACGGGGTTTGCTAACAATTTCTTACTGGCCTCTTCAGCTATTTGCTTTGCTTTTTCTGCTGAATCAGCATTTATACGAAGTGTAATATTCTTACCTATTCTTACATCTTCTACTCCACCAAGGCCAAGGCTTTCAAGCCCACCCAATACAGCTTTTCCCTGCGGATCTAATAATTCTTTTAACGGCATTACTTTAATCTGAACCGTGAACGTCATGCGATTTTATTTTTGAAGGCCAAAGATACAATAACATAAGCGATGAATACCACCGGAATGGCTACCCATTTTAAAACAATAGCAGCAATGATAGCTATTGCAGCCAGAATATATTTCGGCAAATTATTTTTCAAACTCAGGTCTTTAAATTTCAGGCTCAGCAAAGGAATATTGCTAACCATGAGATAACTGAGTAATAGTATTATACCATACAGTATCCATTTATTAAATACTATTTCCTGCAAATTGAATTGCTGGTAATGAACGATCAGGGGTAATGAAGCGATAGCAATACCTATAGCTGGTATCGGCACACCTTTAAATGAATATTGCTGTGCGGTATCAATATTGAATTTAGCCAGCCGCCATGCTCCGGCACAGGGAATAAGAAATGCCGGTAATAATGCAGTAACGGAAACGTCCAAGCCTTCTGTTTCTTTTGCAAAACTGATACGCAGCATTTGGTATAGTATCAGGCCAGGAGCTACACCAAAGCTCACCACATCGGCTAATGAATCCAATTGCTTTCCCATTTCAGAACTGGCTTTGAAAAGCCTTGCAACAAAGCCATCCAGGAAATCAACTAAAGCGGCTGCAAAAACAAAAAATGATCCTATCGCAATTTTTTCGGGAAGATCCCAGGATGTAAAACCATTGGGGTCTATGTAAACGATCGACTGACCGGTTTGCAGGATACACACAATAGCGATACAACCAAAAACAAGATTGAGTAAGGTGAAGAGGTTCGGGATATGCTTCATATTAGTCCACAGCCAATGGTCAACAGACCATAGCTTAGTCGTTTAAAGAGTTAATTAATGCCTGTATCATTTTTACCAGGATTTCTATCTGGTTATATAAATGATTAAATTTTTCTTCTGCAATATAACTTCTTCTTTTTGCTAAAAACAAGCAACCGACCACTTCTAACGCTGAACGGTTCGAAATTCGAAGGAATCTTTTGAACTCAGTGTCAGATAACCCTGTCGAACCCTCTACAATATTCAAAGAAACGGAATTTGCTGCTCTTCTAATTTGACTTGACAAAGAATATAATTCATGAGCCGGGAACTTCTGAGCAAGAAGATCAATCTCATCGGCCAGATCCAGGGACATTTGCCAAACTTTTAAACTTTCAAACTTAAAAGCCATTTCAACTATTTAATGTTTCATCAAAAATAAGCCGTTATCTATGGACCATGGACTGTCGACAATCGACTATCTTTTCATCAATGTTTCAATCTCTTCGACAGTTATGGGAATATTCTTCATCAGGTCCTTATTACCATTCTTTGTGATCCAAAGATTATTTTCAATACGAATACCCATTTGTTCTTCTTCAATGTAAATACCCGGCTCTACCGTAAACACCATACCCGCTTTTATAGGTTCTGTTCTTGTTCCTAAATCATGAACATCTATACCAAGGTGGTGTGAGATGCCGTGATATAAATATTTCCGGTAAGCCTTGTTTTCCGGATCTTCATTTTTTACCTCCGTCTTTTTCAACAAGCCGATCTTTAAAAATTGTTGGGTAGCCTCTTCTCCTACCTTATCCGTATAGTCAACAATAGTAATACCCGGCTTTAATAAACTTTTACAATAGTCATGCAAATGCAAACAAGCATTGTAAACTGTTTTTTGCCTTCTCGTAAATTTTCCATTTACAGGAATAGTTCTTGTTAAATCGGCACAATAGCCACCGTATTCAGCGCCAAAATCCATTAATATCAGCTCACCATCTTTACATTCCTGGTTATTGGAGACATAATGCAATGTCCTGGCCCTGTCGCCGCTGGCAATGATGCTTCCATAAGCCTCACCGGTTGCTCTCTGGCTAAGAAAAGAATGAACGATCTCAGCTTCTATCTCATATTCCATCACACCGGGTTTAATAAATTTCAACAAACGCCTGAAAGTATTGTCAGTAATATCAATAGCCTGTTGAAGCACTTCCACTTCCAACCCTGTTTTAATAGCACGAATATCTTTAAAGAGTTTTGCTGCTCTTTCAAAGTGGTGTAATGGATAACGGGATTTCATTTCTTCAATAAAACGATAATCCCTTGTTTTTAACAAACTTGCCTTTCTGTCATTTTCATTGCTGTCCAAATAAATAGTTTCGGCCAGGTGTACCCAGGGTTGTAGCAAACCTTCCAATGAATCCAACCATACAATAGTTTGAATACCACTCATCTCCCTGGCTTCATTAGCTCTCAATCTTTTCCCATCCCATTTTTCTTTTAATTCATTGGGACGGACCAAGGCCAGTACCTCCCTGTATTTTGGATCTGGATTATCCGGAAACAACACGACCATACTGTCTTCCTGTGTAATACCACTTAACCAATAGAGATCACTGTTTTGCTTGAACCGGTAGATAGCATCGCCATTGCTGGGTGCTTCGTCATTACTTACGATGATGGCGATGGAGTTTTTCTTCATCATTTTGGAGAAACGTTCCCTGTTCTGAACAAATAATTCCGGGTTAAGAGGTAAATTTTTCATTTCATGACTTTAAGCGCTAAAGATAAAGAGACTGATTAGAACCAATCTCTATAAAAATCTGCCAACCTATTGGAAATCATTTTTATTAAAATAATCCGGGGATAAATTTGATTTTATCAAATAAAATCGACAAATAATCTAAAATCCTTAAAATTCTAAACAATTATCTTTAAATCAATTCAATGTGTAACACGAACATTCGTTTGTGTTTACGACAATTTCTATGTTATTTTTGCAGTCTAATCAAATATGATTGCAGCATGTCTATCCCAGTTATTACTATTCCCGAAAATTTGTTGAAGTTGGGCATTAAAAACACTGAAAATATTCACTACCAGTTACCGCCCGATGAATTAGTACAAGACACTTTAAGAATTGGCGATGGTGTGCTGAATGATACAGGCGCCCTGGTAATACGTACCGGGGAATTTACCGGCCGTTCGCCGAAAGACAAGTTCATCGTAAAGGATAATACAACCGCTGAATCCATCCACTGGAATGATTTTAACCTTCCTATCGATCAAAAATATTTTGACATCGTTTATAAAAAAATGATCGCTTATTTTGAAAACCTTCCGGAACTATGGGTTCGGGATTGTTACGCCTGTGCTGATCCACGGTACAAAATGAATATCCGTGTGATCAATGAAAAGCCCTCGAATAACCTGTTTGCTTATAATATGTTTCTTCGCCCGACAGAAGAAGAATTGGAAACTTTTACTCCCGAGTGGCAGCTTTTTTGTGCTCCCGAATTAAAATTGGATCCTGCTGAATGCGGTACAAGGCAACACAATGCTACTATTGTTTCCTTCAAACATAAAATGATATTGATTGCCGGTACAGGTTACACGGGTGAAATAAAGAAAGGCATTTTCTCAATACTTAACTACATCCTCCCTCATGAAAAAAATGTATTAAGTATGCATTGCAGCGCCAATATGGGCGATGATGGTGATACAGCTATATTTTTCGGATTGAGCGGAACGGGTAAAACAACATTAAGCGCAGATCCAAACCGAAAATTGATAGGTGATGACGAACACGGATGGACAGATGACAATATCTTCAATTTTGAAGGTGGTTGTTATGCTAAAACAATAAACCTTACGAAAGAAAAAGAACCTGAAATATTTAATGCCATAAGACCCGGCGCTTTGGTAGAAAACATTACATTCTTCCCGGGTAGCAATAAGATCAATTTCGACGATGCTTCTATAACTGAGAATACGAGAGTTTCTTATCCATTGGATTTTATCAGCAACGCAATGGAACCTTCTATCGGTGGATTGCCCAAAAATATTTTCTTTCTTACCTGCGATGCATTTGGAGTCTTGCCCCCCATTTCAAAACTGACGCCGGGACAAGCCATGTATCAGTTTATTTCCGGTTACACCGCAAAGGTGGCTGGAACTGAAGCTGGTGTTACTGAACCCAAGTCTACATTCAGTGCTTGTTTTGGCGCTCCATTCTTACCACTGCATCCCGGAAAATATGCAGCACTGCTGGGTAAAAAGATGCAGGAACACAAAGTAAATGTATGGATGATCAATACCGGATGGACAGGCGGTCCTTATGGTATTGGCAATCGAATGAAATTGAAATATACCCGCGCCATGATCACGGCATCATTGGAAGGAAAACTGAATTCGGTTCAGTTTGAAACCGATCCTATATTTGGAATGGCTGTTCCAAAAGAATGCCCCGGTACACCTGCAGATATCCTGAATCCACGCAATACATGGACAGACAAAGCCGCTTATGATGAAAAAGCGAAATTTCTTGCCAGCTTGTTTATAAAAAACTTTGAAAAATATAAGGACGGAGTGTCAGCAGAAGTTCTGGCAGCTGCGCCAAAAGTTTAAACCTTCTGCGATTGCTTAAAATACTCCCCGGGAATTTGCCAGGGGAGTTTTTTTATGAACATATTTAGTTTTGTGTTGCAACTTTTTGTTCATACTTCCCGTTTTAGCTATCATGATGCAAAAGCTACTCCTCTTCATGTTGTTGCCATTATCCTTTCCTTCTTTTGGCCAGGACAAAGACGAAGAACTTATTAGCTGGAACGAAGGGAAAAAATTAACATGGGCCGACTATAAAGGCCAGGCAAGAACTGATACGGATGCTGCGGCATCAACAGCTACTTATTTGGGTATTGAATACAATTTCAACAACAAAGGTTTTGGGTATAAGATCACCTGTAGTTTTTCAAAAACCAAATCATGGGGATTGCATAAAACAGATTATATACTGGCTCATGAACAGGGGCATTTTGATATTGCAGAGATATTTGCCCGAAAGCTGAATAGGCAAATGCGTGAATATAAATTCAACAAGAATAATTTTAAAGAAGACCTGAAAAAAATATATTTAAACATCACAACTGAAAAAGAAACAATGCAGAATGAGTATGACCGGGAAACCAATCATAGTATTATAAAAGATAAACAGACAGAGTGGCTGAGGAAAATTGATCAATTGCTAACGGAGTACAAAGGTTTTGCTGATTATTAGCATAACATGAAAATAAAGGTATTATTTTCCTGATCAGTTTGGCTTCCTTAAGTTATTTACTTACTCAGGCTCAAGGTTTGTTTTCTGTTTACTGTCCGGGCCCTGCCAGTTGCATCGACAATGGGATTTAATTTCGCAGGATTTAGTGTTAATCTGTCTTTGATATTTTGTTCTAAGAAAGAATTTTGAGGATCTACAGAAACGCTGGTAATAGAAACTTGTCCATCGGGATTAACTTTATAATCAATCAGAACAAAATAGTTTCCTTTTTTAACCTTATTTGACTGGAGCGCCTCTGCTTTTATGCTGGCGGTCATTTCATCAATATAAGTCTTCCATACTACATTGTTGTCTTTAGACACCGCTTTATTTTCAGCGTTCGCAGCCTCTGCATTCATTGCATTTATTACGGCCGTTGTATCAATGTTTGTCGTATCCTTACCTTCAGCAATGGCCTTTTCTTTCGCAACTTCAATGGCTTCTTTTTTTGCTGTTTCGATAGTTTCCTTTTTTATTGAATCAGCTACCAATTTTATGGAATCAGCTACTGCCTTATTTATAGAATCAGCTATAACCTTTTGAGCCATATTTTCCTGGATCTTCAAACTATCGCCCTTCCTTATCACGGTCCCGGTATCGGCCTTTAATTTACCGCTATACAAAGCTTCTTTTAATGACTGGGACTTTGCGGAGAAAGTCAGAAAGATTACTATAAATAATGATATCGCTTTCATCTGTATACTTTTATTTTGGCCAGATGTGATTGATCATACTAAATTTTTCATTCACCCTTGTGATAAAAATGAAAATTTTAGTATGGACGTTTCCTGTTCACAATTTACTTTTTTGTGGCAGATAGATTTGCCTATAAACAGTTAAAATAAGCCATACAACTGCGCATCTACTTTAGTAATGATCTCACCAAGGTCTTCTTCTTTTTCCGCAAATTTATTTTTGTCAACATCTATCACCAGCAACTTACCTTCATTATAATTGCCAATCCATTTATTGTAATATTCGTTGAGGCGCTTCAAATAATCCAGCCGGATATTTTCTTCATACTCCCTTCCCCTTTTTTGTATTTGCCCTACCAGTGTAGGAACAGAAGCATTCAGATAGATCAGCAGATCGGGCGGTTGTACCAAAGTTTTTAATGTCTGGAAAAAATGAAAGTAATTATCAAAATCCCTTTTGCTCATCAGCCCCATTTCATGCAGGTTGGGAGCAAAGATGTTGGCATCTTCATAAATGGTTCTGTCCTGAATAACGGTTTCAGTTCCTTTTTGAATTTCTACCAACTGCTGCAAACGGCTGTTTAAAAAATATATCTGGAGATTAAAACTCCAGCGGGGCATATCCTCATAAAAATCCATGAGGTAAGGATTGTGATCCACATCTTCAAAATTCGGTATCCACTTATAATGCTTGCTCAGCATTTCCGTCAATGTAGTTTTACCTGCACCAATATTGCCTGCTACTGCTATGTGTTTTGGTTTTGATTTTGCTTTTGCCATAATATTCGAAATCAGAGATAAGAAGTATGAGGTCGGAAAGATAAATATAAATTATCCTCATAATCCTTTTAAGCCCTTTTAATCTTAGTTCTAATAATAATTCAGCCCCATAGCCGCTCTCACCAATTTCATAGTGGCTTTAGCGCTTTCCCGTGCTTTTTCAGCTCCTTTTTCCATCACTTCTTTCAGGTAGGCACCATCATTCCGGATTGCCCCAGCCTTTTCCCGGATTGGTGTTATAAATTTTACCATATCCTCGCCTAATTGTTTTTTCATATCACCATAACGGATAGAGCAATTGTTATAGCTTTCTTCATATTTGCTGATCACATCTGAAGCACTTACCAGCTTCATCAGCGAAAAGATATTTTCAATATAATCCGGCATGGATGTATTGGGTTCGGCAGGCCCCCCGTCGGTCTTTGCTTTCATTACTTTCTTGCGAATCAGATCATCATCATCCGAAAGATAAATAGTAGCATATTGATTTTCACTTTTGCTCATTTTCCCGCTACCATCCAAACTGGGCACTTTTACTAGTTCACCACCATAATTAAAAGCTTGTGGTTCGGGAAATACATCGCCATACCTGTGATTAAAGCGGTTGGCAAAATTGCGTGCCATTTCAAGATGTTGCTCCTGGTCCTTTCCTACCGGTACCAGTGATGCCCGGTGCAAAATAATGTCTGCTGCCTGTAATACAGGATAGGTCAATAATCCTGCATTAACATTATCCGGGTGCTGGCGTACTTTATCTTTAAACGTAACCGTTTTCTCCAGTTCGCCTTTATAGGCCAGCATATTGAGATACAGGTACAATTCGGATGTTTCGTAAATATGACTTTGACAATACAATGCCGCCTTATCAGGATCCAACCCACAAGCGATATTCTCCGACAACACCCGCTCTACATTCAGCTTTAGTTCTTTCGTATCAGGATGTGTGGTCAGTGAATGCAGGTCGGCAACCATAAAATAACATTCGTATTCATCCTGCATCCGTACATAATTCCGCAATGCGCCGAAATAATTGCCGAGGTGTAAAAAACCTGTGGGGCGGATGCCACTCATTACTACTTCCTTCTGCTTTTTCATACTACTTCGCTTGCCATTTTATATTAGCTGATTGTTGTTTTATATCTGTTTACTGTCCGTATTCCGGGCAAGTTTCGTTGTACTCAGTAAAGGCGGCGAAGATAAGAAATTAGTCCAGAGTCATAAGCTGTAGCCGGGAGTCACCCATTTATCAAATACTCCCGACTCTAAACTAAATACTCCCAACTCAATAGTATATTTGTCAGATGGAAGTGAATGACACAATGATAGATAAACTGGCTCACTTGGCCCGGTTAAAATTCAATGATGCAGAAAAACAGGAGATTAAAACTGATCTGCAAAAAATGATTGTGTTTGTTGAAAAGTTGAATGAGCTGGATTTGGAAGGAGTGGAACCAATGCTTCACATGAGTGATGAAGTAAATGTTTTACGGGAAGATGAAGTAAAAGGATCCGTGAGCCGTTCCGAAGCATTGAAAAATGCACCTTCGCATGATGAACAATTTTTTAAAGTACCAAAAGTGATAAAAAAATGAAGCCGGAAGTCGGAGGTCGGTTATCAGACCTCAGGCTTCTGACCTCTGACTTCTAACTATGAGTTCAATCATTCATCTCGAAAATATCCGTAAGAATTACTTCATGGGTAAAAATGTACTGGAAGTTTTGAAAGGTGTTTCGTTAGACATTCACAAAAATGAATACGTAGCATTGATGGGTCCTTCTGGCTCAGGAAAAAGTACATTAATGAATATCCTGGGATGTCTTGATACGCCCACCGCCGGAAAATATATTCTGAACCAGCAGGATGTCAGCAAAATGGAAGATAATTCACTTGCCGAAGTACGAAATAAAGAGATTGGTTTTGTATTCCAGCAGTTTAACCTTCTTCCACGACTTACTGCTTTAGAAAACGTAGCTCTTCCCCTGGTATATGCGGGAGTTAGTAAAAAATTACGCAATGAAAAAGCATTGCATGTTCTGGATATGGTCAATCTTTCCGATCGCAGCCACCACAGACCTAATGAACTGAGCGGCGGTCAATCGCAACGGGTAGCTATCGCCAGAGCATTGGTCAACGATCCGGCAATTATTCTGGCAGATGAGCCAACCGGTAATCTTGATTCAAAAACCTCTTATGAGATCATGGATATTTTTGGAGATATTCATAACAGGGGTAATACAGTTGTGCTAGTAACTCATGAAGAAGACATTGCTAATCATGCACTCCGGATAGTACGATTGAGGGATGGTGTAATAGAAAGTGACAAACGAAAAGCCGCAACCACTGAATCCGTAAATTTATAGGACATTGATACGTTAAGTGCAGAAGACATGTTCTTCCCTTCACTTCTTAATGTCATCCTTCCTATTTTTGTTTGACCTTCAGATTGAGGGTTGCGGGTTAAATAATCATCGCTTATGTCAATGAAGATATATACCAAAACCGGGGACAAAGGAACCACATCATTGATAGGTGGAACAAAAGTTTCCAAGGCTCATTTACGCATTGAAGCTTATGGAACAGTAGATGAATTAAATTCATATATCGGCTTATGCAACGATCTTTTAACCGATAAAAGCAGTAAAGCTATTCTGCAGGAAACACAAGATCGTTTATTTACCATTGGTTCCGCCCTTGCCTGCGACCCGGAAAAAGAAACAAAGATGAAGATCCCGGATCTGAAAGAAGAAGATATAATCATATTGGAAAAAGAGATTGATAAAATGGATAAGGCACTTCCTCCTATGAAATCTTTTATTTTACCGGGTGGGCATCCTGCTATTTCACATTTACACATAGCCCGCTGTGTATGCAGAAGAGCGGAACGCTGTTGTGTAAGGCTTGAAATTGAAAATAACGAAGTAGAGCCTATCGTTATTAAATACCTGAACAGGCTAAGCGATTATTTATTTGTATTGGCCCGATATGCAGGGCATTTACTCAACGTTGCAGAACTTCCCTGGAAACCAAGAGTATAATTTAAACCCAAAATACACTGCTTCCTTATCGGCCAGCTAAAATTTTGACCTTGCTTGCTTCCTTCCCTGCCTGACTAAAGAAATTCCTGTAATCACTATAGCAATAAAAACGAACGCCAAACCAATAGATACAGCAATTGAATTTTTATATTGATACTCGTTCAATAGTCGAAAGAATTGTGCGATTCCTCCAAAGATTAATAAGCCGCCAATGATTATTTTCCAATTCATAAAAAAGTGAGTTTCGTTTATAATCTGATCACCTAAACAATCTTTCCATCTTTCATGTGCAATACCCTGTCGCTGAGCTGTGCTAATTCTTCGTTATGCGTAACAATTAAAAAGGTTTGATTGAATTTATCACGCAGATCAAAAAATAACTGGTGTAGTTCTTTTGCATTGACAGAATCAAGATTACCGGTTGGCTCATCAGCCATTACAATATCGGGTTTATTGATAAGAGCCCTTGCCACGGCAACCCGTTGTTGCTCTCCCCCAGATAACTGATTGGGTTTATTTTCCATCCGGTGAGAAAGGCCAAGCATAGTAAGCAGCTTCTCCGCCTCTGCCTTAACTTCAGTTTTTTTTCTTCCAGCCAACCAGCCCGGGATACAAACATTTTCAAGTGCCGTAAACTCCGGTAACAGATGATGGAACTGAAAAACAAATCCAATATGTTCGTTTCGGAATGCAGCCAGTTTTTTGCCGTTTAATGAATTGATGGCAATATTATTCATATTCACTATACCTGCATCTGCCTTATCCAAAGTACCCAATATATGAAGTAGCGTACTTTTTCCTGAACCTGATGGCCCCACTATAGAAACTACTTCGCCCTTCTCAATCTCCATATCCACTCCTTTCAATACTTCCACTGAGCCATATCTTTTATGAATATTTTTTCCTGAAATCATGCTTTTAAATCGTTTTAAATTAATCAAATATCTATAAAAACAGGCCTTCCGGCAAAACAGTATTACCCCGGAGATCAAACTTTAAGAAATTATTCGACCCCTAATGTGCAACTAAGGATTTGGAAAATTCGTTAATACAACTACATTTGCGGAAAAATTGGGGTATTAACCCAACCCCAAAACCCGGATTTTTAATACATAAACCTTACGAAATATGTTCTGGACATTAGAATTGGCCTCCTACCTTGAAGACGCTCCCTGGCCTGCTACAAAAGATGAATTGATTGATTATTCGATTCGCTCCGGAGCTCCGCTTGAGGTGGTTGAAAACCTGCAGGAACTGGAAGACGAAGGACAGGATGTATACGAAACAATCGAAGACATCTGGCCCGATTATCCGACGCAGGAGGATTTCCTGTTTAATGAAGATGAATATTAAAACCCCTGTCCCCTAAAAGGGAACTTAGATCAATTAGTCTTTATAAAATTGAAGCCTCCGATTATGGAGGCTTTCTTATTCTTTAAACAATTTTCTATTCTACCCCAAGTTTTTCCATCACAATCGTACTGACACCAGTAGTAGAATATCCTCCATCATGAAACAGGTTTTGCATGGTCACCATCCGGGTCAGATCAGAAAATAGGGTAATGCAATAATTGGCGCAATCTTCAGCTGTTGCATTTCCTAAAGGTGCTATCGCATTGGCATAATCATAAAAATCACCAAAGCCTTTAATTCCGGTTCCGGCAGTCGTTTTTGTCGGTGACTGTGAAACTGTGTTGATACGGACTTTTTTCTCTACACCATAATGATAACCAAAGCTGCGGGCAATAGATTCCAGCATCGCTTTGATATCAGCCATATCCGTATAAAAAGGATAAGTACGTTGTGCCGCCATATAAGTAAGCGCCACCACGCTGCCCCACTCATTGATCGCATCCAGCTTCCTGGCTACGCTTAACATTTTATGTAAAGACATGGCCGATACATCAATACCCTTCATGAAATAATCATAGTTAGCCTCTGTATATGGAATGTTTTTTCGAATGTTAACACTCATGCCAATAGAATGCAATACAAAGTCAATTTTTCCACCGAGCACTTCCTGGGATTTGGTGAATAAGGTTGTCAGTTCTTCTACGTTTGTCGCATCGGCAGGAATGATCTCTGAACCGGTCGATTCTGCCAGTTTTTTTATTTCGCCCATACGCATGGCGATAGGTGCATTGGTCAATACAAATGTAGCGCCTTCCTGATGCGCTTTTTCAGCCACTTTCCAGGCAATGGAATTAGCATCCAAAGCACCGGTTATGATTCCCCTTTTCCCTTTTAAAAGATTATAAGCCATAGAATTGATTTTAATAAATTTTTACTGCGGGTAAAAATAGCAATAATTGATTACTCAGCGTCAACAAGAAAACCATAGCTTTTAATAAGTACAAACAATCCACCAAAAAATAAAACTGCATTAATCAGCAACAGCGAAAGTGAATACCTTAATATCTCCCAACCTGTTTCGCTTTCATTTATTTTTCTATTCAGGTACTGGAATGATGAATAACCGGCTATCAGCATGAAAGCAAAAATGATTAAGAAAAGTAAAAGCTTATAAACCGGTGCCATAATATCTTCATTGAACAAACTGTCGGGTAATTAATTCCTCACCATTTCTCTTGCATTTTCCAATGCAGCAGCGGTTGGTTTTTCACCGCTCAGCATTTTAGCAATTGTAGTAATCCTTTCCTCATTGGTTAACTGGCGGATATTTGTTTTTACAACATCCTTTACAATCTCTTTATACACGAAGAAATGAGAATCTGCTTTGCCTGCTATCTGCGGCTGATGAGTAATACAGATCACTTGTCTTTTCAAAGCAAGTTCTTTCAGAATTATCCCTACCTGTTTTGCTGCTTCGCCTGAGATACCTGTATCGATTTCATCAAAGATCATGGTGGGCAGATCAATAGATTGTGCTACCAGTGATTTTATACACAGCATCAACCGGCTGAGCTCCCCGCCACTGGCTACTTTGCGGACAGGCTGAAATTGTCCGCTTTTATTGGCGTCAAACAAAAATTCGATTTTATCAAGACCATATTGATTTAATTCTGATTCATTCTTGCTATCAACTTTTAACCTTGCATTGGGCATACCCACCTGCATCAGCAATTTATTTACCCTATCTTCCAGCGGTTTTATTTGTTTTTGACGGCTATCGGAAATTTTTTTAGCCAGCTTTGCAGCATCTTCCTTTAAACCGTTACTTTCCTTTTCTTTTTGCTGAATAGCTTCATCGATATTCAAAATAGCTTGTAACTTTTCTTCCAGTCGTCGTTGTATCAACAATAATTCGTTGGTAGTTTGTACGCCATGTTTCTTTAATAATTTATACCCATTCGAAACACGTTCATTTAATTGTTCGATCTTTTCAGGGTCATAATTCACATGGTCGCTGATACGTCCAACTTCATCTGCTACATCCTGCAGTTCTATTTGTAAGGACTGTAATCGCTGCAATACTACAGGCAGGCCGTGATGAAAAGACTGATACGCAGTCAACTGGTTTGATAAACTTTTTATTTGCTGAACTAAAGGACTTTCGCTTTCCTGTAATTCAAAATATACTTTATTCAATACCCCTTTAATGCCTTCCGCATTGCTCAGCATCTTCAATTCGCTATCAATATCCTCCAGTTCATTTTCTTTAAACCCCGCTTCTCCCAGCTCGTTATATTGAAATTGATTGTAGTCTGCTTCTTTATCAAACTGTTGCTTTTGATTTTTCAGCTCATCACATTCCTTTTTTACGAACTGCCATTGCCTGAAAATAAGCTGGTATTCATTAAGCATCGGTATGTTTCCAGCCAAAGCATCCAGTACCTCACGTTGAAAATCGCTTTCCCCTAATTCCAGCGTATCAAACTGAAGATGCAAATCAACCAACATAGAACTTACCAGTTGTAACTGCGAAAGATTGACAGGAGTATCATTAATAAAAGCCCTTGACTTCCCATTTGTTCCTATCTCCCTGCGCAATACAACTTCTTCCTCAGTATCCTCCCGATAGTTATCGGGATCATTTTCTTTTAAAAAATCTTTTACTGCTTTTTTATTATCTGCACGGAAAGCCCCTTCGACAATGCATTTTTTCTCTTTGTTCACCAGCACAGTAGAGTCAGCTCTTTCCCCCAATATCAATCCTAAAGCTCCTACAATGATGGATTTACCCGCACCTGTTTCGCCTGTGATAATATTCAGCTTCTCTGAAAAATCAATTTCCAGCTTATCAATGATAGCATAGTTATGAATGGAAAGCTTTTTTAGCATGAGGAACGACTAACTAAAGATTAATGAGATTTTATTTAACAGGGAAGCAAATTAACTAAAGACCAAAACATCACCCAATAAATGTATGCTTCAAATGTCATTATACTTTTTAATAAAAGGAAATTTCTCAAACACTTCGCCGGACGGCGGAGATGGGGGCATAAAAAACCCCGTCAGGCTAAAAGCAGGACGGGGAAAATAAAAAAAGAAAAACAATTTTTCCTCTTGTAAGGAGTAATTATTTTACTTCAACATTATTGCTCAATTCTTCATCAACCAGGATGCGACCACAGTTCTCACACACCATTACTTTTTTATGTTGCTTGATCTCACTTTGTTTTTGTGGAGGGATTGAATAAAAACATCCGCCGCAGGCATCTCTTTCTACAGGCACAACCGCCAGTCCATTGCGATAGCTTTTACGAATTTTCTCATAACTGGTCAACAAACGGGCATCTACATGTTCTCTTGCTTCGGTAGCCAATTTCGAAAAATGCTTTTCCTCTTTTTCGTTGGCAGCGATGATCTTTTCCAGTTCCCCTTTTTTATTAGCCAGGGTAGTTTCTTTATTGGCAATATTCTTTTTCGCTTTTTCCAGTAAAACAGCTTTTTCAGCTATTTCCTCTGTAGCGTCCTTAATATGCTTCTCTGCCAGCTTTACTTCCAGTTGCTGCATTTCCATCTCTTTGTTGATGGCTTCAAATTCACGGTTGTTCTTTACGTTATCGCTCTGCTTTTCGTATTTTTTTACCTGTGCTTCGGCATCTTTTATAGCATCTTTTCTTTGCTGAATAAACTCCGTAACTCCATTAATCTCTTCTTCTATACGTGTCTGGCGGGAATGTAAACCTGTGATCTCGTCTTCAAGGTCAGCTACTTCCATCGGAAGTTCTCCTTTAAGAATACGGATCTCATCCATTTTACTTTCGATCTTTTGCAGAGTAACTAAAGAAGTGAGTTTTTCTTCGACAGAGAATTCTTTAACGTGTGCCATATTTTATTTGATGTTTAAAGGCTCAGAAGTAATACACTGGGTTGGTCATCACTCCTGTTTTAAGGACGGCAAAGGTAGGGAATTTTTGCTCCAAAATTTCTTGCAGCAGGTCAATCGTAAACTGCTCGCTCTCATAATGGCCTATATCAGCCACTACTATCCGTCCATTTGCATCAAAAAATTCATGATATTTTACATCAGCAGTTATATAAACGTCTGCTGATGACCGTAAAGCGTTGGAAATCATAAAACTACCAGCCCCTCCGCAAAGAGCAACTTTTTTTACGGGCTTATTTCTCAACGCTGTATGACGAATAACCTTAAGGCCAAAAATTGTTTTAAGATGCTCGAAAAAGGATTTTTCATTCATTGGTTCTGCCAATTCACCAATAATACCTGCTCCTGTCCCCGGGTGCGAATTGGACAAATCCATCACATCATACGCCACCTCTTCGTAAGGATGGGCCGCCTTCATTGCGGCAATTATTTTATTTTCCAAAAAAGATGAAAATATTACCTCGACCTTGATTTCTTTTTCCTGGTGTTGTTCACCAATATTCCCGACATAGGGATTGCTACCGCCACCCGCTTTAAATGTTCCTATCCCCTCCGAATTAAAACTGCACTCACTGTAATTACCTATTTGACCACCCCCCGCAGCAAAAATAGCATCGCGTACTTCTGACGACTTTTTAATAGGCACAAATACAAACAACTTTTTAAGTGTATTGTCTTTGGATGATAAAATAGAGATGCTTTGCAAACCAAGCATTTTTGCCATTTTGCCGCTTACGCCATCCATTATATTATCCAGGTTGGTATGAATAGCGTAAATAGCGATATCATTTTTAATAGCAGTGATTATTGTTTTCTCCACATAATTTTTCCCGTTAATTTTTTTTAGCCCTCCGAAAATAATAGGATGGTGCGCAATGACGAGGTTACAATTTTTTTCGACAGCTTCTTTTATCACATCTTCTGTTGAATCCAATGAACAGATAATTCCTTTGCATTCCCAATCAGCACTACCCGTTATCAAACCCGCATTGTCATAATGTTCCTGCAGGGATGGATGAGCTAATGATTCAAGAAAGGAAATTATTTCAGCTATCTGCATTGTCTTACTATTTTGGATTTGTTGGGAAAAATATGACGGGTACTAGGAAAGGCAAGTTAACTATTTGATCAAATCTATACTGATGTATCCAAATTTTCTTTAAACTATCTTTGAATATGGCCAATCGCTTCATTGATAGCCTTACGGAAAAGATAGGAGCTGCTCTCGGTAAAACTGAGTTTCAGCCTGCAAGCCGTTATCAAAAAGCCAAACATTCCTGGCGGGTACAACGTACAGTCCGGGATTATATCCGTAGTGGACTTTTTGTTGTGATTGGCGTTTTATCAGCCGGATTTGGATTGAAAGGATTTTTAATGCCCAACAATTTTATTGACGGTGGTGTAATGGGCATTTCCCTTTTAATCAATAACAAAACCGGTGTTCCGCTTGCAGCGCTTATTATTCTTATCAACATCCCTTTTATATTATTAGGGTGGCACCAGATCAGCAAAGGGTTTAGTATTAAAAGCGTTGTAGCCATTTCGTTGTTAGCCCTTGCTATAGTAATAGTTCCCTATCCCATTGTCACAAACGACAAGTTACTCGTAGCTCTTTTTGGCGGTTTTTTCCTGGGAGCTGGTATTGGTTTTACAATCCGTGGTGGAGCTGTTATTGATGGTACAGAAATATTAGCCATTTTTTTTAGCCGCAAGCAAAGCCTTAGCGTAGGTGATTTTATTCTTGTTTTTAATATCCTTATTTTTTCTGCGGCAGCTTATCTTCTCTCTGTGGAAGTAGCAATGTATGCCATGCTTACTTATCTGTCAGCTTCTAAAACAGTTGATTTTATCCTGGAAGGAGTAGAAGAGTTTACGGGAGTAACAATCATTTCTCCCCATAGCGATGAAATAGCTGATTTTATAAAACAAAAAATGGGGCGTGGATTGACAATTTATTCCGGAAGAAGGGGTTTTGGAAAAAGAGGCGAAAATTATATTGCAACGGATATTTTGTTTACAGTAGTTACCCGGCTGGAAATAAGCAGGTTGACAAACGAGGTAGAAAAGATTGATCCTAATGCTTTTATTGTTATGCAAAATATCAGGGATACAAAAGGTGGTATGGTAAAAAAGCGGCCCTTGAAATAAAATACCTGCAAAGGGCATAATTTAAAAGATACTTACCTTTAATATCCTTACTTTGCCATCCTTCCGGATACGACAAACCACCAGTTTATAACTCAATTTACTGCACCATGCTTAAAAGAATCAAAGGCCGTCTTCTTCTTATGTTATTGGTCGTCACAGGTTTTGCAGGGACATTAAATGACAGCACTCTTACTAAACAAGAAAGAAGGTTGGCTATCAACCTACTTAAAGACACCAAAACGGATTTATTGAAAAGCATCAGGGGATTGTCAGAGACACAACTCAATTTTAAGCAATCGCCGGATCGGTGGAGTGTAAAAGAATGTTTTAATCACCTTACGCTGGCTGAAGCCGGTTTTTGGGAAATGCTGGAAACATCAATGAAGGAACATGCTACTCCGGAAAAACGTTCGGAAGTAAAAATGTCGGATGAAGATCTTTTGAAAGGGATTACCAACCGGTCTGTGAAAGCCAAAGCTTCTGAATCCTTTCAACCATCAAAAGCTGGATGGAAATCGATGAATGAGGCCGTAACAGCATTTAAGTCTTCGAGATCACAGCATTTAAAATATGCAAAAACAACCACAGAAGATCTGCGAAATCATTTTATCCAACTACCCTTTGGCTGGGTAGACTGTTACCAATTCATTCTTTTCATTTCAGGGCATAATAACAGGCATATACAGCAAATCAATGAAATAATGGCCGATCCTGATTTTCCAAAAAACTAAGCTTCTTTGATATGTTTTCTTTAAGCAAACATATCAGTGGGATATTAAATAAATCAATTACATTATTCCCTGACCTGAATCAATAAAGGTCAGGTCAAATTACTATTGTATATATAAAAAGATAGCCTTACATTGGTAGCACAACATCGCCTATGAGAAAAGTTATCACCATCATTTCTTTTTTCCTGCTATTATCGGGGTGCAAAAAAACTATAGATAAATTAAAGGAGAATGCAGTTATTTCCGCTATGACTGATGGGCAATGGGTTATCAGGAGTTTTATCAAAAATGGCACAATTATTACTTCAGATTTTGATGGATATAAATTTCAGTTTTATAGTAACTATACGGTGGATGCCATTAAAAATAATTCAGTAGAAAAAACTGGCACCTGGAGTGGCGATGCAGCAACCATGACTATAACAGCCAATTTTCCAAACGTGGTATTACCATTGAGCCAAATAAATGGGAACTGGCATATAGATGATAACAGCTGGACTTTTGTAGTTGCCTCGCAAAAGGCAGGTAACGAGGTAAAAACTATGAGACTGGAAAAGTTATAATTCCCGGCCTGAATACCATCCAATTTCCTTTTGATTTTATTCCTTTGAAAGATATTTAGCGAAAAGAGAGGTCTTGTAAAAGAATACTTATTTTCGTCCGGTATTCTTTTTGGCGGAATAATTTTTTGCCCATATGGCCGTTGTAAGGTAGCAATAAAACTAAAACGTACTGAAAACTCAATTTTACAATAAACTGAAGAAAGCATTTATTGTTTTCGCAATGGCCTTATCCGGAACTACTTATGTTTTTGGGCAAAATCCTGTTGCCAATTTTACTTCAAATGTTACTTCGGGATGCGCCCCATTAGCGGTAACTTTTACTGATCAATCAACCGGCAATCCTACTGAATGGAACTGGGAGTTTAGCAATGGCACTCTTTCAACTGCACGAAATCCTACTGTCTCATTTAGCACCCCGGGATCCTATTCGGTTAAATTGGTGGTGCGAAATGCAAATGGGGTCGACCAAATTGAAAAAATTGATTATATCACAGTAGCTCCTTCACCGATTGCTGATTTTTACGGAGATATTACCTTAGGCTGTGTTCCGGTAACGGTTAAATTTACGGATCAATCATCTACCCCGGTTGGTTCTATTGTAAAATGGGAATGGGAGTTTGGGGATGGCAATACTTCTACCCAACAGAATCCTTCTCACACCTACACCAATACAGGCTTTTATACGGTATTGCTAAGGGTAACCAGCAGTTCAGGATGTACCCGCAGAATCGGAAGAACCAGGTATATCCGTGTTGTTGATGGAGTGAATTCAGATTTTACTTTTTCCGTGGGAAGTTCCTGTAAGCCCCCTTTTGTAGTAAATTTTCAAAATCAATCCAGCGGTCCGGGTAATCTCAGCTATTCATGGAATTTTGGTAATGGCCAAAGCTCCACAGTACGAAGCCCCTCAGTTATTTATAATGCACCAGGCACTTATACTGTACAGCTAACCGCTCAAAGCGATCTTGGTTGTAAGGGTGGACTTATTGAAAAAACAGTGACTATAACACAGACCAATACTGATTTTACAAGTCCTTCAGCTATATGCCTGGAACAACCCGTAACATTCCAAAACACTTCATCCTCAGCACCGGTGACTGCTTTTTGGGATTTTGGAGATGGAACTACATCCGCCCAGATCAATCCCCTAAAAACTTTCCTTACAGCAGGAACATATACAGTCAAACTCATAAACAACTATAGCAACTGTACAGATTCTGCCTCAAAAACTGTTACGGTAATTGATAAACCTGCCGTTAATTTTATGGCAAATGACAGCTCATCCTGCCAGGCACCCTTCAATGTTCAATTTACCGACCTTACACCGGGAGCCACTTCCTGGTTATGGGATTTTGGTGATGGTAATACTTCGACTCAGCAAAACCCTACTCATCAATACTCTACAGTTGGAAACTTTACAGTATCGTTGACTGCAAGCACGTCAGCCAATTGTTCAGATTCTGTTATCAAGAAGGATTTCATTAAAATTCAGGAGACCACTGTTTCAATTAATACAGGAAAAGGATGCATTCCTTTTTCATACACGCCTCAGGCTACTATTGAAACATTAGATTCAGTAGCCTCCTGGTTATGGGATTTCGGAGACGGCGCCACTTCCACTCTAAAAAATCCCCCTCCCCATGTTTATGCTTCCGCAGGCAATTATACTATTTCGCTCACTATCACAACAGTTAGCGGTTGCACAAAAACAATAACTATACCTGATGGGGTAAGAACAGGCACGCCGGCTGATGTCAGCTTCACCGCCACCCCATTAGATGCTTGTGCAAGCGAGGCAATATCATTTACTGCCCAGGCAGTAACAACTCCGGGAGCCGATGTTGAATGGTCCTGGGATTTTGGTGATGGATCTGGCTCTACTCAACAAAACCCTACACATATATTCAAAGATACAGGCGCTCTTAATGTTATTCTTACCGTCTTTAACAATGGCTGCCCTAAGTCTACTTCCCAGGTGTTACAAGTAAAACCGCCAGTAGCAAAGTTTGATTATACTGTTAATTGTACAACGAAAGCAGTGACTTTTACAAATACCAGTCTTGTTAATCCAACTCTTACCCCTTTAACTTATTTATGGAAAATGGGCGATGCGGCAAATACTGAATTTACAACCGCAACCCCTCCTGCATTTTCCTATCCATCGCCGGGAACTTATAATGTAACGCTAACAGTAACTAATGGACCATGCTCCTACACTGTAACAAATCCTGTTATCATAGCAAATGAATTGGCCGACTTCTCAATAAATAAAAACCCGGTATGTAAAAATGAAACTTTTACTCTCTCGGCTATAAATAGTAATGCTGCTCTTATTGATAATTATGCATGGACGATAGGAGGAACCATTTCCCTCTCCGGACAAACAGTAAGCACTAGTTTACCTGATGATAGAAATTACACTGTAAGCCTGACCATTACTGATATTAATGGATGTGAGAATACAAAAACAGTTGTTGATTATATTAAGGTAAATGGATCAGTTGCACAAATTGCCCCTGCTACTACCGGTGGCTGCCAGAATAAAACAGTAACTTTTAATGATCTGTCCACCACTTCTACAAACCTGGTTAATTGGGATTGGGATTTTGGTGATGGGACAAACCAGAGTTTTACTGCTCCGCCATTTACCCACACATATTCACAAACAGGCAGGTATAGAGTTATTTTAAAAATTACTGATGCAGCAGGATGTACTGACAGCGACACGCTTTCTAATTTCCTTATAACTAATCCCCTGGCGGGTTTCCGTGCAGATACATTTTATTGTCCCGGCGCCCCTCTTCAATTCGTAGATACATCATCAGGCGCAGGATTAACTTATCATTGGGATTTTGGAGATGGGAATATTTCAACATTACAAAATCCTAAAAACAGCTACCCTTTGGGAGATGCGGATTATTCTGTTAAATTAAAAATCAGGGATATTTCAGGTTGTGAAGATTCAGTTACAAAAACTGATTACATTAAAATAAGAAGCCCTAAAGCTGCATTTGACATTCAGGATACAACAACAATTTGTCCACCGCTACGAACTACGTTTACTTTAAAAGGATCGGATTATCAATCTATTTATTGGTCTTTCGGAGATGGAGGTAGCTCTTCTACACCAAATCCAAGTTATTTTTATGGTGATTATGGGCACTTTATCCCTAAGCTTTACCTGACAGGGCCAGGCGGATGTATTGATTCAGCCCAGGCTTCTGTTGCAGTTTATGATCCATTCGCATTTACAAAAATAAATTACGTATTACCGGCTACACCAGCCTGCAATTCTTTAAATGTTGATTTTGATTTAGTGGTGCCGCCTGCATTTAAGTTTATCTTTTATTTTGGTGATGGTTCCGCGGATTCTTCCGGTCAAACCACTTTAAGTCATCTATATTCCCGCCCAAGTTTTAATACTCCAAGATTAGTAATTATTGATACTATTTCAGGATGCCAGGAAGCGATAAATGGAAGTAGAAGAATTAATATTTTAGGCGCTATTCCCTTATTTGGAAAAGACAAAAAAGAGTTTTGTGACCAGGGATTAGTGACGTTTAAAAACTTCACAACAAAAAACGAACCCATCATTTCAACCGTATGGACTTTTGGAGATGGCGATATTTCGACGGATCTTAATCCTTCCCACAATTTTACCCAGCCAGGAACTTACATTGTAAAACTGGAAGTAACCACCCAAAGCAATTGCACGAATTCGTTTTCTGATACAATACGGGTTTACAGAACACCCACAGCAATTATTCAAAGCAGGGATACTATCTGTCTGAATATTGCTGAACCTTTTGGAGGTGCATTAGTAAATGCAGATACTTTAACTAAATGGCAATGGGGTTTTGGAAATGGACAAACAGCTTCGGAGCAAAATAGTAACATGACATTTATTGCTGCGGGAGACTATCCGGTTACATTAACTACCACCAACAAAATAGGTTGTAATGCTGTTGCAACAAAAAGCATTCATGTATCCCCTCTACCTACTGCAACACCAGTACAAGACCCAACTACTATAATTTCCGGTGGAGGTACTGATATATTAATGAATTATACGGGCAACATTGTTTCTTATAACTGGATACCTACTACGAGGTTGAGTTGTACCGACTGCCCAACGCCTTATGCAAATCCCCGGTCCACTACTAAATACACCGTGCAGGTAGAAGACAGGTATGGTTGTAGAAATTCAGGGGATGTAAATATTGTCGTAGTGTGTGGCAAACAAAACTTTTTTATCCCTAACACTTTTTCTCCTAATGGAGATGGGCGAAATGAGATCTTTTATCCAAAGGGAACAGGTCTGTTCCGGATAAAATCATTGAGAATCTTTAACAGGTGGGGTGAGGTAGTTTTCGAAAAAAGAGATTTTGCACCTAATGATCCATCTGCAGGCTGGAATGGCACTTTTAAAGGAAAAGCTGCCAGCCCGGATGCATATATCTATACTATGGAAATCTTATGTGATAATAACGAGGTTATTCCGGTCAAAGGCAATGTAACCTTATTAAGATAGAAATATGAAAATGTGAAAATGAAATGACTACCAGAAAAAATATAGGACTTATTGTTTCCCGTACTTCGTATTTTGTACTTCGTACTTTGTTCCTTGTACCTTGTACCTTGTACCTTGTACCTTCTGCCTTTGCCCAGGATATTCATTTCTCCCAATTTTTTGAAACCCCTCTTTTGAGAAATCCGGCATTGGCTGGCATTTTTACAGGCGACATTCGTTTGCAAATGGTTTACCGCGATCAATGGGGAAGTGTGACAGATGGTTACAGAACAGGATCATTGAATGGTGAATATAAATTACCGATTGGAAAAGCGGACGATTTTTTAACAGTAGGCGGACAGGTTTTATTTGACAAAGCTGGTACAGCTGCATTAACACAAGTAAGCGTTTTACCTGTGCTCAATTATCATAAATCATTAAGTAATGAGCATAACAGGTATTTATCGGTTGGCTTTATGGGTGGAGTTGTAAACAGAAGTTTTGATCATTCAAAGGTCATTACTGATGATCCAAATGGAGAACCGACAGCAGTTCCCAATTATACTTACCTTGATGGCAGCGTAGGGCTCAGCTACAATTCTAATCTTAGTAAGGACCCGGAAGATAATTTTTACCTCGGCATAGCTTATCATCATTTTACCAAACCAAAAAATTCTTTTTTCCGTGATCCCTCTATCAAATTAAATCCCAAATGGACAGGGTCTGCCGGGTTTCGATTTGGAGTAACTGAATTTTCATACGTTACTATCCAGGCGGATTATTCAGTTCAGGAGAAATACAAGGAAACCGTTGTCGGTGCCATGTATGGCTTGAAAATAGGACCGGAAGTTGAAAACCCAAAATACACAATTCATGGAGGAGCTTTTATCCGGTGGGATGACGCCCTGATCCCTGTAATCAAATTGGATTACAAACCCTTCTCATTTGCTTTTAGTTATGATGTAAATATTTCTAAACTTAAGCCTTATAGTTATGGCCGTGGCGGTTATGAATTATCTGTATCCTATATCGGTTTTCTAGACCGGGATAATTCAAGTCTGAATGCTGTAAGATGCCCGCGGTATTAATTAAATCCGAAACTTTTTCGCAAAAATGTTTGTTATGTTACACTAACAGATTTTCCTGTTTCTATAAAAACTAGTAATATGAAAATAGAGATCGGTCAGCAAGCTCCTGATTTCACATTATATGATACTACAAAAACTAAAGTTTCACTTTCAGATTTAAAAGGCAATAATGTATTGCTTCTTTTTTTTCCACAGGCATTTACCAGGGTTTGTACTAAAGAGCTTTGTTCGGTGCGGGATAACATAGACCTTTATAATAATGCTAATGCCAAAATATTGAGCATTTCTGTTGATTCTGTTTTTACACTTGCTGAATTCAAAAAAGTACAACAATATAATTTTCCTTTATTGAGTGATTTCAATAAAGAAGTTTCGGATGCTTATGGATCCCTCTATGATACCTGGAAATTAGACATGAAAGGCGTTTCCAAAAGAGCAGCATTTGTGATCGATAAAGAAGGCATTGTCCGGTATGCCGAAGTATTGGAAAATGCCAGTGACGAACCCAACTTCACAAACATTGAAAAAGTTCTGTCAGAGTTAAATTAAAAATATCCGTTAAAAAATTATTTGCTTAACTCATAATCAACTGATTGCCATCTTTTTTCAATTTTTCGTAGAAATACGTTGTGTATCTGAGAAAAACAATATATTATTGGGAAATAAAAGTAATTTTGTTTCATTGAAAAGATTTTTACCCATACTGATTTTTTTATTGTTTTCGGTGTTGCTTTCAACCGCACAGGATACCCGCAATCCTGTTCCTACAGCTAAAAAAATAAGCTTTTATCCCAATCCGGCCACCTCGTATATTACTTTTGATATTCCTCAAAAAAGTTTTCAAAAAGGTCTGACACTTACTGTTTTTAATTTTTTAGGGAAGAAAATATCTGAAACGCAAACTGTAGCTGAAAAAACTATTATTTCTCTCACTGATTTTAACCGGGGCACTTATATCTACCATCTTGTAGACCGCAGCGGTAAAGTAATTGATACAGGTAAATTCCAGGTTTCCAAATAATCTATTTATTTCTCTTTATTTAAATAACCTGTACGATCAGGAATTTAAGATATTGTGTATTATCCATCCCCCAGATGATAGGATGATCAGATGCCTGTGCCTGGAAAGTCACTTGTCTTATTTTTCTTCTTGCATCTCTTGCAGCCATATCAATGATCTGTAAAAACAATTCAGGGTTCACTAAATTAGTACAGGATGATGTAACTAAAAATCCTCCGGGTTTTATTAATTTCATTCCCCGCAGGTTGATCTCTTTATAACCTGTTATAGCTTTCTGAAGGGTTTCCCTGCTCTTTGTAAAGGCAGGCGGGTCAAGCATTACAACATCATATTGCTTTCCTTCTTTTGACCATTGTTTTAATACATCAAAAGCATTGGCCGTTTCAAACCGGCATATTTTTTCTAATCCGTTTAAGGCGGCATTTCTTGTAGCTTGTTGCACTGCATTCTCAGAAATATCCAACCCTATAACTGATTTTGCTCCGTAATGTGCAGCATGAATTTCAAAAGTACCTGTATAAGTAAAAGCTCCTAATACATCAGCATTCTTTACTATGTGCTGAATGGCCCTGCGGTTATCCCGCTGGTCAAGAAAGTAGCCCGTTTTCTGCCCGTTCTCAATATCTACGTGAAACCTTAATCCATTCTCATTGATGATAAGTTTTGTGTCAAAGGGTTCAGATAAAAAGCCCTTCTGCTGTGATAATCCTTCCAATTCCCTGACGGGGACGTCATTTCTTTCGTAAATACCTTTGGGCTTAAACACCTGGTTCAGTGCATTTACAATAGCTGGTTTCCATTTGTCAATTCCCAAAGCAAGGGTTTGAATGACGAAATAATCGTTGAACTTATCAATAATAAGCTGCGGCATACCATCCGCCTCCCCAAATACAAGCCTGCAATTTTCTGTATAACCTAATTTCTTCCGGTATGCCCAGCATTCACGGATGCGGGCAAGAAAAAAATCTTCGTTTATCTCATCCGTTTTTTCTCTTGTTAACAGCCGGACAAGTATTTGAGATTTAGGATTAATGTATCCCTTGCCAATAAATTTTTTATCGTGGGTAAAGACCTCTACTGTTTCCCCGCCATTTGCGTCACCTTCAACCTTTTCTACTTCGTTATTAAATATCCACGGATGCCCGTTAGCAATGCGCTGGGCAATCTTTCTTTTCAGATAAACTTTGTTCATAATATAAAGCCTGCAAGATAAGTAAGAAGGTACAAGGCACAAGGTACAAAGTACAAGAATGAAGGCAGGCATCATCTTTCATGTGCTTTTTGTGCCTTGTACCTTGCACCTTGTGCCTTTATAATTGGCTTCTTGTCACTTGTGCCTTGCTCCTCGTACCTTATCAGGTCATTTTGTCTCAAAGCGGCTATTGGCAATATTGTTGACAAGCTTACCTTTGCAAACAATTTGTAAAAAAATGGCACAAAAAGACGTGAAAGAAGACAAAAACGGAACCGCTGAAAATAATGATGGTTTTGATATAAATTCAGATGAATCGCTAAGCGGTACTACTCATCTTAATGAGCCGCTGGCCGAAGAATCGGCTCTCGAAAAAATAAAACAAGAATTGCAGGAAGCAAAAGACAAATACCTGCGCCTGGCTGCGGAGTTTGATAACTTCAAAAGAAGAAACGCTAAAGAAAGAGTAGAGCTTATTCAGACTGCAGGCCGCGATGTGATCACTGATCTGCTGGATGTGCTGGATGATTTTGACCGGGCACAAAAACAGTTTGAAACCGATGAAGACATCAAACATGTGGAAGAAGGGATTGCACTAATCTTCAATAAATTGAGAAATAAGTTGCAGGCAAGAGGTTTGAAACCTATGGAAACTATTGGTAAAGATTTCGATGCGGATCTGCATGAAGCAATTACCGAAATTCCGGCAGCTTCAGAAGAATTAAAAGGTAAAGTAGCTGATGAAGTAGTGAAAGGTTATTACCTCAATGATAAGATCATTCGTCACGCAAAAGTGGTAGTAGGAAAATAGAAACCCCCTGTCCCCCTAAAGGGGAGACTTAGGAGGAAGATGCAATGTTTTAATTTGAAAGTTCTTTTAGTTGGAAGTGAAAGCAATTAAACCGGATATTAAATTTTATCCGGCTATCAATTAACTTACTTTAAAGCAATTTAAGCTTTAGGGTTCTAAAGCCCCTTTAGGGGTTTGGGGTTTTATGTCAAAAAGAGATTATTACGAAACATTAGGCGTTGTTAAAGGTGCTGCGGCAGACGAGATAAAAAAAGCTTACCGTAAGGTAGCTATGCAATATCATCCTGACCGTAACCCCGGAGATAAAGCCGCAGAAGAAAAATTTAAAGAAGCCGCTGAAGCTTATGAAATATTGAGTGATGCTGATAAAAAAGCACAATATGATCGCTATGGGCATGCCGGTGTAAGTGGTAATGGACGTGGACCGGGTGGTGGATTTGGCGGCGGCGGTATGAACATGGAAGATATCTTCAGCCAGTTTGGTGATATTTTCGGTGATGATGTTTTCGGAAATTTTTTCGGTGGTGGTCAAAGAGGACGTGGTGGTCAGCGTAGCCAGGGTGTAAGAGGCAGTAATCTTCGTGTTAAGCTAAAACTTACGTTCGAAGAAATTGCAAAAGGTGTTAAGAAAAATATTAAAGTAAAAAAATACGTTTATTGCAATACCTGCAATGGTAGCGGCGCCAAAGATAAAGGTAGTGTACAAACCTGTAAGACTTGTGGTGGCAGCGGCCAGGTAAGAAGGGTCCAAAATACTTTCCTGGGACAAATGCAAACTGTTACAACCTGCCCCGCTTGTAATGGAGAAGGAACAACTATTACAGCCAAATGCGGAAGTTGTAAAGGTGAAGGCCGTATCTATGGCGAAGAAACAGTGAGCATTGATATCCCTGCTGGTGTGCAGGAAGGCATGCAGTTAAACGTGAACGGAAAAGGCAATGCTGGTGAAAGAGGTGGCATGAATGGCGATCTTATCATCCTGATTGAAGAAGAACCACACAAAGAATTGCAGCGTGATGGTTTGAATGTAGCTTATGATCTTCATATTTCTTTTCCTGATGCAGTAGCCGGTTTACAGGTAGAAGTTCCAACTATTGATGGCAGGGCTAAAATTAAAATTCCTGCAGGTACACAAAGCGGTAAAATATTCCGGTTAAAAGGCAAAGGTTTTCCTGCTGTGAACTCTTACGAAAAAGGAGATCAGCTTATTCATGTGAATGTATGGACACCACAGCATGTTTCGACTGAAGAAAAAGCAGCACTGGAAAAAATGAGCCAGTCTCCCAACTTCAAACCACAACCGGATAAAAGCGAAAAAGGTTTCTTTGATAAGATAAGGGAAATGTTTTCATAATAAAACATCATTCAATTATTCGTTTGTTTTTCTAAGTGACAATTCGCCGCTATCATTTACAGGGAAATACAATACTGCTGATAAAATTTATTTTCTTTCCTGCTATCCTGTCACCCATTTTGCAGTTTTGCCATTTGGACGGATATTTGTTAAGTCTAACCTATCTTAGCGCAGATTGGCAAACGCCATCTCATTCAATCATTATCAAACCGTAACGATATATGAGTTTTAATTCAGAATTTGAAAAATATGCGGTAAAACACCGCGGCCTCTCCAGCAATACTCTTCATAGTTATGCTTCGCATATGGTCACTTCTATGACGCCTAATATCATTGAAGAACGGCCTATGAATGTAGCTGTGATGGATGTATACAGCCGTCTTATGATGGACAGGATCATTTTTCTTGGCTATCCCGTTAATGACGAAGTTGCCAATATCATTACCGCACAGTTATTGTTTCTTGACTCTTCGGACAGAACAAGAGATATAAATATGTATATCAATAGCCCCGGTGGTAGTGTATATGCCGGTCTTGGCGTATATGATACCATGCAATACGTAAGTCCAGATGTAGCTACCATTTGTATCGGCATGGCAGCTTCTATGTCTTGTGTATTATTAGGTGCGGGCACTAAAGGAAAAAGAGCGGCATTGAGACATTCCCGCATCATGATGCACCAACCAAGCGGTGCCATCGGCGGCCAGGCAAGCGATATTGAGATCACCGTTAATGAGATCAGGAAACTAAAAAAAGAATTGTATGATGTGGTGAATTATCATACCGGTAAGCCTGTAGAACAAATAGAAAAAGATTTTGACAGGGACAAATGGATGACAGCTATTGAAGCCAAAGAATATGGATTGGTGGATGAAGTGTTGCTGGTGAATCAGCGGAAGAACCCGAACCCCCTGTCCCCCTAAAGGGGTGACTTAGGTCAATGATTCTGATTGGTAAAATTTTTTCCTATAGGAAAAATAAAGTTGTAGAAAATTTTCGTCAAGCAAGGGCTGTGTATAGGTGGCCTCCCTTTAGGGAGGTCGGGAGGGTTTAAAGGACAGAAAGCTGGCAACAACAAACAAAAAATTATAAACGATAAACATTGAAAGTATGAACCGCAATCAATATTTGAATAAAAGCTGGAGAGCCGATGATGAACCGGAAGAAGAGGAAAAAGAGGAACAGCCGAAATCGGACCTGATGATGTTCAGCAAAAAACTTGAAAAATATTTTTTTGAAAGCCGCAGTATTTATCTCTGGGGAGTGGTAGATGATAAAAGCGCCAAAGATGTGGTGAGCAAAATGCTTCTGCTGGATGCGGACAAGCCTGGTGAAGAAATTAAGTTTTATATCAATAGCCCCGGCGGCGTGGTTACCAGCGGGATGGTGATGTATGATACCATGCAAATGATCAAAAGTCCTGTAAGCACAATCTGTATGGGATTGGCTGCTTCCATGGGAAGCATTCTGTTGAGTGGGGGAAAGAAAGGCAAACGCTATATTTACCCAAGCGGGGAAGTAATGATCCACCAGCCTTCATTAGGTGGCTTTATAAGAGGGGTAAGTACCGACCTGGAAATTCAAGCCCGGCAAACAAAGCGGGTTAAAGAAATGGGAGCCAAAATATTGGCTGAAAACTGCGGTAAATCAGTGGAGCAGATCATGAATGATTTTGACCGTGATTACTGGATGGATGCAGAAGAAGCCATAAAATATGGTATCGTTGACAAGATAATTACTAAGTTGTAATACGCTCCTATTCAACATTATAAATATCATTACAAACAGAAAATCGTCTTTGTCAGGACGGTTTTCTATTTTTGTAGCATCTGATTAGTAAAAAACAGGTAGAACCTGGGGATAAAGACATGGCTAAAAACATTTTACATTGTTCTTTTTGTGGTCGCAGCCGCGATGAAGTTAAAATCCTGATTGCCGGGCAGGAAGGGCATATTTGCGAGAACTGCGTAGAACATGCACGGGAAATCATTGAACAGGAGCTGATGGTGAAGGACGATAAGAACAGTTCTTCTTCTTTCAAACTCACTATCAAAAAACCAGTAGAGGTTAAAAAATTTCTTGATGAATATGTAATTGGACAGGACGAAGCCAAAAAGGTTTTGGCTGTTGCTGTTTATAATCACTACAAACGATTACAACAAAAAGGTACAGACAATACTGTTGGTGGTAACGATGTAGAAATTGAAAAGAGCAATATCATCATGGTAGGTGAAACCGGGACCGGTAAAACATTGCTGGCAAAAAGTATTGCCCGTATGCTGAATGTTCCATTCGCTATTGTTGATGCTACTGTTTTTACAGAAGCGGGTTATGTGGGTGAAGATGTGGAGAGTATTTTGACAAGATTATTGCAGGTTTGTAATTATGATGTAGCTGCTGCAGAACGCGGCATTGTATATATTGATGAAATTGATAAGATAGCCAGGAAGGGCGATAATCCTTCCATTACCCGTGACGTCAGTGGTGAAGGCGTACAACAGGGAATGTTGAAATTGCTGGAAGGAACGGATGTATTGGTTCCGCCACAAGGCGGCCGTAAGCATCCTGAACAAAAACTTATCAAAATCAATACACAGAATATTCTTTTCATTTGTGGTGGTGCTTTTGGCGGTATTGACAAGATCATTGCCCGCCGTGTACAAACCAATACGATTGGTTTTAATGTTGACAAAGAACAGCAGGAAAGTATGAAGAAAAACCTGTTGCGTTATGTAAATGCACAGGATCTCAGGGCATTTGGTTT
>JAKFEJ010000666.1:0-10108 GCA_036675745.1 Chitinophagaceae bacterium | reverse complement strand
TGCGATATCAAAAAGGCCGGTCTGCCAATTGGTTAGCGCATAAAGCTTATACTTACCCGATTCTTTCAATTGCCTGAACAAGTTGACCGTTTCTGGTATTGGGGCTTTAAGCATGTCTGTCCAGCGGCCATAATAATCCCGGATTGATGATTCCCATTCTGGAAACTGCTTTATCAATGTCTGTGTAGCTTCAACAATGGACCGGCCTGCATCCTGCTCTTCATTCCAATCATTGGTGCAAACGTTTTCGAAAAAATATTTTCTTTTTTCTTCTGATTCAAAATAATTGTCGTCAAAAACATACCGGGGGTTCCAATCAATTAATACTCCGCCCAGGTCAAATATGATCGTATTGATTTCAGCCATTAGTTATACCGGAATTTAAAAAACTATTAAAGGAATAAACTTACCAGGAAAATATTACAAAAATTTTCGTTTACTATAATAACTCTATCTTTTTTCAAAAAATACCCAACTTCTTTTTCGTGGCTTTACTTTGTAATTGGTAGTAATATAATGCCTGATATGCCCCATCGCTTCATCAAAATCATCTGTCAGCAATACCAGATTCATATCTTCTTTTGATATAGTGCCTTTGATAGCCATATCGTTCATGGCCTCCATTAATTCTTTATAGTATTCTTTGCCAAATAATACAATAGGAAACTGGATCAGTGTTTTGGTTTGTACCAATGTAAGTGTTTCAAAAAATTCATCCATAGTGCCGAAACCTCCCGGCATAATAATAAAAGCGTAAGAATATTTGATGAGCAATACTTTGCGTACAAAAAAATGTTCAAATGTTACTGATTTGTGAAGATATGGGTTAGCCTCTTGCTCAAAAGGCAACTGAATATTGCAGCCTACCGATTGTCCTCCATTTTCAAATGCACCTTTGTTGGCTGCTTCCATTATTCCAGGTCCTCCACCTGTCATTGTGGTAAAACCCATTTGTGCAATGCGTTTTCCAAACTCGACGGCTTGCTGATAATAAGGATGATCTTCTTTGAACCGTGCTGATCCAAATACAGTAATACAGGGACCAATAAAATGCAATGTTCTGAATCCCTTAATAAATTGTTTGAATACTTTAAATGCAAAATCAAGTTCGTATCCGCGGCTTTTAGGGCCATCAAGAAAAATATGTTCTTTTGCCGGTATTATTCTTTTTGAATCATGCATTATTTACCTGTTTGAATAAACTAAAATAGATCATTTCGTTCCAACGTACTGTATTTTATGAGTACTGCTTATTTTTGACAGGAATAAAATTATGCAGTACTTTGAAACAATAAAAATTCCTTTATGCGCATTATCAGCTATAATTTAAATGGTATTCGTTCCGCTATCAACAAAGGATTTATAGAATGGTTGAAAACCGATCCTGCTGATATTATCTGTGTACAGGAAACAAAAGCCGCAAAAGACAATGTAGATCACACCTTGTTTAATAATATTGGATATGAAGATTACTGGTTCAGCGCTCAAAAAAAAGGATACAGTGGTGTCGCCGTTTTTACTAAAATAAAACCAGATCATGTAGAATATGGTACCGGACATAAAGTAAGTGATGATGAAGGCCGTGTCATTCAACTTGATTTTGGTGATACCCGGTTGATCAATGCTTATTTCCCTTCAGGTACGAGCGGCGATGAACGACAAAGTTTTAAATATGTATGGCTGGATGAATTCAATGCGTACCTCAACAACCTCAAAAAGAAATATCCCAAACTGATTGTGTGTGGTGATTACAATATTGCACACAAAGAAATTGACATACACGATCCAAAAGGAAATAAAAAATCATCTGGTTTTTTACCGGAAGAAAGAGAATGGATGACAAAATTTTTTAACAATGGCTGGATCGATACATTCCGTGAATTTCATACAGAACCGCACCGCTATAGCTGGTGGAGTCAGCGTTTCCCTACAGTCAGGTTAAATAATAAAGGCTGGCGGATCGATTATATAAATGTTACGGAACCGCTAAAAAAGACTTTGCAGAATGCAGAAATTTACCCGCATGTGAAACATTCTGATCATTGTCCGGTATATCTTGAGATAAAATTATAATCCTGATCATAGTGTCAAGGGCAGATTTAAAAAACTTTACGAAGACTCCGGTTCATAAGCAATAAGGTTAACTATGAAAGATTTTTCAAATTCCCCTTCAGAAACTGGAAGTATTATTTATAATGTAACAACTCAAGTAGCCGGCAGTATTGCTACTCCATGGCTGCAATGGCTGAAAGAAGAACATATTCCTGATATAATCGCTACCGGTTGTTTTACAAATGCCGCTATTCTTCGCCTTGTTGAGGTAGATGAAACACCAGGACCCACTTATGCTGTGCAATATCATGCGGAAAGCAAAGCCCTTTATAACCGGTATATCGAAACTTTTGCAGAAGAGATGAGAAAAAAAGCAATTGCCAAATGGGGTGATCAATTCATTGCTTTCCGATCTGTTTTACAGGTTGTGAATTGAGTGTGCAAAAGATTATTTATTAATTTTGCAGGTACGGAAACAATTGTATATTCCTTTCAAATCCACTTCCCGCCTGCATTTCAGAAGAACATCTTGAAACACGTATCTGCTAAGGGTTTCAGCGGATCAGGTAATCCTACTTTGTAAAATTACCATCGTTAAAATCCTTCAAAATCCTTGTCCCGTGCGGATTCCGGCCAAAAGATAAATAACGGAAAATTAAAGATTTTTTTTGCTGCTATCAAAAACCGTATAAATTTGCCCCGTTACTAAATCATTAAAAAAATAAGATCATGAACAAAGCTGAATTAATCGCAAAACTTGCAGACGATGCAGAGATAACCAAAACTCAGGCAAACGCTGCCCTGGATTCTTTTATTGAAGCAGTTACTAAAACATTGAAAGGTGGTGGCAAGGTTACCCTGGTTGGCTTTGGTACTTTCTCCGTATCAAAAAGAGCTGCCCGTAACGGCCGCAACCCTCAAACAGGCGCTGTTATCAAAATTAAAGCCCGTAAAGTAGCTAAATTTAAAGCTGGTAAAGAATTGTCTGCAAAAATGTAATCCGATCCTTCGCTTGCTTCGTTGCACTCGCAATGACGCAACTCAGGACTATCGGATGCACCATTACAGTATTAAAAGCTCCGGCGATTCAGTACCGGAGCTTTTTAATTTTAAACAACTTACCTTCGTACCGATAGCTATCGGTATCTAAAAATTAAAAAAATTATATGGGCAGAGGAGATAAAAAAACAGCAAAGGGAAAACGCTTCCAGGGATCATTTGGCAAAAGCCGTCCCGCTAAAAAAGCGACTCCTGCAAAGAAAGCTGCAGCGAAAAAGAAAGATTAATCAAGGAACAAGGGGCAAGGCTTTCTAAATAACAGATTATTTAGTTACCGGTTACAGGAAACCTGAAACCGGTAACTTTGCTTACGGTGCTAATCTTATAAATTTCCATTCGCCATTTTCCTGTAACGAATATTCTATCCTGTCATGCAGCCGTGATGGCCGTCCCTGCCAAAACTCAATGATGACTGGCTTCACAATAAATCCTCCCCAATGTGAAGGACGTTGAAGAATATCTTTTGAATTTTGTTTTTCAAATTCATTATACCTGTTTTCCAGCCATTCCCGGTTTTCAATAACAGTGCTCTGCGGAGATATACTGGCTCCTAATTGACTTTGTAAAGGTCTTGATTGGAAATATTCATCACTTTCTTTATCGCTTATTTTTTGAACAATACCGGTTATCCTGACCTGGCGTTCCAGTTCTTTCCAAAAAAAGACCAAACAAGCTTTTGGATTTTCAAGCAATTGTTTCCCTTTGTAACTATTATAGTTTGTAAAAAAAACAAACCCATTTTCCGAAAATCCTTTTAATAAAACAATTCTTGCAGATGGTATACCATCTGCGGAAGCAGTAGCCAATGTCATGGCGTTTACTTCATCAATGCCTGAAGCAACAGCATCCTGCCACCATTTATCAAATTGCCTGACAGCATTGGATTCAATTGATTCTTCTGACAATGTTTTTTGCGAATATATTTTCCGTATTCCGGCGATATCATTTTGCATGTCAATTGTTATTTATGTAAAGTTAATTGCTTTGCTAATGTTTAAAAACGATAAAAGCCCTTGTTAGGGCTTCTTTTCTTATGACTTTTGTCAACCGGATTTATAATCTATAATCCGCGGTTACGCATCAACTGGTCCCGTTCTTCTGACACCACATTCAGCATACTTTCCAGTTCCCCTACTCTTCTTAGCTGGCTTTCCAATTTTTTATTGGTATCAGAAACTACCTGTAAATCGCTATTCAATTCTTCGAGGTAAACTGTCCGTTTTTGCAATTGCTGTCTTTGAAAGCTTGCTTCCCGCAGCCTATCTTCAACATCCGCTAATTGTGTTTGCAATTGTTGATTTTCGATAGTCAGTGTATTCACTTTTATTTTATGCTCTTCAAAATCCTTGCTCATCCTGGAATGTGCTTCTTTCAGATCTTCGTATTCCATGTTCATCAGTTTGGAAGAGTTAAGCTGAGATTCCAGTTTATGTATCTTACCCTGAAGCGTATTAAATTCATGGTAAGTATTATCCAGCATCGATTTCATTTCATTGGTCAATTGCTCCTTTTGCCGGATATGATTTATTTCTTTTTCTTTTTCCGTTAATTGGGCCCTCATATTACCAACCTGGGCAGATAATTCTTCATTACTGCGCAATATCTCTCTTTGCGTTTCTTCTTTTTCTTTGATCACATCAATATTTCCAAGTAGCTGATTGATCTTTTGATTTTGTTCTATCAGGCTGCTTTGTGCCTGGCGAAGTTGTTCCAGGTAATCATCATCAGATCTTTCTTTTTCTGTTGGTAATGGAACTGCTTTTTGTAAGCCCGCCATTTCCGTTTCCAATGCCCTTTTCTGCCTGTGCATTTCCTTGGCTTCCATTGAAAAAATTCTGGCATTCTCTTCAGCTTCCAGCAATTTTTCTTTAATCTCCGAAATTTCTTTGTCCCGCATTTCAATATCATTAAAATACCGGAGCTTCCATTCATCCTGTGCCAGGTTGGTTTTTTCCATTTCAGCAGTAGTCGCTTTCAGGCTTTTATTACTGGCAATGAAAAAATGAATAGTAACTCCCAAAATGATTGCTCCAAAAAGCAATAAAATAATCTCAAGAACGGAGAGTGTAAGACTGGCGGCCAGCATAATTTGGTGATTAAAGAATGACTGAAACTAAAAAAAATTAACCAGATGGTTGTTAATCGTTTTTCACAAGAGTGGGAAAGAAAACACAAGATAAACGGTATATTCAAAAATAAAAACAACTTCCTTGTAAAACACTAAAATTTTGCCAGCTCTTACGCTGTTGCTGGTTTTAGTTTGCAAACCATCCGATGCAAAAATTTTGGAAGTAATGGAAATGCGTGATCCCCAACCTTTTATATGCAAAATATATCTGACAGTTGCTACCCGATGATTAGATTTGTTGTTAGCTTCTTACTAATGTACCCACCTTTTCGCCTGTTACTACCCGGCGAAGATTGCCTTCTTTGTTCATATTGAAAACAATGATCGGCAAATTGTTTTCCATACAAAGTGTAAAAGCGGTCATATCCATGACCCGCAGGTTATTGGTGAGGCATTCCTGGAAAGTGACCGTATTAAATTTAGTAGCAGTGGGATCTTTTTCAGGGTCGGCAGTATAAATGCCGTCAACCCGGGTTCCTTTTAAAATTACGTCTGCTTTGATCTCAATGGCACGCAATGAACCTGCTGTATCTGTAGTAAAATAAGGATTGCCTGTACCTGCTCCAAAGATCACAACACGGCCTTTTTCTACGTGACGAATAGCCCTGCGGCGGATATAAGGCTCAGCGATCTGTTCCATTTTAATAGCACTTTGCAGCCTGGTATAAACTCCAACCTTTTCCAAACCAGCTTGTAACGCCATGCCATTGATAACAGTAGCCAGCATACCCATATAGTCGCCATGAGCTCTTTCAATACCGGTTTCGGCTTCATTCATCCCGCGATAAATATTACCCCCGCCTATCACAACGGCTACCTGTACCCCCAATTCTGTAATGGACTTGATATCCAGCGCATATTGCGAAATGACAGCGGTATCCATTCCAAAATTCTTATCGCCCATTAAAGATTCACCGGAAAGTTTTAGCAGAATACGTTTATACTTAGGCAGCATGGATTGAGATTTTTTGCGCTGCGAAGATAGGGAAACAGGCCTTTTTTTGGGTTTTATTTCAGGTGATAACAGTTCACCGCTACATTACCAATCATTTTAATTTATAGATTTCGCTCCCTGCCAGCATAAAACAGCCTAAACCATAATCTTCAAAATCGGGTGTTTTATCGTAGCCAACAGGCTGGCCATCTTTTGGTTCTTTACCGGTGCCCTGCACAAAGCCCAGTTTTCCATCGGGATGTACACATTCTTTTGTCATTGCATTCCACGCTTTTGTAATAGCGGGTAAATAAGTTTTTTTGTCAAGAATATTATTATTAATACCCCAGGCCATTCCAAAAATAAATAAAGAGGTTCCGCTTACTTCTTTACCGCCAAAATGATTGAGATCATGCAGGCTCACATTCCAGTAACCATCTGTTCGCTGAATGGGCAATAATGCCGATAACATATCTTTAAAATCCTGGAGATACTCATTGTAGTGCGGATCAGTTTTCGGTAAGGCTTTTAATGTCAGTGCAAGTGCCGCCACTACCCAACCATTACCACGGCTCCAGTAACAATCTTCGCCATTGGGCTCTTTGTACGGCGGTACAAAATCCTTGTCTCTCCACCATAATTTTTCCGCAGGATTATACAAACCATTACCGCCGTGTTTGTATTTGGTAAAAGCATACATCCCGTACATCCTGTTGAAATAGCTGGTATCGTTATACAGGTTACCCAGTTTTACAAAAACCGGCATCGCCATTTGCAATGCATCTATCCAGTTCCAGTCATCAACCTTAGTGGTCAACTTCATTGAATCAATAGATGCTTTGATATTCTTTATTCTTTCGGGATGTTGTTGGTTATCCAAAAGGTACAGGTCAATATAGGTTTGTCCGCAACACTGGTTGTCCGCATTTCTTGTTTTTATACCGCCACGCAAACCCCACTTGTGCTTTTCGCCCCATTGCATCGCATAATCGTAATATGTTTTTTGCTTATCAATCGCATACAATGCCATTAACCCTTCATAATAAACAGCTCTTGTCCAGATATTAGAAGGTCTTTCAATATTGGTAAAAATAGGTTTACCTGCATCGGGCCATTTATCCATAAAATACTTATTGGTAAGCCGGAGCACTTTCAGTGTTTTCTTTTTAGATGGAAGCTTTTTCTGGGCTTCCATTTGTAAAAGACACCCCGTAGCGATCAACAACAATATTAATTTCTTCATACAGCAGTTTTTTACCTGGTTTATTAATAGTTGCAAGTATTTACACAATCTATCTCTTCAAATATTTTTTTAGTTTGCCCGGTCTTATTTGCCTGATAGCGTTTATTACAATTTCTGCATTCAGCTTCGCACCGTCCATATTGGTATGCGTATGATCGGCGGGAAAAAATGGTTTTACTTTTTCCGCACCCATCTCTTCATATTTTACCGCAACAATCTCGTTCAGGTCAATAAAAAAAGCTTTTTCCTGCTTTGCAATTTCCTTTGCCCATTTAGCGTAACTGTCTGACGACCTAACTACTTTGTCTTCTTTCCAGTTGTCACGGGGAACAGGCGAACACACAATAGCAATAGCTCCTCTTGCCTTTGTATCGCGGATATATTTTCGCATATACCAGCCATAAGTATACACGGTTTCCTGCTTTTTTAAAATGGGGTTGTAAATTTCTTTCGATTCATCACCTAAGCCTTTTATCGTTCCTCTTGCCCGGGCGGTGTCATCCAATGGTCCTGCATCATTGTGGCCAAACTGCATAATGACATAGTCGTCATTTTTTAGTGTTCCCAAAATCTTATCCCATCGCCCTTCGGTAATAAAGGTGCGACTGCTTCTGCCGCCAATAGCGTGGTTGCGGACAGTGATCTTTGTTGTATCAAAATGATCAGCGATAAAACTTCCCCAACCCCATTGCGCATTTTTACCGCTGCCATCACCATTGCGAACGGTTGAATCGCCGATAATATAGAAAACAGGTTTTTCTTTTTTCCATAAAACAAAAGAAGAGCAAACCGCAAAGCCAGCCAGCAGGATAGTAAAAAGTTTGAATTTTAGTTGCATTCTGTTGATTGCCGAATTAATTAGTTTTATAATCTTCCTGTCATTTGGTTTCTTCAATTGAGCATTGAACATTGAGTATTGAACATTTTTTTAAATCGTAGTCTTCAACTTAAATCATTCCTTCAACCGTTCTTCATACTCTATTCCTTCCTGTTTAATCGCTTTCTTTTCAGCCTTTTTCTTAATATCCAGTTGCAGGTTATTGAACTTCCATCCTTCCGTCATCTCCATCGTACCTAATACATCAGCCGAAATAGTACTGTTTGAAAAAATAAAATTCTTTAAGGTTGACTGTTCCAGCCCGGATGCTGCAAAAGCATTCTTAGCATTTGTAGCTTTGATATTATCGATATAAAAATCTTTTGCATGAGGTATTCCCTTTTCCACCGGTGTTACTTTTTGCAACATTGCTTTCCAGTGTGCAGGAACGGAATCATAGGAATAGCCTTTTGGCAATTCAGAATAGCTGTACGCAGGATACCAGTTTAAATTGAACTGGAATACATTGTTAACAGAATCAAGAACGGAGTTGAGAAAATAAATATCTTCTATTACGCCGCCTCTTGTAGTAGCGGATTTTAACCGCAATCCATTATCCGTATGTTTGGCATAGAGATCAGTTGCCAGTATATGCCGGATACTACCGCTTGTTTCACTACCCAATGTTACTAATCCGGCGCCCCTTCTTGCAATGCATTTTCTTATTACAACATATTCGGTCGGCCTGTTTACCCGCAGGCCATCCCAGTCCCTTCCGGCTTTCAAACAAAAATTATCATCATTACAATCAATATCGCAATTTTCAATCAGTACCCAGCTTGATGAATCTACATCGATGCCGTCCGTACTTGGTCCGCTGCCGTCTTCATTATTTTTGATGATAACGCCGTCAACAGTTAAATGATCAGAGTATAATAACTGTACTGTCCAGAACCCGGCGTTTTTAAAAGTCAGGTTTTTAATCGTAATATCCGATGAGTTTTGTACTAATAGAGTCCGTACTCTCTTCGCATCATAATCCACGATCCAGCGCAGGCCTTTTGTGTCATAGTCTTTACGCATCGCCCAATATTTATCCCAGCAGAACTTTCCTCTTGCATTAATAATCCCTTTGCCGGTAACCGCTGCGTTTTTAGCATTGAGAATATTGATCAGTGCGGCGGGCCATGTTGTTTCAATACCGGCAATACGGCTTTCCATTTCAGGATAATCAGCAAAGTTTTGTGAGCCAAGCAGCAAAACATTTTTATCAACGTGAAACTGCACATTGCTCTTGATAAACAATGCACCTGTTACATAAGTTCCGGACCTGAAACTAACAATACCGCCACCTTTGGCTGCACAATCATCAATGGCTTTTTGAATAAAAACAGTATTGACCGTGGCAGTATCAGTTTTTGCACCGTAATCATTTACATAGAATATTTTTTTGGATACAGGAAAAGACCTGGCCCCGACTTTATTCACCCAGTCCGGCATTTTAAATTGTGCTGATAGCGTCAAGCCGGAAAACAAACAAACTATTATGAGAAATTGAATTCTTATCATTTTAATCTTTTACTGGAAATGGTGTGAATACTTTGACTTGTAAGATCAGTTGCGCAATTTTCTGCTGGTTAAGCAGGAGATGTTTAATAAAAGATAATTCAGCGGACAGAAATTTAGCAAGCATGATCGCAAATCGTTTAGCCCGCTGAAATTAGTCCTTTCGCCCCGGTCATCCATCCTGAAGCATCCTGATAAGGATCACTGCAACAACTTACTTAATTCAGCATTAGTTATAGTAAAAACGGTACCGTGACGAATACCTGCCGGCATTTGTATTTTATCTGATATGTCCGTCCAGTTAATAAG
>JAKFEJ010000128.1:0-10150 GCA_036675745.1 Chitinophagaceae bacterium | reverse complement strand
TCCAGGTAGTCGGTAAATAATAACCTGTAACTAATTTCATAAACCAGGTCCCATCTTTTATTAATGTTCACTTTCCACCCACCTCCAAATGGCATACAAAATTGTGTCCGTGAATAAGGTTTCCTGTCCGGGTAATCCGCTAAACCCTGGCCTTCGGTACTTAAGGGCCGCAGGTAGGTTTTTTTATTATCCTTATCATAGGTGTAAGGATTGAAATGAAATAAGCCTATACCACCAAAAACATAAGGATAGGCATAAAAAATTTCTGGCTCTAATAAATTGTACTCGGCGCATATACTGCCTTCCAGGATATGACTTCGGAAATTCAGGTTACGGGCATGTATATCGGGCTGTGTATTATTTTTATCATCAGCTCCCACTTTACCAAACATGATGCCCGCACGGATCACGAAATTATTGTCGAAATTATATTTCAGGTTAGCATTGAATGCGGGCCTGATGTATTTGAAAATAAAATTCCTTTGTGTCAGGTCGCCTTTATAACCCGATATACCTGCCATTACTTCGGCCTCCCACTGACCAAAACAGGAGCTGGATACAAAAAGAAAAACAGCAACAACACAGGATCTCATAACTACTACTAATTTCGTTCACATTCATTAAAATCAAGACACACGGGATCAAAAAACAGGAGAGTACAGTTTCAAAGGGGGCTAATAAAAATAGTATTTTTTCTTAATAACAAAATCCATGCTGGTATTGCCGGGCGAATTAAAAATGATGCAGGAAAATTCAGCGTTTCTTTGGTACATTTAATTTTTACTGATTCTACTTTATCTTAAAACTAAAATTTGATACCACTTTGAATGCAACCATAAAAAGATCCGCAACAGCTTTCCTGGCATTTCTTTTAACAGCCTGTACCAATACTGACTCCCCCGGAATTGATAATAATCTGAACACAAGAGCCGCTGCCCCGCCAATAATAAATTATGCATTGATAAATACCTACCCGCATGATACGATAGCCTTTACGGAAGGCCTTTTGATCCACGATGGACAATTATATGAAAGCACAGGCTCACCTGAAGAGTTGCCACAAACAAGATCAGTTTTCGGTCCTCTTGACCTGGCAACCGGTGAGATCAATAAGAAAGTGGAATTAGACAGAACTAAATATTTTGGAGAAGGAATCACTTTTTTAAATGATAAAATATACCAGCTTACCTATAAAACTAAAACTGGATTTATTTATGATGCGAAAACATTCAGGAAGTTGGGGGAGTTTAGTTTTCCCGGCAAAGAAGGTTGGGGTATGACGACAGATGGAACTTTCCTGATACTCAGTGACGGAACTAATCGCATTTATTATTTAGATCCTTCCGAATTTAAACTTATAAAAACAGTACAGGTTGTAAATGAAAAAGGAGCTGTAGGAAAACTGAATGAAGTTGAGTATATAAATAATTTTATCTACGCTAATGTTTACGAAACCCATTCGATCATTAAAATTGATCCCGCTTCCGGTAAGGTAACGGGGGTTCTTGATCTTACTTCGCTGGCAAATGAAGCCAAAAACAGGTATCCCGGCTCTATGGAAATGAATGGTATTGCCTATGATTCCGTTTCCCGTAAAGTTTATATTACGGGGAAAATGTGGCCCACTCTTTACGAAATACAGTTTGCTCATTAATAAAAAAACTATTCACGCGGAAAAATCAGGGCCTGAAAAGAATATTTACAACAATATTTCCCTGGGTTCTGGCTCGATATTGCCCCTATTCTTTCCAAACGCACCAGTTACAGCTACTTCTTTTTAAGTTTGGCACACTTTTCTTCTATATTACCTAAAACTGCATAATGGATAATGAGCAAAAAAAGGGATCGGAAAAGAAGGAACCCCAGCCGCCCTATACCTTCTCTGATGAAGCTACCCAAAACAAGATCAAACGACACATTAATGACATCAAAGATGTTATTACCGAAGATGATATAGCCAATGCCAAAATACCGGGAGAAGAAGCACCTGTTGCTCAGCCTGAAAAAGACAAAGAAGAAAAGAAAGACACTGACCCGATAAATCTGGGTGAAGGCAAACCAGTAACTCCCTGGGATATTATAGATTGACGCCCTGCCTGGAAAATGATCTGGCTCTATCCCGGTAAAGTTTTATTTTTTAACTTGTCGTATGATAAACAGGATACGCCTATCCCTTAAAAAAAGCTTAGCCAGTATTGCCCTGCTGTCAGTTGAGTTAATAATCGCCCTTGCTCTTTTTATTTGCGCATTGATCGCTTTTACGCTTATTGCCTATCGCATATTTAACCTGGAAAATGAACAATTCGATTTTATAGTTTTTGACAAAGTTTCAAATTTCGTAAGCTTATCTACCACCAGGTTTATGCAATTCATCACTTTTTTTGGCAACCATAAATTCCTCATCCCTGCCAACGTGGTTTTAATCATTTATTTTCTTTTTATAAAAAAGCACAAATGGTATTCTATTAAAGTGCCGGTAATAGCTATCGGCGGTGTTTTGCTGATGTTCCTTTTAAAACAATTTTTCAACCGGCCCAGGCCGCTGGTTCCTTTACTGGAGCCTGTTAAAGGATTGAGTTTTCCCAGCGGCCATGCATTGATGAGTATGTCTTTTTATGGATTGCTTATTTTCCTGGTTTGGGAAAATGTGCGCAACCAATTCTGGAAATGGGTGCTTACCATCCTGCTTCTTGTTTTTATCCTGTTAATCGGCTTTAGCCGGATATACCTCCGGTTACATTATTTCAGTGATGTGATGGCAGGATTTGCTGCAGGAATTATCTGGCTGTTATTATCCATTTGGGTAGTACGACGGATAGAAAGATATAGCAGGAAAGAAATTGATCCGGTTATTACTGAAACCCAGCCCTCCACAAAATAGCCAGGCAACTATTAAATACAGAGCAAACGCATTAAAAATATCCAATAAACACTATTCAACAAAAAATTAGCACACGGATGACACCGATGGGATGGATGAAAACGGATTCTTTATCCGCCGCGGCGGATAAATCCGTGATCATCTGCATTGATAGGTTTTTATTTCATGAGCGATAAATCCAGTGAAATCCGTTTAATCTGTGTCATCCGTGTGCTGTACTATTCCGATTTTAATGGTCTGCCCTGCTATTAAGTACTGCTGTAAACCTTTTAATTGTATCTTGTCAAAAAACAATATTCATGCGATCTTTTTTGCTTTTTTTTTCATTGGCTTTAATCTTAACATCCTGCAGCCAGACTTTTTACATTGTTCGCCATGCGGAAAAAGCGGGAGCAGGCAGTACTACTATGATGAGCAGTGATCCGCCTCTGACCGAAGCAGGCAGGGAACGGGCAGAAGCATTGAAAGATTTATTAAAAACAAAAAAGATTGGTGCTGTTTTTTCCACCAATACACTCCGGACAAAATCAACAGCAGAACCAACAAGAGCTTACTTTAACCTGGTTACAGAAACATATTCTTCTGCTCCCGATTCATCTTTCATTAGCCGGATTAAATCAATAAAGAAAAACAGCCTGATCGTTGGTCATAGTAATACAGTGGATGATATTGTAAATAAACTGTGTGGCTCAGTAAAAATACCGGGAGACCTTCCTGAAACAGAATACGACAACTTGTTTGTAGTAAAGAAAAAAGGAAGAAAAATGAGTTTTGAAAACAGAAAATACGGGAGCCCTTCGCAGTAAAATGTATTGAATTATTTTCCGTTTCGTTTTTTGCTCATCATTTTTATATTTTAGTGCTGAAGAATTAGTTATTATTTAAAATACCCTACCGGTTGTTGATTCAATATCCATATAAAAAAGGAATTACCCTGTTGATACTTGTGTTGGGAACTGCATTCATTTTGCAAGCCAACCCTCCGCGACCAACGATTGACAGTACACAAATCTCTACTCAGCAACAAGCAATAGCCTTTCTTGACAGCCTGCTCAAACTTGATTCAAGTAAACACTGGCCGAATGTAGATCCGGTTCTTTTTTTACAGAACCTGAGAACTTTCGCTATTACCCCATTAAAATTTTATGAGGGTAAAGGCACCAACTTTTGCGCTTATTCGGCACTCACTTATATACCGTTGAATCATGATCCTTTGGGCTTTTCACGTTTCATGGTTACGCTTTATCAAAAAGGAAAAGCTAAAATGGGCAAAGTAATTTTCAGACCCAGTGCAGCAGTAAAAAAAGAAGCGGGGCTTTTAAAATATAAAGGAGCCCTTGATATAAGCCCGGCAGGACAAATATGGTTTCTTATTCTTGCTGATCATTTCAAAGGTTATCTTAATTTTTTCAATCGCGGGTTCGACAAAGGTGATGAGAATACGCTTTGGGCATCCACCAATTTCGCCAAATTTAACAGGATGCTACGCAAGCTTTTTGATTTGAAAGTGCATGCCAGGGGTTCCGACCTTATCCGGCCCTGGGTGAGTGACACTTATAGCTATTTAAGTCAGCTATCAAAGAAAGGCCCTGTTTTTCTATACCTTAATAACCGTTTGCTGTACAAGAAAAAACATATAGTAACAACACGGTTCGGTATACCTACTCATTTTGTATTGCTCCTCGATATTTACAAAACACCAGACAATAGGATCAATATCATTTATTGGGATTACGGAAAGAAAACATTGCAGCAAGTTAACTCCAGGCTGCTGCGAAAGATCATATTTGGAATAACAGATTATTCAGTCAGGAAAAAATGAACCGAACCATTTACCATATTACCGCATTCCTTTTTTTGTGCATGGGCCTATCCTGTTCCTATTCAAAAAAATTCACCCAAAATTATTACCGGGAAAACGAAACAACGCTTCAATCTATCCGGCAGCATTTCGAAGAGTTGTATGACAAAACCCCTTTTTCACTGGAATTAAAAGATAAAAGACTTAGCCGTATCGGCATGGAAATTCATACCGACAGTATAAAATATATTTACAGTTTCCGAACGGACGAACCCTTCCTGCTGGATACGCTTCAGAAATATCAATTTGATGTAAAAGCGATGAGTGAGTTGATCAATGATATGCAAAAAGCACATTGCACATGGATCACCAATCTTGATTATTATGAAAAAAGACAGAAAAAATTTCTTGTATTCATTTCAGTCCGTGATAAAAAACTGGATGCTTTCCTCCGCCCTGAAAAATATTTTACGCTTGTTTTCTTTGACCAACCACAACCTTTTGATGAAAAAGGACGGCTACTTGATAATGAAGACCTGGAAAAAATGCGTAAGATAAACGGCAGTACTTTCCGCAGGATCAACGATAAAGTTTACTATGCCCTTTCGAGTCAATTCAGGTAACAAAATCGATCTTTTCAATCACAGATTCAGTAAGCATATCGTTTCATCCCCGGTGCATCTGGAAAACTAAAAGAAACGGTAGCTACACGTTTTTGAGCACCTTCAATACTGATATCTCCTCCAATAAAGCGGGCATGGCTGCTTATCGACATTAAACTGAATGACAAAGCATAGCCGTTGTAATTATTACGGTCCTGGATATTCAGTGTGACTATATCCCTGAATTTTTCCGCTGTAATAAGTATACAAGTATTACGGGCATTAGTAACAACGGTAGTAAGTAATTCATTGATAACGGGAACTACGTTGCTAAGATCGGTCAGCATTTTAAATTCTGACGATACTTCATTCTCTACAACAATTTTATTCTGAATTAAGACACTTGTTAAGTTGCCCGCCAGCTCGTTTACGAGGAGTTTTAAAGAAATGCTGGTACAGGGGATACCGGCAATATCTTCATTAAATGGGTATTTCATACAATCAGGTGGTCTTGATAGATTTCATAAATATTGAAAAAAAACATAGAAATGGAAAACGAAAAATGGCTTTACATGGATAATTGCAAATAAACAAATTAAAACAGCAGGAAAAGATAGTAGAAGCCCCTAATCTATGCTACTATCAGCACTACAAGCGGATAAGATTACACTTAGAAGAACTAAGGGTTTTCCAACTATTTTCTATTTATATTTTTTTTAATCGTGAATTATCAGCCTCCTATTTATTACTATAAAATCTTATGCTACCATAGAAAAGGCTTTTATACCAGATTCACAAAAAAAACCGGCAGAAAATCTACCGGTTCAAACTATAATCATTGATAAATTAATAAAAATATTGACTTCAATCATCCATTCTTCCAGGATTAATTACTTCAGTGAATAAGCGAACTAAACAATTCATTACAATCTCACCGCTGTTCCGGAAGCTATCACCATGAGCATGCTTCCACTTCCACCAATAGTTTCAAAATCAAGGTCAACGCCAATAATCGCATTGGCTCCTACCGACTGGGCTTTCTCGGCCAGTTCTCTTAATGCATCTTCTTTGGCCTGTTCAATTACTTTTTCATACGTTTTGCTGCGGCCTCCGAATACATCCCTCAGACCGCCAAGAAAGTCCTTAAAAATATTAGCGCCAATAATACTTTGCGCATTAATAATACCGAGGTACTCCTGTACCGGTCTTCCTTCTACATAAGGAGTTGTTGTAACGATCATTTGATTTTATTTTAATTTTTCAAAAATGGTTTTTAACTGTATGTTTTCTTCTACTGCCGCATTTTTGGATACATCACGAATGTAGGCTATCCTGTTATCAATATCCGGGTGACTTCCTAAAAATTCCGGAATAGCTGACGGCGGAACCGAATTTTTCAAGTGCTGAAAAAGTGATACAAACCCTTCCGGATCAATCTTCCTTTCTTTCAATATCGCCAGCCCTTCTATATCAGCTTCTTTCTCTAACCCCCTTGAATATTTTAATGATTTGAACTGATCGGCCTGGTCAATCATAACGGAAGTAACTGATCCAAATTTTCCAAACAACAAACTTAAAAATATCCTTGATCCCAATTGCCGGAAAATGGATTTTGTGGAATGTTTGTTATTGACATGGGTAAACTCATGACTTAATAAAGCTACCAACTCAGGGTAGGTTTTCAATTCTTTGAGCAAGCCTGTGTACACAACAATATTTCCACCCGGCAATGCAAATGCGTTGACAATATCGCTATTCACTACCGTGATCCTGATAGTATAATCCGTCGGCACTTTCAGCTCTTTAAAAAAATCGTTGAGAACAATTGTCGCCTCTTTATCTTCCTGTGCGGAAAGTGCCAATGCATCATAAACAGCATTACCAAATTGTTCTTCCGTTTTTACAGAAACAGTAGAAGCGAGTTTTTCGGAAAGCCAGGGAACAATTAAAAAATAAGCCGTTACCAAAACGGCAGCAATACCCAAAATTATAAGCAGGCTCTTTCCCCATTCTTTTGTCTTCTCTTTTTTTTGCCAGGGCTTGTTGTGTTCTGCCTGCAACTGTTCTATATAGTCTTTCGCATCTTTTCCACTGATGAAAAGTTTACTACCCGGCACTTTTACATTACTGATATTAGTAGCCTGCAAACTATGGTCAAACGAAGCATCAATATCGCGGATATCCCAGGTTAGTACACTATTGCTGCCATCTGCCTGCCGGAAACCGATAGCGATATTTTTCTCATAGGCCAGCACGGTTGCTTCAACTGGTTCTTCATTATGAGAAGCGCAATAGGAACCAAACCATGTTTTCATTTGTATATTTTTAGCTTTTATTTTGCTCACCGCTTGTTCCGAACCTGATTCGGTTGTTATTCGTTATAAATTTTTAATCGCTTTTTATAAATTATCCCGAGGCTATCGGGACAAAAATTTTATGGTTCACTTCATATCACAAACTTAGTTCTTCGGAAATTAGTATTCAAGCCCTTTCCATTTTTGAGCTAGTTCATATTTTGATGTGCTGAAAAAGTCCGAAGGACTTTAATGTTAATAACCATGGGTGAAACTCATGGAAACCGGAACCAGAAGGTAGAGCAACCCCAAAGGGGTTGAATGTGTGAGAATACCCTATAATAAATATTTCTCATCAAACTCAATCTCGTTTTCAATCAGTAATCGTTTAAACTCATCATAGAACGTTCCCGTTTTGTGATGTTCTTTTTGATTTTTAATGTAATTAATAATCATGTCCCTTTCCCTGATTGAATAAGTAAATGCTCCGTATCCCTCTTGCCATGCTTCAAACTTTGAGAATCTATCATTTGCCTTCATCCAAACACTGCTGGCAACTTTTATATCTTTAATATAATCGGATAGAGAAACGGTTGGATGAAGGTCTGAAAAAATGTGTATGTGATCTTCCGTGCCGTTGATGCGGTAAAGCTTACATTTTTTGTTTTTTATTACACCAGAAATATATTGGTATAACTCTCTGCAATTCGTTTCATCTATTGTTGGTTGCCGGTGCTTTGTGCCGAAAACAATTTGGTAAAAGATCTGACGGTAGCTACCCATAATTTCTATTTAAATAAAAAATGTTTTTTGAAAAGTTATGAATATTTTTCGGTGAATTACATTCAATCCGCCGCGGCGGATTGATGTCATAACAATTTTCTGTAATCCCCCCGATACAATCGGGGGGTTATTCATATTAAAGCCCTTTGGGCTTTATACTTCATGTAAATTGACCCAGCACATCAAAATATGAATTAGCCCATTTTTGAGCGCATTCCAAATTTTCGCATACCATGACCCACCCCCTTTAGAATTTTTCTATTCGCAAATCCTTTTACCTCTCCGGCGGAGGGGACGAAGAATCTGACTGCCGCAATGCCAACGAGGTCAGCCTCTGCGAAAATTTCGAATGCCCCTGTTTTTCTGATTTTTTCAATTCGCTCATTTCCTTGACATTTGCCTCTCAAATAATCCATCATGAACAAATTACCGGGTCGGTTTTTTATAAGAACATTTTTATTAACAGCCACATTGCTTATTGTCCAATATGCGTTTAGCTGGGGTGTTACGGGTCATCGCATCATTGGAGAAATAGCACAGCAACATTTAACAAAAAAAACGAAAAAAGAATTGCGTAAACTTATTGGCAAAGAAACGCTGGCCTGGTGGTCCAACTGGCCCGATTTTATTAAATCTGACTCTACCTGGAACCATGCTTCTCCCTGGCATTATGTAGATCTGCCGGGTCATATGGAAAAAGAAAAATTCATTGATGAATTGAAAAAATTGCCCGGCAAAAATCTTTATACACAGATACAAGCGATGATGGCTGAATTAAAAGACAGGTCGCTACCCCTTGAAAAAAGAAGAGTCGCCTTATATTTCCTTATCCATCTTGTTGGCGATCTTCACCAGCCTTTGCATGTAGGCCGGGATGAAGATGCAGGCGGCAATAAGATCATTGTGTATTGGTTTGACAAAAAAACAAACCTGCATACTTTATGGGATAGTATGCTTATAGAATTTCAGCAATACAGCTATACGGAATATACAAGGCTTCTCAACATTGCAGACAAGGACAGGGTGAATGCATGGCAATCTTCATCATTGGAAGATTGGTTCTATGAATCACATGTACTATCAGATTCTATTTATGATGCAACACCGAATGAATCGAAACTCAGCTATAAGTATAATTATAAATTTCAGAAAATAGTAGATGAACAATTGCTGAAAGGTGGGGTTCGCCTGGCTGAATTATTAAACCAGGCTTTTGAATAATAAGAAAAGACGCAAGGGACAAGAAAGGATCGCCAGTCGCCATTTTTTATTATTTTTTAACCAGCGTTTTCGATTCTTCCACCATGCAGGCCGTGATTTCCATCAATGCTTTTTGCTGATCTGGTAAAAGGCTCACGATTGTTGGCTTGTTGTCGGTACCAGTAAATATAAAATTGGCTACCTTCTGAGCGGCTAATTTTTTTAATACGGTTGGAGTTGTTATCCCATTTTTAAAAACAAAATGAAAATAGCCCTCGCAGTTCATGCTGCCACTATTCCGGTAGGTTGTTTTTGCTTTACTTCCTTCAAAATAAATAAATACGGTAGAAGCGGCTTCAAAACATTTATCAGGGACCGCAAAGAAAAAATCTATTTCTTTATTATCCGCATCAATCGTCAATGAAGCTCCCTGCAGTGAAATAAACCCGGAGGATAATTTGGTTTCCCTTGTATAAGGATCTGTTTCTTTTACCAGCTTACAAACGGTAGCCGCCGTGTCTTGTGCTGAGAGAAATAAGGGTACCAGGAAAAGGATAAGAGTGATATATTTCATGTTACTGATTAATGG
>JAKFEJ010000229.1:0-10179 GCA_036675745.1 Chitinophagaceae bacterium | reverse complement strand
AATTCAGCTTTGATCATATCTGGTTTTGCGATGATATTTTCGGTTTAAAACCAGGATGGGTAAATGAGTTTGCTGATCTTTTAGAAAAAGAAAACTTGTCTTTACGATTCAAAATACAGGCAAGAGCCGACCTGTTATTACAGGAAAATTATATCCGGGACCTGGCAAGAGCTGGTTGTTCGACTATCTGGATGGGCGCTGAAAGCGGATCTCAAAAAATACTGGATGCGATGGATAAGGGCACAACAGTAGAACAAATATACCAGGCTACCCTTCTATTGAAAAAGAACAATATTAATCCTTCCTTCTTCATTCAATTTGGTTATCCCGGCGAAACAAAGGCCGACATTACTAAAACCATCACTATGATCAATGAGCTGGTACCTTATGAAATCGGTATTTCCGTTTCTTACCCTTTGCCCGGCACTGTTTTTTTTGAAAAAGTAAAAAACCAGCTAAAGGAAAAAGCAAACTGGACCGACTCGGATGAACTGGCATTGATGTTCCGGAATACATATGCCCCGGCATTTTACAAACAACTTCATCGCTATGTACATAAAAGTTATCGAAAGCATGTAGCGATCCAGTATTTAAAAAGACTATGTAGAAAACCATCTGCACTCAACTTCTTCTCTTTTAAAAAAGCCATGTCTTTTTTATATTATGCACCTGCTGCCTGGTTGGATAAACAAAAACTAAATTCATTGGAAAACACACCTGCATGAGTGATCCCGCAAATACAATAAATGAACAAGCCGCGGCTTCAGCTTTCAGCAAGCAAGCTCCTTTGTTTGACAAATTGTATGCAACAGACACCATCATACAATATAAAAGAAAACGTGTGAGAGATCATGTTCTTCAATGGTTGCAACCTGGCTCTGCTATTCTTGAGCTGAATGCCGGGACTGGTGATGATGCAATATTTTTTGCACTGCAGGGACATACCGTTCATGCAACGGATATATCAGGCACAATGCAGGAAAGGCTGGCAAAAAAAGCAAAAAAATATGGTTTGCAGAATAAGATTACACAGGAACTGTGTTCTTATACCGATCTTAAAAATCTAAAAAGCTGCGGTCCGTATGATCTGATCTTTTCCAATTTTGCCGGCCTGAATTGTACCAATGAATTGCAAAAAGCTTTACAATCATTTGATGGTTTATTAAAACCGGGTGGCATTGTGACAATGGTAATTCTGCCAAAATTTTGTCTTTGGGAGTTTTTACTTTTTTTCAAAGGAAAATGGAGAACAGCATTTCGGCGATTTTCAGGTAATAAAGGAGCTAAAGCCCATATCGAAGGAGAATTTTTCCGTTGCTGGTATTATAACCCTTCCTTTATCAGAAAGCATTTAAAAAACTCGTTTTCCGTCATTAGCCTTGAAGGACTATGTACCATCGTTCCGCCTTCTTACCTGGAAGGCTTTGCAGAGAAGCATCCGAAATTCTATCAATCGCTTGTAAAAAAAGAAGCCAAATGGAAAATGAAATGGCCCTGGAAATTTATTGGTGATTATTATATTATTACATTGAAGAAGAACAATGAATTGAAAACTGGTGACCGCTAAACTATTTTCAACTCACTTAATTTTTGTTCATACAAGGCCAATACTTTTTCCTGGAAAGCTCCGGGGTTTGATCGGGCAAAATGTTTACCAGTGATCAGTTCCATCCTGAGGCCATTTTTATTTCGTTTGCCGTCCAGGCTTTTCTGCTGCCAGCGACGGGTCGTTATCCTCAATAACCAATTATCAAGATGCTCACCTATAGCGTTGTCAAATAATCCCTCTGCAAATCTTTTGATCCGGGATTTTTCTTGTTTGTTATTATGCAACTGTCCTTGCCTGCAGCCAGGAAAAAACTGGTAGCTCCATTTATTAGTTACAAAAAAATCATTTAATGCTTTCTTACCTGACACAGGCACTAAAGTTGCAATTTCGATAGCAGTAAAAATATTCTGATCTTCAATTAACAGGGCTTTTTCATCTATGTAATAATTCATACAGAAATAATGCTGCTGGCCTGTAATGAAAGTGAGTTTTTTAAAAACATGCATAATGGTCCTGGCTATCCATAGCCGGTTGGCTTTTGTGATAATGAAAAAATCTATATCGGCTTTTTCGTCAGCAAAATTTTTGGATAAGGAACCGGAAACACCGACAGCTCTTACAAAAGGGAAGAGAAAAAGAAAGCGGCCGATTTTAAAAGCCCTGGGCAATAATCTTTCAGCCCGAAGATTACCTTCTTTTCTTCTGTGTACTAACAAAGGGTTATTATGGAGTAAATAAAAATCATTGTAACAGAAAATAGTTTGACCTGCCAATAGCTGCTGTAAATACCTATCCAGCTCTTCGTCTCTAAAAGTTCTGTCAAGGAACCGCCTGATCTCATTTCTTGTAAGCGGGTATTGAAATATATCAAAGTATGCCAGTACTTTAAGAATGCAGGCTTTTTCATTTTGCAATCTCAATGAACCAGGAATCATTCTTTCATTTGCCGTTATTCGCATAATTCAGCGTATTGATAAAGCAACCTTCGTTGATTTCGCTCCGATTTAATTATATAACCACCGATACGTGAAGCCACTGCAGAACCTGAATACCATTACTAATAAAAAAACTATTCAGAACCGGTATACAAACTGGCAACCGGTTACCCATCAAAACGATAGTTACAACGGATTCGTTGCCAGCCGGGAAAATTATTTATTCCTTAAACGTCTTTTGGATATCCTGTTTTCTGTTCCTATCATTTTACTTCTACTAAGCTGGCTGCTACCTATACTGGCTTTATTGATCAAATCAGATTCAAAGGGCCCGGTTATTTTTAAACAAAAACGTATTGGCTTGAATGGAAGATCATTTGTATGCCTGAAACTTCGCACCATGATCGTAAATCCTGAAGCAGATGAAATTCCGGCGAGGGAAAATGACGACCGTATTACACGGCTGGGTAATTTTTTGCGGAGAACACACCTGGATGAACTCCCTCAATTTCTTAATGTATTGGCCGGACAAATGAGTTTAGTGGGCCCGCGGCCGCATATGACAGCCGATTGTATTCGTTTTTCGTTTGTTATTTCTTCTTACTCATTCAGGCATTTTGCGAAACCGGGTATTACCGGTTGGGCCCAGGTAAAAGGATATCACGGACCTACGATGGATTATGAAAGTATTATGAAGCGCTACTATTGGGATGCGCAATATGTTCGCAAACTCTGTTTGTGGTTAGATGTTAAGATCATTGCATTGACAATTGTAAGAAGTATATACCAACTCTGTAGAGGATGTTTTCATTTTTCCAGAAAAAACAATGCTAAATAAAAAAAATAATTACCGGCCTATGACTTATCCCTTCAGATCCATTTTTTAATTTCTATGCATTGTCTTGCTTCCTGGAGTATAGTGCTTGAACTCCGAAACTTATTTTATGCTATGGGGGATGCTTTAATAAAAATGCAAAATTCTTTTAGTTAAAAAAACTGAAGAATTTTGCATTATTTATGAGGGCGGTGAGGGCGGGATTCGAACCCGCGGTACAGTTTAACCCGTACGGCAGTTTAGCAAACTACTGATTTCAGCCACTCATCCACCTCACCGTCTGGCTGCCCTTTTTCAAGGGGTGGCAAAAATAAAGATAACTGGCTAAATTACCCAAAAACAAATCCCAAATTCTAAACAAATGCCTGGAATTTGGGATCTTATAATCTTGTATTTAAAAAGCTTACATGGCAGCCAACTGAACTTTCTGTTGCAGTTCCAATACATTTTCTCTGAATACGGTGTCTGTATCCATAAGATCTTTTACCGTCTGGCAGGAATGGATAACCGTGGTATGATCCCTTCCACCAAAATGTTCGCCAATTGTCTTCAATGAATTTTTTGTAAAAGCCTTTGCCAGGTACATGGTGATCTGTCTTGCCTGTACGATCTCTCTTTTGCGGGTCTTTTGCAATAGCTTGTCGTAAGACACGTCAAAGTACTCACATACCATTCGCTGAATGGTATCGATGGTGATCTCTTTGCTGGATGATTTTATAAAATTACGTAACACTTTTTTCGCTAAGTCTAGGTCAATCTCTCTCCTGTTAAGCGAAGATTGTGCCAACAGCGATATCAGCGCTCCTTCCAGTTCCCTGATATTACTGTTAATGTTATACGCAATGTATTTTACTACTTCTTTGGGCATCTCCAGTCCGTCACTTTTCATCTTCTTCTCCAGTATTTCAATACGGGTATCATAGTCAGGTATCTGCATATCAGCACTCAGGCCCCAGCGGAAACGGCTGAGCAATCTTTCCTGAACACCATCCAGGTCTTTAGGCGATTTATCAGAAGTAAGAATAAGTTGTTTATGGGACTGATGCAGGTGATTAAAGATGGCAAAGAATGCATCCTGTGATTTTTCAGCTTTATTGAAAAACTGAACATCATCAATGATCAACACATCAATCAACTGGTAAAAATGGATAAAGTCATTGATCGCATTATTGCGGCCGTGATCCATAAACTGGTTGATAAACTTTTCGGAACTCACATAAAGTACCACTTTATTAGGATGAAGTTTCTTTACTTCATTTCCAATCGCTTGTGCCAGGTGGGTTTTGCCTAATCCTACACCACCGTAAATAACAAGGGGATTAAAAGAGTTTGCCCCGGGCTTTTCCGCCACTGTTTTTCCTGCACGGCGGGCTACACGGTTACAATCGCCTTCTATTAATGTATCAAATGTATAAATATGGTTTAGCTGTGGGTCTATCTGCATTTTTTTCAGACCCGGTATAACAAAGGGATTTTTAACGGGGTTGTTTATGACAAGCGGAAAATCCATTTCGTTGTTTGAAAAAGTTTTAAATCCCTGTCCGGTTACATCCATTGTCAATGGTTTATTCTTACTATTGCCGCTATCTACCATTATCCGGTATTCCAGGTGAGCTTCTTTTCCCAGTTCTCTCTTCAAAGTCTTTGCCAATAAATTCACATAATGTTCTTCGAGGTATTCAAAAAAGAATTGACTGGGTACTTGTATGACGAGTACATTATTTTTTAATGATACAGGATGGATAGGCTCAAACCACGTTTTGTAATGCTGCCATTCAACAATATCCTTGATGATCTTTAAACAATTGGTCCAGACTTTTTCAGCATTTTTCTCCATCAGTAACGTAACAATTTATATATCGTGTTAATTATAGTCGTTTGAAAAAATGTCCAAAAAAATTCTCCACACTATGTCAATAAAAAAAGTTGGACGGGATGGCGAATATCACCATTTATTGGATAAAAAAAAATTTTTATTACTTCCTTTTTTAACTAATTGACCTGCCATTACATTTCATCTTTTTTTGCTAAAAAAATTTGGAAATTTCAAAAAAAATTTCCTTGTAACTGACATACCATCAATTTACAAAATTGATGTTTAATTATCCAGTTGTGCTTCCAAAAAGTAATCGGGTAGAAAAGCCTGCATCACTGTGCAATAGTATATTTCTTCTTTAATATTTTTTAAAAAATAAACTATCAATAAAAAACAGTATTGCAGAACTTTGATTTTGTAACTAACGTTCAAAGCATTTGAAGGTATTAATAATTCCTTATAGCTACAAGGAAAAAATCATTATACAGCTATATTTTTTTTCTTTTACTCCCTGATAGCTTTTAATACAGGCAACCTGTTGTCGTAAATGACCTTTAATCAATTATAAATGCATATTATAAACTAATCCTTAAACAGCATAAAACGGTTATACTATTTTTGATCCGTACTTTTGCCATCAACCCGATAACTACCTGTCTGCCGACAGGCAAGATCAGGTTTGTTTCAGGATAAACACCTGACCACTATGCAGAAAAAAATATCTTTAAAGCTGCTTCCATCTGAAGCGGCGAATGAACAATCAGTAAAACAATTCATTGCCCGCTCAGAAGCTGTAAAAGCTGCTGATGTTTCCGGTTATACCATACTGAAACAATCGATTGACGCAAGGGGTAAACAAGCCTGGATAAACTTAACTGTTCAGGCATTTATTAAAGAGCCTTATCATCAAAGAGAATTGTTATCCTTTCATTTTAAAGAAGTCCATAAAGCTGAAAAAAAAATAATCATCATAGGAGCAGGTCCTGCAGGATTATTTGCAGCTTTAAAACTCATTGAATCGGGTATTAAACCAATCATCCTGGAAAGAGGAAAAGATGTTCGTGCCCGCAGGCGGGATCTTGCTGCATTGAACAAAGAAGGTGAAGTAAACCCGGAAAGCAATTATTGCTTCGGTGAGGGGGGAGCAGGTACGTACAGTGATGGTAAATTATACACCCGCAGTTCAAAACGGGGCGATGTAAATAGAATATTAAACCTGTTTGTTCATTTTGGTGCAGAAGAAAAAATATTATACGAAGCCCATCCTCATATTGGTACCAATAAACTACCCCAGATCATTACAGCCATGCGCAAAATGATCATTGATTGCGGTGGCGTTTTTTTATTTGAAAAAAAAGTAATTGATTTCATAATAGATAATGAAATAATTAAAGGGGTAATGACAGCCGACGGAACTATTTTTGAAGGTGATGCTATCATCCTGGCTACAGGCCATTCGGCCAGGGATATTTTCACCCTGCTTCATACCAAAAAAATACAGATCGAATCAAAACCTTTTGCATTAGGCGTAAGGGTAGAACACCCTCAAACTTTGATTGACAATTCACAGTATCATTGCAGCCCCCTCCACGAACTCCGTTCCCAACCTTCGCTCCGCTCGGTTGCCCCCGGTGAGGGAGGCTTAAGACCTCTTCATTTACCTCCTGCTTCTTATAGTTTAGTACAACAGGTTGATGGCAAAGGTGTTTTTTCTTTCTGCATGTGCCCGGGAGGCATCATCGCCCCGGCAGCTACATCATCCGGTGAACTGGTGGTAAATGGTTGGAGCCCATCTAAACGGAATAATCCGTATGCCAACAGTGGAATAGTGGTAACAGTTGAGAACCACGATTTGCAGGATTTAAAAAGATACAGGGATTTTGAGGAAATTTGTGATCAGCAAGTAAAAGTGTTGAAGACTGAACTTGGCATGATGTATTTTCAACAGTATGTTGAACGCAAAGCTTTTATTGCCGGTGGAGGAAAGTTTGTGGCGCCTGCGCAGCGATTGATTGATTTTACAAACAATAAAGTTTCTGCTACTTTACCCAATTGCTCGTATTTGCCTGGCTTAAACACAAGTCCATTAAATGAAGTTCTTCCAAAATTTATTCATACAAGTCTCCGGGAAGCTTTCAAAGAGTTTGGGAAAAAAATGCGGGGTTATTTTACTAATGAAGCTGTTGTAGTAGCTACTGAATCAAGAACCTCCTCTCCTGTTCGGATACCACGGGATGCAGATACACTGCAACATCCGCAACTAAAGAATTTATATCCCTGCGCTGAAGGGGCAGGCTATGCAGGTGGCATTGTAAGCGCAGCTATGGATGGAGAAAGAGTGGCAGCACAAATAACCGGTTTATTACTTCGTAGTTGACACCTTTTTTTAAACAGTTTACTGCCAGCTAACAACTGTTCATCGAAATATTACTTCTTCTGTTTTGTAACGGCTATTTTTGCCGGATAATCATAACTACTATGCCCATACTGGAACTAAATCACCTGAGAAAATATTTTGCTACACAAAAGGCTGTGGATGATATCAGCCTCAGTATTGAAAAAGGACAGATATTCGGACTGCTGGGTCCTAATGGCGCCGGTAAAACCACACTGATAAGAATGATAACCGGCATTTTTTACCCGGATGAAGGACAGATCATATTTGATGGTAAGAAATTCGACCCGTTGAATGATATAGCTCACATAGGGTATATGCCGGAAGAAAGAGGACTTTATAAAAAAATGAAGATAGGTGAACAGGCAATGTACCTGGCCCAGTTAAAAGGGCTGAGTAAAAGCGAGGCGATGAAAAAAATAAAAGCCTGGTTCATCAGGCTTGATATGGAAAGCTGGTGGAACAAAAAAGTAGAAGACCTTTCAAAAGGTATGAGCCAGAAGCTGCAGTTTGTAACCACCGTATTGCATGAACCCAAACTGATCATCCTGGATGAGCCATTCAGCGGCCTTGATCCTGTAAATGCCAACCTCATCAAAGACGAAATTTACAGGCTTGCCCAAAACGGGGCTACCATCATTTTCAGTACCCATCGTATGGAGCAGGTAGAAGAAATTTGCGATCATATTGTACTTGTCAATAAAGGGCAAAAAATATTAGATGGCACTGTACAGAATGTCAAACACGAGTTTAAAGAAAATCTCTTTAAAGTAAATTTTACAGGCAAGATTCTGGCAGAGCACCTGGCCATTCACCTGTTTGAAGTAAAACAAAAGAGTGAACAGGGAGTAACTATCAAACTGGATCCCGGTTATACTAATAATGATGTGTTGCAATATTTCATCAACAAGGGATTAGGCATTGAATCATTCAATGAAATTCTGCCTTCTTTAAATGAAATATTTATACGGCTGGTAGAAGGTACTCCAACAGCAAGACAGTTCCAGAAAGTAACGGTATAAAGGTACAAGGCACAAGATGCAAGGCACAAGGAACAAGATGCAAGGAACAAAAAAACATCACAAATTTCAATTACAAATCATGAACAAGATTTTACTTATTATAAAAAGAGAATACCTGACCCGTGTTCGTAAAAAAACATTCATTATCAGTACTATTCTTTTCCCTATCCTTTATCTCGGCCTGATATTCGGCATGGGCTACCTGGGAGAAAAATCCAAACCCCGGCTAAATGTAGCTGTTATTGATTCTTCCGGTTATTTTGATAAAGGGAGAATAGAGCGTGAAAACCAAAAAGACAGTTCTTCAATATTAACTATCATTGCCAGCAACGCAGATAGCCTGAAAAAGAATTTTACTGATTGGGGATATGATGGCTTTGTAGTGATACCACAACAAACCACCTGGGAATCCGGTATTAAAAATCTTTCCCTGCATACCAGCCGGACGATGGGTGTAGAAGCATCCGGTAAAGTAGAAAATAAACTGAACAATATCTGGAATGAAATAAAAAATGAAAAACTGGGTATTGATGATGAAAAAAAGGACATAATAAAGAACAGTACCGTCAGTGTGCATTCTGTGAATGTAAATGACGAAACAGCCAATTCTTCTGTTGCCAGTACAATCGGTTATGTAGGTGGATTCCTGATCTATTTTATTCTTTTGGTTTATGGTTCGCAGGTGATGATGGGAGTAATGGAAGAAAAAACGAACCGCATCGCCGAAGTGATCATTTCATCTGTCAGACCTTTTCAACTGATGCTTGGAAAAATAATTGGTATCGGTCTTGTAGCTCTCACTCAATTTTTTCTTTGGGTGGCTTTTATTTTTATTATCTATAATATTACGCAAGCCTCCGGAAATAATATCGGAGCTATGAGCGGAATGGTAGGTGGTATTCAAAAAGCATTTGGCAGCATCAATGTGCCCATGATCTTATTTGGATTCGTTTTCTATTTTCTTGGCGGCTTTTTCTTTTACGCTTCTTTATATGCGGCCATCGGCAGCGCCGTTAACGAAGATATGCGGGAAGCCCAATCGCTAAGTTTTCCCATTACTTTATTGGTTATCTTCTCAATAGCAATGTTGCCTATAGCCATGAATGATCCCAGCGGCCCGATCGCAGTTTGGGGAAGCATCATTCCTTTCAGCTCGCCAATCATAATGATGGCGAGAATTCCTTTTGGCGTACCGGGTACGGTTCCTTATTGGCAATTAGGTCTTTCAATGGCGCTGCTAATAACCGGTTTTATTTTTTCAGTATGGCTTAGTGGAAAAATTTACAGAACGGGTATCCTGATGTATGGCAAAAAACCAAGCTGGAAAGAAATGCTGAAATGGGCATTGAAAAAAAGCTGATTACAGGCGAGAAACTGCAAATGATCTGAAGGATTCCGGTTATGCCGGAATCCTTTTTTGTTAAAAAAATGTTTAGTTGATAAACGGTGTAACTTAATACGAAATCAATCGTATATTTGTTACGAAGCTTTTCGTTAAACACTTATAAACCTAAATCAGAAAACATGAAACCAGGATCAATCACAACCGGTCGGCTGTTAATTGCCTTCTGTATTATTGGGGCCACTTTAGCTCTTGTATCATGGGACCATAAACAATCGGCCGGTG
>JAKFEJ010000554.1:0-10255 GCA_036675745.1 Chitinophagaceae bacterium | reverse complement strand
ATACCTGCTTCGATCGCGGCCAATGCTTTTTCAGCGCCTAATAATGTTGTCAATTTGTTGCCTTTACCATCATTGCCCTGGGCCATATATGCTCCTTTAGCAGTTTTAGTAATGATCGCATCCTTAATAGGAACGCCTTTTTCCTTCGTTTTTACATTATAGGCTGTAAGTGTTACTTCAGACATGATTATTTTTTTTTGAATTAGTAATACCTGAAATTAAGGCTTTTGAGGGGTTTCAGGGGTAACTTTTTAGAAACTAGCTGTTAAAAAGGCTATTTTGATATGTGTAAATAATTGATAATCATTTTTAAGTATTTTGATATATTCTTTCCACATATTGTGAAATTCAGGTTTTTATGTGTCTCAAAGGATCAGCCAAAAGCTTATTTATGGGAAAATATCATTGTATGGCAGGGGCTATTTCTTTTATTTGCCTCTCCTTTTCATCTTTTGGTCAAAACGGGTATGACCGTAACCAGTTGTCTATTTTTTATCAAAACCAGGAATTTGAAAAAGCGATTAATTATTTGCAGGCAAACTCTCCTGCTCAGAATAATGATAATCAGTATCACCTTGACCTGGGGTATACTTTTTTTATGAATGATCAGCCGGATCTTTCTAAAAAGGAATTTGAAACTGTTTATCAGCAGCAACCGGAAAACAAGCAAGCCAATCTTTACCTGGCACAGCTATTTTCTTTGAAGAAGATGCCGGATAGTGCTTTATTTTATTATCGCAACCTGACAAGACTGCAACCAGGGAATTACAGGTTTTGGCAGAAATCTGCTCAATTATTTAGTGACCTCGGTAGGTTTGACTCGGCATTGATTTATATTGAAAAAGCCTATAGTCTCCATCATCTCTCGGGAAGGTTAACAGTTCAATATACGGACCAACTGATACGTAACAAGCAATATGATAAAGCGGAAACACTGCTTAATAATTTTCTTACCAGCGACTCTTCAGACCAGGATGTTATGATAAAACGAATAGAACTAAGTTTTAAGAAGCCGGATTATCCAACAGCAATATTTTGGGGAGAGAGATTGTTAAGAGATTCAGTGGATGTAGTTATGCCGTATGTTAACCTTGCTTATAGTTATCTGAACACAGGTAGTTTTGATAAATGTATTATGCTTTGTGAGTGGCTGATGGTTAATAACAAGGCCACCCAGTCCGTGCTTTATTGCGCAGCGCTGGCTTATTCGAAAAAGAAGGAGTACAAAAAAAGTAATGAGTTGCTGGATGAATGCCTGTCGTTAAGTATTCAGAAGGATGCTGTTGGTTATTTTAACGCTAAATCAGACAATTTTGAAGCGATGAAACAGTACCAGAAGGCGATGAACTATTATGATACCTCTTATTATTTATTTCAATCACCACCCGACCTGTACTATAAAGGCAGGATCTATGATAAATATTTAAAAAACAAAGCAAAAGCAAAACTGTATTATCAGCGTTTTATGGATAAAAGAAAAAATCCCCGCAATAGCGGGGAAGTAAAAGTGTTTAATTATATCAGGGAATATCTGAAACCTGGTAATTAGAAAGGGTTAAACATCAAGCTTCGCATACTTGGCATGTTTTTCAATAAAGTCTCTTCGCGGAGCTACTTCATCGCCCATCAGCATGCTGAATATCCGGTCTGCTTCTGCAGCACTCTCAATTGTTACCTGTTTAAGCGTTCTTGTATCGGGGTTCATGGTGGTGTCCCAAAGTTGGTCCGCATTCATTTCTCCCAAACCTTTATAGCGCTGAATGTTTACCGAATCTTCTTTGCCACCGCCTAATTTTTCTACCAGGGCTTTACGCTGATTTTCATTGTACGCATAAGCCTGTTCTTTCCCTTTTTTTACTAAATATAAAGGTGGTTGGGCGATATATACATAACCCTGCTCTACCAATGCCTTCATATAACGAAAAATGAAAGTAAGGATCAATGTGGCGATGTGTGAACCATCCACATCGGCATCCGTCATAATAATAAGCTTGTGATAACGGAGCTTGGCGATATTCAATTCCTTTGGATCTTCGGGGGTACCTACCGTAACGCCCAAAGCGGTGTACATATTCCTGATCTCTTCATTTTCATAGATCTTATGTTCCATTGCTTTTTCCACGTTAAGAATCTTACCTCTTAACGGAAGAATGGCCTGGAAACTACGATCTCTTCCCTGTTTAGCGGTACCACCTGCTGAATCTCCCTCAACTAAATATAGCTCACAGCGATCAGGGTCACGGTCGGAGCAGTCTGCTAATTTTCCCGGTAACCCGCCCCCTGTCAATACTGATTTGCGTTGTACCAGTTCTCTTGCTTTTCTTGCCGCGGCTCTTGCCTGTGCAGCAAGGATCACTTTATTAATAATGTTTTTGGCGTCCCTTGGATTTTCTTCCAGGTAGGCTTCCAGCGATCTTGAAACAGTGCTGTCCACCACACCCATTACTTCATTATTACCCAGTTTGGTTTTTGTTTGTCCTTCAAACTGTGGTTCGGGAACTTTTACAGAAATGATTGCACTAAGGCCCTCCCTGAAGTCATCTCCTTCAATTTCTACCTTAGCCTTTTCAAACATATTGTTTTTATCACCATAGCTTTTGAATACCCTGGTTAATGCACGACGGAAACCGGAAACGTGGGTACCCCCTTCAATGGTATTTATATTATTGACATAAGAATAGATATGCTCACTGTAACTGCTGTTGTAACATAATGCAACTTCAACGGCTACATTCGTATTTTCATCCAACCCTTCTACAAATAATACCTTTGGAATAAGCTGCGCCCTGCCTGCATTAGCATCCAGCATTTCAACAAATTCTACTATACCACCTATGCTATAGAATTCCTTGGAATAATTAGTTCCATCTTCTTCCACTTCCCGCAGATCAATCAATACAATGCGTACACCGCGGTTAAGGAAAGCCAATTCCCTGAGGCGTCCTTCTAAAATTTCTTTGTTATAAACAGTTGTGATAAAAATAGTATCGTCGGGCCAGAAACGGACCCTGGTTCCGGTTGTATCGCTTTTGCCAACTTCGCGAACAGAATATTGAGGTACCCCGATCTTATATTCCTGTTCAAATATTTTTCCTTCCCGGTTAACTGTAACCTGCAATTTTTTGCTCAATGCATTCACGCAACTTACACCCACACCGTGCAAACCACCCGAAACCTTATAGGAGCCCTTATCAAACTTACCACCGGCATGAAGTACGGTCATAACAACCTCAAGCGCCGAACGTTTTTCTTTTGTATGCATGGCGGTAGGAATACCACGGCCATCATCCTGAACGGAAATAGAATTGTCTTCGTGAATAGTAACCTGGATGTTTTTACAATAACCGGCAAGGGCCTCATCAATTGAGTTGTCAACTACTTCATATACCAGGTGATGTAACCCTTTTACACCTATATCGCCGATATACATTGCCGGACGTTTACGAACGGCTTCTAAACCTTCTAAAACCTGGATACTGTCTGCACCGTAACCACCGGATGCTGCGGGAATTGTTTCTATTGTTTCTGCGCTCATATTAAGCTGATTCCTGTAGTTTTATGTGTAAAATTGAGATACTGACAAATGTACGGAAAATACAGCAGGGATGCGGTTTTCAAACCTTAAATAAAGCTCGTTTTTTTAACATTTTCAGAATTAAATCGGGGATAAAAAACGATGGGTGAAAATGCATCATTTCACCCAATAAAATATTTTAATAACAGAAGAAAAATACAAACTTTCGGAATCTAAAAGCCCCTTTAGGGGTTTGGGGTTCTATCTCTTCACTATCTGTGCTACCAGGTCTGCCTCAGTGCAAACTTTATTACCAACATATACTGTTCCTTTCATCTCACAAATGCCCCTGCGGATAGGAGCCGCCAGTTCCATTTTCAAAAGCATGGTATCACCCGGCTTCACCATTTGTTTGAATTTACAGTTGTCTATCTTAAGAAAATAGGTATCATATTGCCCATCACCACTTAGGTTGATGGCCAATATACCGCCGCATTGCGCCAATGCTTCTATCTGTAATACGCCTGGCATAACAGGATTGCCGGGAAAATGTCCCTGGAAAAACCATTCATTAAAGGTTACATTCTTTACGCCTACAATCTGTGTATCGCTTAGTTCAATGACCTTATCTACCAGTAAAAAAGGAAAACGATGAGGTAGTTTTTTTTCAATATAACTCAGATCATAGATCGGCGGAAGAGTGGGGTCATAAGTAGGAACCCCTTTAATGTGTTTATTTTTTTTGATGTATTGTTTGATCTTTTTAGCAAACTCAACATTGGAGCTATGTCCCGGACGGTTAGCAATAACACGGCCTTTTATAGGGTAACCGATCAGAGCAAGATCACCTACTACATCCAGTAATTTATGCCTTGCCGGTTCATTGGGAAAACGTAATTCAAGATTATTCAGGTATCCTTCGCTTTTTACTTCAATTTTATCTTTCTTGAATATTTTTTTCAAGCGTTCCATTTCTTCATCATCTACCGGTTTATCAACGATCACAATAGCATTGTTGACATCTCCGCCTTTGATCAGGTTGTTATCAAGCAGCATTTCCAGCTCATGTAAAAAACAAAAAGTACGGCAGGGCGCAATTTTCTGTTTGAAATTTTGCATGCTTTTCAACTCTGCATGTTGTGTGCCTAATACCGGTGAATTAAAATCAATAAGAGTAGTTACCTGGTATTCAGTAGAAGGCATGACCACCATTTCTACTCTTTTTGCTTCATCATAGTGATAAATGTTTTCACCAATGCTGTACCAAAGTTTAGCTGCATCCTGCTCTGCTAATCCAACTGTTTCAATAAGATCAACAAAAGGTTGTGAGCTCCCATCCATAATAGGCATTTCAGGCCCGTTGATCTCAATCAGGCAATTGTCAACACCCATACCTACCAGGGCGGCTAATACATGTTCAACAGTACTTACTGAAGCGCCGTTTGCTTCCAGCGTAGTACCCCGGCTGGTATCCGTTACCAGGTCGCAATCGGCTTTGATGATGGGTTGATCGGGAAGATCTATCCGTTTAAACTGGAAACCAAAACCAGAACTGGCCGGTTTTAAAGTAAGATCTGCCATAACACCGGTGTGCAGGCCTGTGCCGGAAATAGTTACAGCAGCATTTAATGTATGCTGTTTATCAGGATTGAAATTTGAATTCATGCGTTTGTTTTCTTAGCGGGGGCAAAGATAATGTTTCATAGGCAAGTCAGGGGGATTGCAAAGTTCAGGAAGTTCAAGAAGTGTAAGAGGTTTCAAAAGTTATGGAAATCCCCTTGAACTTTCTGTATCTCAGTTTATGAGGTACGGGAATTTTAAAGGTCCAAAGGCTATGAAAACGTTTTGAATTTCTTGAATTCATAAACCTTTTAAACTTTGTATTTATTCCATCATCTGTTCAATATGTGCCAATTTACCATCCCTTGTCATTCCTTCAATGATCACACGGAAGGCGCCACTCACGTCATTGTTATAAAAAGAAAGAACTACCTGGTTTTTTTGAGGGGCTGTTATTACGGATGGGTTCCAATAGAGGGTAGTGCGTATGTCACGTTGTTCATTACGGGTATTAAAAGTCGCGTAATTGGGGGAATAAAATTCTTTAATGGGTGAATAACCAAACACCTTATTATTTGCCAAACCCTTGCCTGGTTCAGGTTTTATATCATTACCACGACGGGTATAAATAGCGATAGCTCCATTGGCGCCATTAAAGCCACCCATGAAAGGGGGACGAAATACTTTTATATAAGCTACATCGCTTACGTTTAAAGATGAAATAAAACTTGCGTCTACGGGTGTCTGATCAAGGTATAATTGGGGAGATCCGCCACGCCATTGCATAGATGGGTTAGCGCCACTTGCATTTACCTGCAAACCGGCAACTTTGCCCTGCAGATAAGTAAATATATTTAGTGCGCTGGATGCAAAAGGATCATTGACTAAGTCAAACTGATAGCCGTCACCACCGCTGAACAGACCAGAAGCATATTTTTCTTCCAAGAGTTGCGTCGGTGATTTTCCTTTACTTTTTACAGTTACGTTTTCCAATGTTTTTACCTTCATCATTTCTGCTAAACTATTGGCCTCATTGGCCAACATAAGCTGACGATAATTGCCGCTTGTATCCGGAACCAGGCCATAGGGCTTATAAAAAGTGGAGGGGTTTAAAGATGGTGCAGGCAATCTACCCGTCATAAACTGTATGCTGGCGTCTTTTAACTCTTTTGCTTTCTGAAAACTGTAGTAGACCTGTGCTGTATCAAAAATGATAGCAGTTGGGTCGTTAAATGTTCCGTTTGATTCCACCGGGGCCAAAATCATCTGTCCTTCTTTGTCTTTTTGCTTTACCATCAACAGAACGGAAGCATCGCGGTTGATCTGTCCCGGTAAAACACCAATGACTTTACCAGACAGCGTAATATAACTGGTGTCTTTTGCATATAGAGGTGGATTTATTTTGCCACTAACTATGTCATCCCACTTAAAACGCCGCCAGCCATGTGTGAGCATCACCAGGTCAAGGTGCTGGTTTATGGAGTCTGTATTGTTTGAAAAATACCAGGCAGGATTATATACCTGTCCTTTCAGTTCACTGCTGAGCATAAGGTGTGAAATAATATTGTTGCTGCTATCCGTACCTATACCAGCGTCCGTAACGGCAATAGAAAGATTGGCCATTAAACTATCCGGTACCGTTATTTTTATTTCATTTCTTGCTCTTTTGTTCAGGCCCCAGCGTTGTACTTCCATCTCCGGCTGAAAGGAATATTCATTGTTATTGATATAAGTGATTCTTTCCGCCAGGGGGTTCCAGTGTTTATCAAATAATGTAATTGTCATTATACCGCTCGGTAAACCTGTAGTAGGTATGGAGCCTTTTATTGGCGTAGATCCTGTTGCCCTGGCTATTTTAAAAACGGGGTGTTGATAAATGGTTCCTACCAGGTGTACAGTATCCATAGCGTTTATCATACCAGGCGAGCAGACAACTGAAAATATACGATTGGTTCCTGCTACTGAAATTTGCAACGCTGCACCATCAGGTTTTATTTTCGGTAAAACCGTATTGTGTTCAACATCTTTTTCATCTTTCCATTTAACGGTATAGGTAATGCCATTTTTAGGCGTAAGAAAAAAATAGCCCATTCCATCATGTATGGTGTTGATTTTATCTTCTGTTTTGCCCTGGCTGTTTACAACAATGCCTTTCGCTTTTACCGGCCGGCCCCATTGATCATTTGCTTTAAATGCAATTTTATTGGGAATGCCGGCAATAATATCCCCCCCTTCGGGGAAAAAACGGATAGATGGAATGATCTTGTTTTTTGAGTCGGCGGCAGTTTTTTCTTTTGTAAGAACAGGGATCTCTTTATTATAAATAAATGCGGAATCAAAATTGAGCATCCATTTTGTATAAGCTCTTACGTGTAAAGACTTTCCTTTGTATTCTACCGGAATTTCAAATTGTCCGTTTGTAACAGCTTCCACCAGGGGACTTACCGCATGTAACAACAGGTTGCCTTTATCATCTATCCAATCTATATATAACGTTTTACTTTCATCAGCAGGAACTACTTCATTCATCATATAAGCTTTGAACCAGATCGTTTCACCGGTGGAGTAGGCTGATTTGTCATAATGTATATAAACCCGTTCAGGGCTGTATAGCCTGGCATAAGATTCTATATTGGCATCAATAGTTTGTGCTTTTGTTGAATAAAAATTGCTGGTAATACAGATCAGGATAATTGTGTATCTGCGTAGAATATTCACTATTTTTTTCCTCGATAAAATCATGCCTGTAAATTACGGCAGTAACCTAAAAGAATGAACAACTTAACAGTTTTGCAACAAAAAAAGTTGTTTGATGGCGGAATACGGATGCGGATCTGATAGACTTACAAAGATTAATTCCAACCAATGTATATCTCCTCCTGGCCCGGCGGCAGGCGTTTAATCTGTATTGGTGTGCAGATATTTTCAGGATAGAGAAGAAGTGCCATCTTTCGATAAGTTGTCCTGCCCAATAGAATTACAGAACAACGAACAAAGCAATGCCACTGGTTAAATAAAAATTAAACAATACTTTTTTCTGCCAGCAATTGTTTGATCAGTGATTCTAATTCTTTTACTCTTTTTTCCAATTCGGGAAGTTTGCGTGTAACAGCCTGGCTACGCAAAGCCGCTGTATAATCGTAAGCGGGGGAACCGGTTACAGTTTTGCCGGGTTCAAGTGATTTACTGACCCCACTTTGTGCATTTACTTTTGAGCCATCACCCAGTTGGATATGGCCAACAATACCAGCCTGCCCACCAATCATTACCCCATTACCAATTTTTGTACTTCCACTTATGCCTGCCTGTGCAGCTATAACGGAGCTATTACCTATTTCTACGTTGTGGGCTATTTGTATAAGGTTATCAAGTTTTGCTCCGCTTTTTATTAACGTAGAGCCCATGGTTGCCCGGTCGATAGTTGCATTAGCGCCAATTTCTACCTGATCCTCTATAATTACATTACCGATCTGCGGCACTTTTGCAAAACTGCCATCTGCCAGGGGAGCAAAACCAAAACCATCACTACCGATAATAGTGCCGCCATGAATAGTGACCTGGTTACCTATAATACAATCATGATAGATCTTCACACCGGGATGAATGATGCTGTTATCACCGATAGACACATTATCCCCGATATAAGCATTGGGATATATCTTGGTATTGTTGCCGATTTTCACATTTTCTCCCAGGTATGCAAAAGCGCCGATAAAAACATTGCTGCCATACGAAGCTGTTTTGGCAATATATACCGGCTGTTGAATGCCGGTAAGCTGTTGCTGCATGATCTCCTGGTACTTGGTCAATAGTATGGCAAAAGCGGAATAAGCATCGGGTACACGGATAAGCGTGGCCTTAACCGGTTGTTTTAATTCATAAGTGTCATTAAGAATTATAATGGAAGCCCTGGTGCTGTATAGAAATTCTTCGTATTTGGGGTTGGCAAAAAAAGTAAGCTGTTGTTCTTTCGCTTCTTCTATTTTTCCGAATGAATTAGCAACAACGTTGGGGTCCCCCTCAATTTTGCCATTTACCAAAAAGCCTATTTGTGCGGCTGGAAAATTCATGTAATCAAGCTTTGAGCCATGAGCCGTGAGCTACGAGCAAGTACCTGTCTAAAGGCTCGAAGCTCATAGCTTACATAGCTCGTAGCTATTTTAAGAAACAAAAATAATGTTTTTTAACTGTGCTGCCCAAGTGCTGATGTATCAGGGCATTGTCTACTTTTGAGATATCTTTCACCGTTCCGTCTTTGAATAAAATATATATGCGTTCATCCTTCGGGTCATAAGTTGTATTACTGGCTTGTCCTGTAAACACAAAATAATCTGAAACTTCTTCACTGATGCCTAATTTATTACGGGCCTCTTTTATTTTTTCTTTTATCAAAGCCTCATCAAACGGTTCGGCCTGTAGTTTTATTTTTAGCAATTTTCGTTCCACTAAAGAACGGCAAAGCACGGATAATATTTTATCAGGATGATGGCACCAATTCTTGATAGTGGCCATCACATCATGATCATCCAGGCGACAAAAAGTATCCAGGTGTTTTTCTACCGAAGCATTTAAACCGGGATTTTGTAAAAAGAAATTCAGTTCAGGGGTGGCGGCATCAACAACTTGCCCTAAAGCAATCAATTCCTTCGCCCTTCTGATTGTTTTTACCAGCATCATTTCTGCTGCCAAAACAGTTTTATGAAGGTATACCTGCCAGTACATTAACCTTCTGGAAACTAAAAATTTTTCAATCGAATAAATGGCTTTTTCTTCCACCATCAGCTCACCGTCTTTTACAGTCAGCATTTTAATAATACGGTCATAACCAACAACACCTTCTGCTACTCCTGTAAAAAAACTATCTCTTATTAAATAATCTAATCTGTCTACATCCAATTGGCCGGAAACCAATTGATGTAGAAAACGCTTCGGATAAACATCAGTGAATATTTCTATTGCAGTCTGCAATTGCCCCTTGTATTCCGCATTGAGGTTTTGCATGATCAGAATTGAAATTGTTTCATGATGGACCCCGGTGATCAACTCCTGTTCCAATGCGTGAGAAAAAGGTCCATGTCCTGCATCGTGAAGCAGAATGGCGATTTTAGCTCCCAATTCTTCTTCAGGGCTGATATCAATGCCTTTTCCTTTTAATTCGCTCAAAGCGTTACACATCAGATG
>JAKFEJ010000121.1:0-10266 GCA_036675745.1 Chitinophagaceae bacterium | reverse complement strand
TATTGCTTTTATTGCATATTGCTTATTGCCAATTATTTTCCAATTCAACTAAATGGTATTAAAGAACGCCTCCATATTAATAATAGATGATGACCCCGATGTACTTACTGCTGTAAGGTTGCTATTAAAAACAGAAGTAAAGGAAGTAGTAACGGAAAAAAATCCTGAAAATATCCGCTGGCATTTATCAAAAGATGAGTATGACATCATACTGCTGGATATGAATTTTACAAGTTCTATCAATACTGGTAATGAAGGTTTGTTCTGGTTAAAAGAGATCAGGAAAATAAAACCGGATGCAGCCGTGATCATGATCACAGCTTATGGTGATATTGATCTCGCCGTTCGTTCATTAAAAGAAGGCGCAGCCGATTTTGTAGTAAAACCGTGGCACAATGAAAAATTGATGTCCACTATCAAAGAGATATTAAAAAGAAAGGGGAATAAAAGCAGCGGCTATTCGCTTTCCAATACCGGCTCCATTGTTGGCAAGGAATTATTTGGTGAATCAGAGGCCATGCAGCAGATCTTTTATAAGATAGAAAAGATAGCGCCTACAGATGCAAATATCCTGATACTGGGAGAAAACGGAACGGGTAAAGACCTTATTGCCAAAGCCATTCACCAGCAATCGCTGCGTGCCGCTAATCCATTTATAAAATGTGATGTAGGGGCATTGACAGAAACGCTTTTTGAAAGCGAATTATTCGGGCATAAAAAAGGCGCTTTTACCGATGCAAGAGAAGAACGCATTGGAAGATTCGAAGCGGCTAATAATGGCACTTTGTTCCTGGATGAGATCGGCAATATACCGCTTCACATGCAGGCAAAACTATTAAGCGTTTTACAAAACCGCCAGGTGATAAGATTGGGCAGTAATGAACCTATTCCCATTGATATCCGTTTGATATGCGCTACCAATGTGCCGCTTAGCGAACTGGCCAATGAAAGCCGTTTCCGGAAAGATCTTATTTATCGTATCAACACAGTAGAGATAACAGTACCCCCGCTCCGCAAACGTGATAATGATATTATTTTATTAGCCCGGCATTTCAGCAGATTGTATAGTAAAAAATACATGAAGCCGACATTGGAGCTGGATACTAAAGCCATGGAAAAATTGTTGAACCATCATTATCCGGGTAATGTCCGCGAACTGCAATACATTATTGAAAGAGCGGTTATCATGGCCGATGGCGATACATTAGAAGCAAAGGATCTTCTTTTTTCACCGATTGAATCAACGATGGCTGCACAAACAGAATCAGCGGAAACCAAACTCAGCGACGTTGAAAAAAATACCATTCTCAAAGTAATTGAAAAACATAATGGTAATATTACAAGAGCGGCTAAAGAGCTCGGCCTTACCCGGACAGCGTTGTACAGGAGATTAAGTAAGTATGACATATAAAGCCCCCTGTCCCCCGAAGGGGGAACTTAGGTTGTATAGGTTTTATTGGTACACAAAGATTTTACCGTAGTTATTATTTTTTGTAGTTAACTTTTTTGTTGTTATTATCGTTCCATTGTGTCGCTCTTTCAGGTACTTCAATATTTATTAACAGAATTAAATCTAAGTTCCCCTTTAGGGGACAGGGGCATGAGTTTAAAAAAAATTGAATGGCGGATTTTATTAAGAGTACTCTTGTTGTTTGCAACATTGAGTGCCGGATCTTTTCTACTGGTGAAAGGGCTATATGTGTATTTAATAATAGTGGCGCCGGTGATCATCTATGAGCTTGCTGAGTTTTACAGGTTCCATCATAAAGCCCATAAAGAGCTGGACCAGTTTGTAGAAGCCGTTCATTACCGCGATTTTTCAAGATACTTTGATGTAAAACATGCGTCTGCTGATATTCAGCCTTTGCGAAAAGGTTTTAACGAGATCAACACCACGTTTAAAGTTATCAGTAAAGAAAAAGAAACCCAATACCAGTACCTGCAAAAGATACTTGAGCTGGTAGATACCGGTATTCTTTCTTATGAAGAAAAGACCGGTGAAGTTGTTTGGATGAATGAATCGCTGAAAAAAATGTTGCAGCTACCCTACCTGAAAACAATTTATTCGCTAAGCAAACGGGATAATGAATTATGCCAAACGATCATCGCCTTAAAACCCGGCGAGAATAAAGTCGCCACGGCTCATCCCGAAAGATCATCTTTCAAGATCCTGTTATCAGCAACCGCTTTTCAAACCGACGGAAAAATATACAAGCTCATCGCTTTTCAGAATGTAAATGAAGCGCTGGATGAAACGGAATCAAAAGCCTGGCAAAAATTATTAAGCGTACTTACCCATGAGATCATGAATTCGGTGGCTCCCATTTCATCACTGGCGGAAACATTGAAAAACAGGTTGCAGCAATCTGTTTCCGTATTGAATAATGATTCCGGGTCTGTTGACGACCTGGAAATAGGTATTGAAACTATTAAAAGAAGAAGTGAAGGACTTTTAAAGTTTGCAGAAACTTATCGTAACCTGAATAAGATCACAACGCTGAACCTGAAAAAAGTATATGTAAGGGATATTTTTGAAAACCTGCTCCAGTTAATGCAACCTACCCTGGAACAAAAAAACATTGAAGTAGAAACGATCTTAAAAGATACCGACCTTGTACTGGAAGCGGATATTGATCTGCTGGAACAGGTATTGATCAACCTTGTGGTCAATGCCATTGAAGCGGTAAAAGATAAGCCGGAGCCAAGAATAATATTAACAGCCTATATTGCTAATAACAGGAAAACTGTTATCAAAGTTGCCGATAATGGGTATGGCATGGCGGAAGAACTACTGGATAAAATTTTTATTCCATTCTTTAGTACCAAAAAAAGCGGCAGCGGTATCGGCCTCAGCCTGTGTAAACAGATCATGATGCTGCATAAAGGAAATATACAGGTACATTCTGTAGAAGGAGAAGGAACGGCGTTCCAATTACAATTTTAAAAACATTATCCGTTCCGGAAACCAGTTTGAATGGCAGGAATGTAGAAAAAAAGGGACTACTTGGTTTCTTTTAATAATAGTGGTTGGCTTGCGTTTCTTCAACAAGTCACCCAAAAAAGCCTGTAATACAGTCGTAGCAGTCATTTCTTTCCGGATTGACAAAGCCTGTCATTAAAATATCCCTTAGAAAACAGATTTCTATCCGTGACCTGTTAAGTACTCAATCGTCTTCCTTTATTATTAGCACGACATTTGTTTAACTACCGTTACCCTTCTTAACCTTATTTCCGGTCGCGATAAAAATTGTAACTTAAACTGGCTTACCAGGAACTGTGGGATTAAGGTTAACCATAAAAAAAACAATCATGAGATTATTTCTATTATGCAGCTTGACCCTGCTTTTTCCTGTTGCTGATTGTATGGCCCAGGCTACTAAAGATTCCACCACTGCTCCCGCTTCTACATTGTTTAAAATAAATAAAAGCAGGTCATTTTGGATGGGCGATAATTACAGGCAGGAATGGAAAACACCCATCCGTGTTCCTGTTATTAATATGGCGACCGAAGGTGGCGGATTGACACCCGTAAAACGCGGCGGTGGCAAACAAACCCGTTCCCTGCGTGTCAAAGACGCAAACGGTAAAGAATATAATTTTCGTTCGATAAAAAAATTTATAACCAGCAAAACCTTGCCGGCGGATCTGCAAAGTGAAGCCGCTGAAGACATTGTAGCCGATGGCATTTCCGCTTCCTATCCTTATGCCGCTTTATCAATGCCTGTACTAGCCGAAGCTGCCGGTATCCCTTATCTCCAGGTAAAATTAGTTTTTATACCTGATGACCCACGGTTGGAAGAGCATCGCAAAGATTTTGGTAACCTGCTCGCCTATTTAGAGGAAAAAATTCCCGATTCAGTAAAAAAAGATTATGACACGGAAGATGTAGTAAAAAAATTGAAAGAAGACAATGATAATTCAGTGGATCAGCAGGCCTTGTTGCGGGCAAGGATACTGGATATGTTCGTAATGGACTTCGACAGGCATGAGGGGCAATGGGAATGGGGTGCCATTGACAAAGAAAAAGGAAAACAATATTATCCTATACCCAAAGACAGGGACCAGGCTTTTTATGTCAACCAGGGTGTGCTGCCGCATATCGTACAATGGGCATGGCTGGTACCCCAACTCGAAGGTCTTAAACCTAAATCAAAAAATATAAAGCGGTTTAATTTTGCGGCACGTAATCTTGACCGCTTTTTTTTAAACAGGCTTACAGAACAGGATTGGAAAACAGCCACCGATACATTTCTCAGCAAAATGACTGATGCTGTCATTGAAAAAGCATTGGCGCAGCAACCGCCGGAAATTCAGCATTTATCAGTTAATAAGATCATCAGCACATTAAAGGAGCGCCGTAAATACCTGGCTGCGGAAACAATGGACTATTATCGTTTCCTGGCAGAGATCGTAGATATAACAGCAAGTGATAAACCTGAATTGTTTGATATTACCCGTAATGAGGACGGCTCTGTTTTGCTACAGGTATATAAGAGCGGTGATAGTTCCTCTACATTATATGAAAGAGTTTTTGATGCGCAGGATACCAAAGAGATAAGGTTGTATGGTTTTGCTGGCGATGATAAATACATTGTAAAAGGAAATAACGATAAAATAAAGATCCGTATGATCGGCGGCGATGGTGAAGATAGCTTTGAGAATACAGCTTCATCAGCCGATGGTGGTATTGTATATGATGAAAAAAAAGGAAATAATAAACTCACCGGCAGGTTCAATAATAAATTATCCAATGATACGATAGCTAATTATTACAATCCCATTTATTATAAGTATAACCAGGTAATCCCTTTTATTTCGGTTGGTTACAATCCTGATGATGGCGTTTATCTCGGCGGATGGATGAAGATCACACATCATGGTTTTCGCAAAGCGCCTTATAAAAACAGCCATACCATTACGCTCAATCATGCCCTTGCTACCAAAGCATTCAACTTTCGTTACAATGCAGAGTTCATTGGCATAATAGGAAGAAGCATTGATCTTTTATTTGAAACCGATATCAAATCGCCGCATGTGCCTAACTTCTTTGGTTATGGAGCTTCCTCCGTTTATGATAAAACAAAACCCGGCGACTTCAGGTATTACAGAACAAGGTACAGGCTCGGAGATATTTCATTATTGCTTCGCAAAAACTTTTCTGAAAAAGTGATCATGACCCTGGGCCCAACTTTCCAGTTTTATAAAATGGATTCTACCGATAAAAATAACAGGCAGCGGTTTATAGTGCGGGAAACGCCAACCGGTATTGATCCTGCTACGGCATTTGCAAAGCAATCTTATTTTGGCGCCAGGTTTTCACTAACAGCCGATACAAGAGATAATAAAATATTACCGGAGAAAGGTATTTTCTGGAATGTATCCGTTCGCCATCTTTCGGGATTGAATGATGCCAGCTACGAATTGACACAACTGAATTCTGATTTTAGTTTTTATATCCCCGTTATTAAAAATCGTCTTGTGCTGGTTAACCGTACGGGCGGCGGTCATAATTTCGGTGATTTTGAATTTTACCAGGCGCAATATCTCGGCAACGAAGACAATCTCCGCGGCTATCGCAAATACAGGTTTGCCGGAACATCCAATCTTTACAACAATATTGAAATGCGGTACAGGCTTGCTAATTTCAAGACTTATTTATTTCCCGGTTCATTAGGTCTTCTTGCTTTTTATGATACCGGCCGTATCTTGGCGGATAACGATGAAAGCGATAAATGGTTAAGCGGCTATGGCGGCGGTTTCTGGATATCGCCTTTGCGCCGGCTGGTATTGACGATTACCTATGCCGCATCCAAAGAAGATAAGATGCCATTGGTAGGTTTGGGTTGGAAGTTTTAATGAGAACAAACTTAGCCGTTAAAATTCCTAATAGAATAGATGAATGTGTATTAATAAATGTACATTGTCGCAGCTTTTCAAGATGGCCTAAAATCTTGCATAAACCAATCCAGGTAATTGAACATCAGGCAAACAATTTTTTGCTATTTCAACATAATAAGGTTCGTATATTCGACAATACATACGTTGTGCGTTATTTTATTCGACATCCTCTTCATATTTGACATTTTGAAAAAAGTATTTATAATATTAGGTTTCTGTTTGACACTTTTTCTAACTCCTGCAATTGGACAAATTATTGATGAGAAAACCAATAATGACTTTGACACAACACTATTAGCACCAGAATGTAAACTTGACAAAAAACAATTAGGAAAAATTTTTACGAAACTTGAAGTGTATGCAGAATTCCCGGGTGGGTTAAAAAAATGGTTTGACTTTGCTAAAAACAATTTTGACTTTGATTACATATCGCAACATTTGGGTGACACAGGTCAACATTTTCAAGACTCAATCGTTGTAAAGTTTATAGTAGCAAGGAATGGCACGGTATGCAACATAAAAGTGCAAACAGGAAATCAAGTTTTGACCGAGCCGACTTTAAAACTTTTGAAATTATCACCCAATTGGAGACCTGGTTTAAACGGCGGACGACAACTTAACTCGTATCGGACTTTAAGACTTGATGTTTAATTGACAAGAAAGAAAACGTAAAGACGATTAAACATTATACGACATCATATTTCAGGGACAATGGTTAGACAAAACCCAAAAACAAACGCACAGCATTCGGTTTGGCAATATGGCGGGGCGACGAATATAAAGACTCAGCTTTTTGTTCGCTATTCGGCTTCAGTTCCAGCCGAAGAATAAAGCCGAGCAATAGAATAAACAATGAACTTTTATTTATAAATTTAGCAGCAATTACGGGCTGACGATTTTCAAATACCGCCACATCGCCAAGCCGTAACCGTTGTACGCAACTTAATTCGACCTCTCTAATGAAATTGTTGACGGGAATGATAAAATTTAATAAACTGACCAAATTAGTTCTCCTATCTTTTTTGCTGACATCGACAGTTGCCGGACAAAATATATCTGAAAAGCAGCATATTGACAACATTGTTTCAACAAAGGAAAAGACTTCATTTGTTCAAAAGTCATACGTTGGCGACAGTCTAAAAGCCACATATTACATCAATCCCCAATCAGAAAGTGTTATTAAGATTGAGGTGGAGACGCTTGACAAATTTCGAAGAAAATTGGTTTACTGGTATTATCTTGATAGTAATCTGCGACCTATGATTGTTTCAGCCGACAGAATTAATGGAAAAGTATTTCGACAAGCGACATACTATTTCAAAGACGACAAATTGGTATATAGGAAAGAAACCAATCTAAAAATAGATAAGCCGGAGGAACAATTGCAATCAGTTAAGTACTTATTAGACAGAATGCCAAATAGTAAACTTGACAAGCTGCTTACAACATATAAGTCTTAAACGAAGCTTTGCGCCGGCAGTATTTACGGACTAAAAGTATGTTGCGGCGCAAAGGTTTGATTTAAGCCTCTGTTGAATGAAGCTTCAGTAGCCGCCGTGGAGAGTATGGGGTTTTAATGGCAGCTTTTGACCCGATAGCTTTCGGGTGAGGATGCAGATATTGGGAGTTGTTTTTTTCTTTTTTTTATCCGCGATAATGTTTGTTCTTCGTTAGTTCTCTTAAGAACCGCAGTTTTTAGTTTCGCTACAGCATCGTTTTTTAATTTTCATCGCTGTTTTTCTTTTTTTGAGTAATAGAATTTCTGTCCGGTTATTTACCGGAAAAAAATCACCCTGTTTGCCGCAAGCTGGGCATGACAAACTTATTTCAGCATTTTATCGCTACCAATCATCGGCTATCGGGTTGACCGTTTAATAATTGGCTTTACGGTTTAAATAAAATTTTGTTCCTTTAATGTAAATCGTCATAGGGGCGGACACAGCTGCAAATACCCAGCCTGCAGCAAGCCCCGACGTAGGCGTCATTGTAACGAACCCTCCGACAACAACTAAAACTTCCCGGCATCCGATAGCTATCGGATTTACCCCGATAAAAATAATTGCAAATAAATTTGTGCAACTCGAAAGTTGCGTATATATTTGCAACCTAAAAGTTGCGTAATTTAATTATTGAAAAATGAAACAGGATCTATTTCAAGCCATAGCTGACCCTACACGCAGGGCTATTTTAACTTTACTCGCTATGCAAGCATTAACACCAAATGCAATGGCGGAAAAATTTGATATGAGCCGGCAAGCCGTATCAAAACATATTAAAGTATTACAAGAATGCGAATTGATTAAACCGGAACAATCGGGCAGAGAAATTTATTATCACTTTAACCCAAAAAAAATACAAGAGATTGACAATTGGTTGTCCAAATTAAGGAAAATGTGGGAAACTCAGTTCAATCAACTCGACAACGTATTATTAACACTGAAAAAACAGAAAAAATGAAAAACACTTTGCTATTTGATTTTACCGTTGACAAAGCAGCGAAAACGGTATTCATAACAAGAGAATTTGATGCTGACCTTTCGCTGGTATGGGATGCATTTACCAAAGCAGAACTCCTTGACCAATGGGTGGCACCTAAACCCTGGACATCAAAAACAAAATTTATGGATTTTAAAGTTGGCGGACGAAGATTTTATGCGATGGTAAGTCCGGAAGGACAGGAGCGTTGGGCAATTCAGAAATACACGTCCATTAGCCCAAAAACCAACTTCAAACTATTTAATGCTTTTGCAGACAAAGATGAAAACCCTGAATTGCCGGGTTCTGATTGGGATTACACTTTCAGCGAACATCCCGATAGCTATCGGGACGGAAAGACAAAAGTCAGTATTACTATTTATAATGAATCGCTTGCCCGCATGGAGAAGATGATTGAAATGGGCTTCACAGAAGGATTCAAAGCATCAATGAACAATTTGGAAAATCTGTTGGCGTCCCGATAGCTATCGGGATTATCGCAAAAATGATCCCGATAGCGTTCGACTGAGCTCACGCCGAAGTCTATAGGGACGGCAGTCAAAACAAATAAGAAAGTAACGAATTTAACAACCTAAAAAATAAAAATTATGGCACTTATCAATCCTCACATTAATTTCAACGGAAATGCCGAAGAAGCATTTACCTTTTACAAATCAGTATTTGGCGGAGAGTTTGCAAAGATTATTCGTTTCAAAGACCTTGCAAGTCCTGAATTCAGGGTTGCGGAAAAAGAAGAAAATAAAATTATGCATATTGCTTTGCCTATCGGTAAAAGTAATATGTTGATGGCAAATGATGTTCCGGAAATTATGGGAAAAACAAACGAAAATGAGAACAGAAGTAAAATTGTAATAAGTGCAGAAAGTAAAGAAGAGGCAGACAAATTATTTAATGGGCTTTCAGCGGGAGGACAAATAGAAGGACCTATTGGTGATAGTCCCTGGGGTTCATATTTTGGTTGTTTCAGAGATAAATACGGTATTGAATGGATTGTGGAATTTGACCCAACCCCGATAGCTATCGGGGATAGCGGAAAAATAGAGACGAAAACAACGAACGCCTAGTCGGGTAAGCAAGGGGGATTTCACCCCCTGCTCCTCACAGAACCGTATCCCGGATCAAGTCCGGGACAGGCTGTGAACCTCCCGATCCGATAGCTATCGGATCATACGGCTCTTCAAGATGATGTTTTCAATCAGTAAACTGGGCATACACTCCAATGAGCAAACAAACCGGGCTGCATTTTGTATAACGTATTCAGCCATCTGCGGCTCTTGCGCAAGTTCATCCGCTTGTTCCATTTACACCATTTCTCCAATCGTCTGTTCCGGCGGACGAATATAAAATTCCCCACCATCGGCAATACCTGCCCGTTGAGTGCAAGCTATGAGCGTCTAACGTCCTGAAATAGGTTGAACCAAAATCGTGTAATCTAAATCAGACAACTCATGACAATGGTCAACCTATTAATCACAGCATCTGATTTTGTTTTACACTTTACCTGATTTTTAATTGGTATCTACTCAACAATAAATTTGTAACCCCTGCCATGTACGTTAATAAATTTAATGGAGTTATCGTCGCTTAATTTCTTACGTAATTTAGACACCAACACATCGACATTTCTACTGATGACAACTATGCCTTTATCTTCCCAAATCTCTTTCATCAGTTTTTCCCTTTCTACGATCTGATTTATATTTTCTGCAAATATTTTTAGTGCTTTTGTTTCTTTTTCCGAAAGTGGAATAGTGTTATTCCCCGTTTTAAGCACATTATTATCCGCGTAGAATTGAAAACTTCCTAATTGGATGTAATCAGTAGTATCGGAAATTGGTTCTTTCTCCTCTTTTTTACGAAACTTATTTTTTA
>JAKFEJ010000124.1:0-10266 GCA_036675745.1 Chitinophagaceae bacterium | reverse complement strand
AAAATCAGAACCGGAAAGGATTATGCCATTTCCGACGATTTTTCACGGGCGTAATTCAGGATGTTTAAAATCGCTTCGGTGCGTGGGGATTGTTGGATTTTTTCAAGCCTTAGCATGGAGGTTTTTAATACATTGAATTTTTCCCGTAGGGTCCAGTCCAGTTGTAATGCTTGCTTTATAGCAGCAGTTAGCTGGGGAGAGCTTTCTTTGTATAAATACAATAAAAGATCCTCGGGGGTAAATTTTGTCATTCGCAAACCATTAATGTCCTTAAAAAGTGAAAGTTCCAGAAAAGTTATGTCCGGTATAGTAACGGAAAATTAATTGGCTTATTGTACTAAATATCCTATTTCACCTCTGCTGCCTGTCCCCCAGGGATGATAAAAAGGTCCTCATTATCCCGTTTCATCAGGTATTTTTCCCTTGCATATTTCTCCAAAGTGCCGGGATTAGACTTAAGTTCCTCTAATTCTTTTCGTTCCGTGGCTATCCGTTCTGTATAATATTGCTTGCTTTCCTGCAAATCTCTCAATTGACTTTTACGGGCCGATTGCGTAAAAACATCGTTTTTATCAAAAAAAAGCATGATAGCCGCAAAAACACCCAAAGCGATCAGGTATTTGTTTTTGAGCCAGGCAGGAATGTGGGTTAGTAGTTTCATATGCCAGTTGTTAGTAAACAGATGACAGTTGACAGAGTGAACCAAAGTTAGGCGAATCTGTCAACTATCATCTGTCCTCTGTGGTCTATTTTCCGAACTTAATCTTTCCTTTCGGATAAAAAGCACTGCTGCCTAATTGTTCTTCAATACGGATCAGTTGGTTATATTTAGCGATACGATCAGTACGTGAAGCGGAACCGGTTTTAATCTGCCCGCAATTCAATGCTACTGCAAGATCGGCAATAGTGGTATCTTCTGTTTCCCCGCTTCTATGACTCATGATAGTATTATAACCATTATGCTGCGCCAGTGTTACCGCATTGATGGTTTCAGTGATGGTTCCTATCTGGTTTACTTTTACCAGCAAGCCATTGGCAATATTCTTATCAATACCTGTTTGCAGGCGGGTAACATTCGTTACAAACAGATCATCACCTACCAACTGGCATTTATCGCCAACTGCTTCTGTCAGCATTTTCCAGCCAGCCCAATCATCTTCAGCCATACCGTCTTCAATTGAAGCGATAGGATATTGTTTTACCCAGCTCGCCCAGTATTTTACCAACTGCTCGCTGCTCATTTCTTTGCCATCGCTTTTATGAAAAACATATTTTTTCTTTTTGCTGTTCCATAGTTCGCTGTTAGCGGCATCCATAGCTATTACGATCTGGCTGCCTGTTTTGTAACCGGCTGCCTGTATCGCTGTCAATACTGTTTCAATAGCTTCTTCATTGCTTTGAATATTGGGAGCAAAACCGCCTTCATCTCCTACGTTGGTACTGAATCCTTTTTTCTTCAACACCGTTTTTAATGCATGAAAAATTTCTACGCCCCAGCGCAGGCCTTCGCTGAAGCTGGCTGCGCCAACCGGCATGACCATAAATTCCTGGAAGTCTATTTTATTATCAGCATGTGCACCGCCATTCAGGATATTCATCATCGGTATAGGCAATGTCTTTGCATTGGTACCGCCGATATAGCGGTACAGGGGTAAGGCAGCTTCTTCCGCCGCAGCTTTGGCTACCGCCATGCTCACCGCCAGTAAGGCATTAGCTCCCAGTTTTCCTTTATTGGGAGTACCGTCCAATTCTATCATCATCTCATCCAGGCCTGTCTGATCGGCCACATCATAGCCCAATAACGCGGGAGCAATGACAGCGTTTACATTCTTCACGGCTTTCAATACGCCTTTGCCCAAATATTTTTTCTTGTCATCATCCCGGAGCTCAACTGCTTCGTGTATGCCAGTACTGGCGCCGCTTGGCACCGCGGCACGGCCCAATGCACCTTCATCGGTTATTACATCTACTTCTACAGTCGGGTTACCGCGGCTATCTAATATCTGCCTGGCGAAAATTTCGGAAATGTAACTCATGTTGGTTTATAGTTTATTGTTTTAATTTATTATTTATGTTACCAGCTTTTGTAATTCTATTCACTGTTCCCTGCGACGCACAGACTGCACTGAGTAAAGCCGGAGTGTCAGGATTCTGTTCTTACTCAAAAAAAGCGTCGCAGTTTACCACTATACTATAATAGTTCTGTAGAATTATGCAGAAGCATCAGTTTTCTGTGTAAGGAATCGAAATACATCTTCCAAGCTCTGGCTTTCGCTTTGCAAAGAAACGATGTTGAGATTATGCTGCAAAGCTAATTCGAGTATTTGTTTGCGGACTACTTCGGGATTACTTGTTTGAAGTTTAAATCCAGTGCTTGCCGAAGTAATAGTTTGAAGCTGTTCTATAACCAGCACTTCTTTCATTTGTTCTAACAACTGTTTGTCTACCGGTTCCTTGAACTGTACTACTACAGTATGGTTCTCTTTATTTCCTTTTTGGAGATTACTCAATTTATCATCCGCCACCAGCTCACCTTTATTAATAATGATCACCCGGTCGCAAATGGCTTCCACTTCCTGCAAAATATGTGAGGAGAATAAAACTGTTTTATTCAATCCCTGCTGTTTGATTACATCTCTTATCTCAACGATCTGGTTGGGGTCTAAACCGCTGGTTGGCTCATCAAGAATCAATACTTCGGGATCATGAATTAAGGCAGCAGCAAGGCCTACTCTTTGTTTATATCCTTTTGAAAGCTGTCCTATTTTCTTTTTGCTTTCTGCTTTCAAACCCGTGAGTTCTATTACTTTTTCAATTCTTATTTTAGGGTTATCTACTTTATACACTTCAGCGGTAAATTCAAGATATTCCCTTACATACATATCGTAGTACAGGGCATTTAATTCCGGTAAATAACCAATCTTCTTTTTTATCTCCAGTGGATTGTCAGCGACATTTAGCCCGGCTACAAAAGCTTCCCCGCCTGTTTGCTGCAGGTAACCGGTAATGATCTTCATCGTGGTAGATTTGCCGGCGCCATTCGGGCCCAGGAAACCAACGATCTCGCCCTGTTCTATTTTAAAAGAAATATTGTTGACAGCTTTTTGTTCCCCGTAAACTTTGAGAAGATTTTTTACTTCGATTGACATGGATTATAGGTGCAAATTTGTTGATTTGCGGATTTGCGAATTTAGATCATTTCCTCCGCAAATTGATTCATCTGAAAGCCGGGCAGTGATTCAATTTTGAAATTTTTGCCACAGATCACACGGATTTTCACAGAGAGAGTACTCTAATTCGTGTTAATCTGTGTAATCAAATGAGTCATTACTCAAATCCGCACATTACTTTATAGCTACCGCGATCTTTGAATCGGCAGTGCCATAGTATAAAAACCATTTGTTTTTATAATTCACAAGGCCTTCGGCAAAACAAACATGATTGACCTGGCCGGTTATTTCATAATCTTTTTCCGGTTTCATGAAATAGGTATTCATTCTGTCCACTACTTTGGAAGGATCGTTTTTATCCAATAATATTTGTGAAACGGTGTACGTTCCTTCCGCCAGTGTAGTATCACCTGTTGCAGGAATATTGCGACTGTTGTAGATCAATACAATCCCTTTTTCGGTTAGCATGGCTGCCGGTCCGGGTTCTACAAGGTCGCTGTCAAACATTCCTTTTCTTGGGCCAAAAACACTTACTAATTTTCCTTCATTGTTTTCAACAGGTGACCAGTTGATCAAATCGTCGGATGAGGCCAGGAAAATATCCGTGTCGCCCCAATACATCCAGTATTTACCGTTTATCCTGGTGGCAATAATTTTTTCCTCCCCGACTGAGTCGTTCAGGCTGACGTTCTCATACTTACAAACTATAGAACCTGATTTACTCCATTCATTTACATATTTGCCTTTATAAGCCTTGTTAAATGCATGGCCATGTTTGGTCCAATGATACAGGTCAGATGATGAAGCGATCAATAACCTTGCTTTGTCACCATCATAAGCTGTATAGGTTAAATAATATTTCCCGTTTTCATCTTCCACAATCCTTGGGTCTTCACAACCGCCTTCCCATTCATATTTTTTTGACGAATCATTATCGGGGTATAAAACCGGAACAGGGTTTTTTGTAAAATGTAAACCATCAGTACTCCATGCCAGGCCGATCCTTGAAGTGCCCGCAAATTTTCCGATCTTATCTTCCGCCCTGTACAAAAGAAAAACAGTATCATGCCTTACTATAGCAGCAGGGTTGAACACATCCTTTTCTTCCCAGTGTACTTCGCTGTTTCTTACAGGACATTTAAAAACAGGGACGGGATCGGGAAGCAGTACCGGGTTTACCTGATCTGATTTTGTAAAAGGGCCAAAAATCCAGCTTGCTATTTCAGTTTTTTTATCTTCTGATGATGGTTGATTATTGCAGGCAGCAAGAGATACTATACACAATGCGGTAAGGAATAATCGCATAAGCTAATTGTTGGTGATACTTAAAGATAGAACAAGCTGCACTAAGGCAGCTTGTTAATAAGATTAGTCAAAATCAAAAAGATCACCGAGAAAACCCCGTTTCTTTTTTTGAGGATAGGGTTGACTTTTTGGGTTTTGATTATATATATAATCATCGTCTCTATCCCGGTATTGTGAATTGGCGTCGGGGTTGTTAGCGTATCCAGGCTGGATTTGAGAAGACCGTTCAATAATTTTATCGAGTTCTCCTTTATCCAGCCATACTCCGCGGCATTTTGGACAATAATCTATTTCCACTCCCTGGCGATCAGCCATTACTAATGTTTCGTTGCAATTGGGACATTTCATGATATGTGTTTTTATAGGTCATCAAATTCGTATAACGGATCAATATGTTCGCCGGCTTTCATTTCAAAAACAGGATTGATAAGGCCATCTTTCAGGCCATATACCCAACCATGAAGGGCAGGTCTTTGTTCATTTTTCCATGCTTTTTGTATAATGGAAGTTTTTGCCAGGCGTTGTGTTTGTTCTATTACATTGAGTTCTGTCAGCCGGTCAGCTCTTTTCTCTTCATCAGCGATATTATCAAGTTCTTCACGGTTGTGACGATAAACATCTTTTATATGACGAAGCCACATATTGAGTATTTGCTTATAGTCATGGTTTCCCATAGCCGCTTTAATTCCTCCACAACCATAGTGCCCGCAAACAATGATATGTTTAACCTTCAGATGGGTGACTGCGTATTCAATTACACTCAACAGGTTTACATCCGTATGTATAACAAGGTTGGCAACATTGCGGTGAACAAAAATTTCGCCGGGATCTGTCCCCGTAATTTCATTCGCAGGCACACGGCTATCGCTGCAGCCGATCCAGAGAAATTCGGGTGTTTGTAAATGAGCGAGACGATCAAAAAAATCAGGGTCACCGGCTAATTTTCCTGCGGCCCAAAGTTTATTGTCATTTAACAGAACCTGGTATGATTTCATATATAACCCAATTGATTTTCAAAAATAGCTTTTAATCAATTGAAAAAAATAAACAACTGTTCGTCTTACTAATTGTTAACACTAATGGTTTGGTTCGCAAAAATGAATGTCTTATTTTGCAGCGCTTTCATGAGTAAGCCCCGAAAAATATATAATCCTTTCCACCTGGCTTCAGCAGTTTTTATGATACTGGCATTGCTATGGCTTACTGTAAGTATTCCATTTGTGTATGCCAGCCAGCAAAAACTTGCCAAACAGGATAAAATAGAAAATACGGGATCACCTTTTGCCGGTAATGAAGAAGAAGCTGCCAATCCTTTTGGGAATACTACTGAAGAGAAAGCTCCTGGCGGTAATTCATTTTCTGAAGAATACTTACATGATCATCATTCTACGGATTATTTCTTTTCTATAATATCGCAATATCATAAATGCGTAAATGCAGGCACTTATGTTGCCTATCACGGCGAACTCCTTGTTCCACCACCCAACGCCGCATCATAATCACTCCATTTGTTATTGAATAGTTGGTATTAAGCCTGGCTGCTTAATACATGCTGTTAATTAATGGCTTCCAATAAGCCAGTTTACTAATTACATAACTACAATCATGTTGTCGCTTAAGCGACCGCACCCTTAATTTTTTACATGATGATAAAGCATTCGAAAGAATATTTACGGACCCTTACGCCCTACCAGGGATATGAACTATTACGTGAAGGCAATAAAAGATTTATTAACAACCTCAACACCGATCACGATCATTTAGAATTGATCAACCAGACAAGGGAAGGGCAATATCCGTTTGCGGTGATATTAAGTTGTATGGATTCCCGTACATCAGTTGAACTGGTATTTGACCAGGGACTTGGTGATCTGTTCAGTATAAGAGTCGCCGGCAATATTGTGAACAACGATATTCTCGCAAGTATTGAATATGCTATCAAGTACATCGGCACCAAAGTATTGATGGTATTGGGCCATACTGAATGTGGCGCCATCAAAAGTGCTAAACAGGGAGTAACAGATGGTCACATCACCGACTTGTTGAAGCGTATACAACCTTCTATCACCAAAGCTATGCTTGATGATAAAGAATACCAGTTTGAAGATAAGGTTGCCTATGCCAATGTTGAAAACAGCCTCCAAGAAATATTAACCCGCAGCGCCATTGTAAAGGACCTGTTTGAAAAAGGCCAGATCGGTATTGTAGGCGCAGTATACAACATAGAGAATGGCGAAGTTGATTTCTTTAAAAACTTAACCAAAAAGAAAAAAGAAACTAATCGGTTAGCTACTGTTCAGCGTAGCTAACCATCATAACAAAAATGCTAAGCAATAAAAAATATTAAAAGATGAAATTGAATACAAAATTTTTAAAAACGGACCTGCTATCTGGCATGGTAGTTTTTTTAGTAGCGTTGCCTCTTTGTTTAGGCATTGCTATAGCAAGCGGTGCACCACCCTTTGCAGGCATTATCTGTGGTGTTATTGCTGGTATTATCGTCGGATCTTTAAGTAGCTCCAATGTAAGTGTATCAGGGCCAGCAGCCGGTTTAATAGCTATTATTCTTGTAGCTATAACTGATTTAGGTTATGAACCTTTTTTAGTGGCGGTTGTCATTGCGGGTTTAATTCAATTGACATTGGGTTTTGCGAAGGCCGGTAGTATTTCCAGTTATTTCCCTACCGCTGTTATTGAAGGAATGTTAGTGGCTATTGGTATCATCATTATTAAAAAGGAATTGCCACATGCCATTGGTTACGACAAGGCACATGAAGGTGATTGGTTTGCTTTGGAAAACGGATCAGGAAGCGGCTATTTCACTGAAATCATTAACGCTGTCAATTATGCTCACTTAGGCGCTATTATCATTACGGTAGTGTCATTAGGCATATTAATAGCGTTTAATAAAATTTCTTTCTTAAAGAAAATTAAAGCCATCCCAGGCGCCCTGATCGTTGTAGTTGTTGGTATAATAATTAATGAATTGTTTAAGTCAACCGGTTCAAAACTGGCTATATCGCAGGACCATTTAGTTACACTACCAACCGCTTCTTCCTTCAACGAATTTATCGGGCAATTTGCTACTCCCGATTTTTCTGCTTTCCTGAATCCAACTATATGGATAGTGGGAGCTACTATCGCTATAGTAGCGAGTATTGAAACGCTGTTATGTCTCGAAGCTGGTGATAAGATGGATACATTGAAAAGGTATTCCAGTGCTAATACCGAATTGAAGGCGCAGGGTATTGGTAATATCCTGTCTGGTTTGATCGGTGGCCTGCCCATGACTTCAGTTATTGTAAGGACATCTGCTAATATAAATGCCGGCGCTAAAACAAAATTATCTGCAATAGCGCATGGCGTTTTTCTATTGCTGGCGGTATTGACAATACCATTCCTGTTGAATAAGATACCTATGGCCTGCCTGGCCGCTATTTTAATTATGATAGGCTTAAGACTCGCAAGCCCTAAAGTATTTAAACATATGTATCATACGGGCAAACACCAGTTCATTCCGTTTATTGTTACTGTTGTAGCGGTAGTATTAACCGATCTTTTGAAAGGGGTAGGTATTGGTTTGGCAGTAAGCATATTCTTCATTCTGCGTGGCAATATGAAACTGGCCTATTTTTTTAAAAAAGAGGAGCACCACGAAGGAGAGACCATACATATTGACCTGGCACAGGAAGTATCTTTTTTAAACAAAGCCGCAGTCAAACAAACACTGGCTCATTTACCTGCAAACAGTAAAGTGATCATTGATGCAGCCAATACTGTTTATATCGACTATGATGTACTGGAGCTGATCAGGGACTTTTTAAACTTCGGTTCAAAAGATAAGAACATCGCCGTGAGACTGAAGAATTTTAAAGAGGCTTACAGGATGGAAGATGCGGTGCATGTGCATTCTGAAAACGATCAAATACATGGAAAACACCAGGTTGCTAAAAAAGATCCGGTAATGTTAACTCAAAACAATTAGAATGGACACCATTATAAAAGAGCCTGCAGTATCAACTCATCATAAAGAAGCTGGTGCAGCGAAAGCTCATGCGCATTTTGACGAAAGACATGTGTTGCATGAGTTGAAGCATTTCCTGCCTTCTCAACAAGCCTTAAAAGATTTTATTCATCATAATTCTTTGCATGCTTTTCAGCACATGAAATTTTATGATGCCATTTTTAAAGCATCAAAAATTTTTGGGTTCCAGGTGCATTTGCAATTGCCGGAATTCAGGGAAATGTACAAAACCGGCCGCATCCGTGAAGATGTGCTGCAAATGGTAATTAATAATAAAAAAAGCAATGTGTCAGAGCCGATAGCTATCGGCTGGAAAGATAAGTTGCTGAATAAAAATTATGATACCATTAACCGGCCCCGCATTGGCCGGTTGCGCAAAATTTGGAAAGATGTTTATCACCTGGATTTAGATAATAAGGTGCATCCCCTGTTGTTCCGGATTCTCTGCGCTTTTTTAGACCAGGGTATTGCTGTTGAAAGTTTTCCCGTCGCCAATAAAAGTTTTACAGATAGTATCAGGGAGTTGGAAAAGAATGGCATGGTTAGTTTTTTTAAAACAAAAACGATCCGGCAAAAATTTTTAACGGGCAATTATTCCCTAACTGAACTATTAAAAACCATAGTTGGTAAAGAGGAATATTTCGAGCAGTATTTATTCGACCAGCAATTCGCCCATCATGGCTGGAGTGGTTTTGTCAGCGCTGTGGAAGATAATCCGCAAACATTGTTAGACAGAAAAAGCATTACGCTGAAAGAACTGGTGGAGTTTGAATTATTGATGGAATTGGACGCATTGCATGTGCAGCTAAAAAATAACTGGCAGCCATTGGCTAATCATGCAACTGAACCACCTGTTCACTTATTTGCAGACATAGAGAAAACGGAGCTGGCAGAAGTAATTGAATTATGGCAGGATGCTTTTGAATGGAGTTATTATGATTCTGTGTTAAAGGGCATCCAGCTATTTAATGTAAAATATAACAAGATAAGTCTGCAGCCGCTTAGGGTCTCTGAGGCAGCAGGAAATTTAGTAAAGACTATTCCATCCTTCCAGGCCATTTTTTGCATTGATGAAAGAGAATGTTCAATCAGGAGACATATAGAGGCCGTTGATAGTAATTGCGAGACGTTCGGGGCCCCCGGATTTTTTGGAGTCGAATTTTATTTTCAGCAGCAGGGTAGTAAGTTTTATGATAAACTTTGTCCTGCCCCTGTTACACCAAAATATCTTATTAAAGAACTCGGGGCGACCACGTCAAGAAAGAGTGAGTTGCTTTACACAAAACATACGCATGGCTTTTTTAGCGGCTTTGCCTATAGCATCAGTTTTGGATTTTTCGCATTGGTCAAAACAGTGTTCACCTTGTTTAAACCCAAAATGAGCCCAGCCATTTCAAATGCATACGGGCATATGGATAAGCAATCGGTGCTGACAATTGAGAATAAGGACACAAACGATATTGAGAACGGGTTGCAGGTAGGTTACACCTTAGACGAAATGGTAACCCGGGCTGAAGGTTTTTTACGTGGTATCGGATTGGTTAAAAACTTTGCACCTATTATTTATATAGTGGCACATGGAAGCAGCAGTGCAAACAACCCGCACCATGGCGCACATGATTGCGGCGCCTGCAGCGGAAGACCGGGTGCTACCAATGCAAGAGTACTGGCTTTTATTCTCAACAATAAAAAAGTCAGAGAAGTTTTAGGATCGAAGGGAGTCAGAATTCCTGATACTACACAGTTCATCGGAAGCATGCATGATAC
>JAKFEJ010000657.1:0-10311 GCA_036675745.1 Chitinophagaceae bacterium | reverse complement strand
CCGGGTCCTGCTTCAGTAAATTTAGAAGCGCCATCAGCTATCATAGCCCGAACACTTTGTGTCCAGCGAACGGCACCTGTCAACTGGTCTATCAGGTTTTGCTTTATTTCTTCTTTGTCTACTACAGCCCTGGCAACTACATTCTGATAAACGGGGCAGGTTGGCAAATGAAAATTAGTATGATCAATGGCTTTTTTTAATTCTTCTTTCGCAGGTTGCATTAGCGGTGAGTGAAAAGCACCGCCTACATGAAGTATCATTGCTCTCTTCGCACCAGCCAATTTCATCCTTTCACAAGCAATTTCAACACCCTTTATAGAACCGCTGATCACTAACTGTCCCGGGCAATTGTAATTAGCGGGCACTACTATTTCCCCTGTTTCTTTTTGTACTTCTTTACAAATGGCTTCCACTTTTTCGTCTGGCAAAGCTAAAACAGCTGCCATTACTGAAGGGGTTATATCACAAGCTTTCTGCATGGCCTGTGCACGGATAAATACCAAATTCAATCCATCCTCAAAGCTTAAGGTACCATTAGCCACCAGCGACGAAAATTCACCAAGCGAATGTCCTGCTACCATATCTGGCTTTGTATTGCCAATACTTTTATAAGCAATAACAGAATGTAAAAAAACCGCCGGTTGGGTTACCCTGGTCTGTTTTAAATCTTCCTCGCTGCCGTTAAACATCACATCTGAAATCCGGAACCCCAAAATTTCATTTGCCTGTTCAAATAATTTTTTGGCAAAGGCATTATTGTTATAGTGTTCTTTTGCCATTCCCGGAAATTGAGATCCCTGACCGGGAAAAACATAAGCATGCTTCATAATGATGGTAGTTAATACAAACAAAAATGCCACAAAGGTTTTAAGAAAAAAAATCTTTATGGCACAATAAGGAAGTATTTTTCATTCAGAGCGGTGTATAGTTAGTTGATCGTTGTTAGTTGACAGATGACAGGAAACCCGATCTGTCAACAGCCCTCTTCGTCTGTCATCTCCTGCTCAGATCAGATGAGATCAGTTTTAAAAACTCAGTCCTGGTCGAATTTTTTTGGAACTCACCGTCAAAAGCTGAAGTAGTAGTTTCAGAGTTCTGCTTTTGTACACCCCGCATCATCATACACAGGTGTTGTGCTTCAATGACTACAGCCACTCCTATGGGATTCAGCGTATCTTTTATCGCATTCATGATCTCCAGGGTCAGCCGCTCCTGCACCTGCAGGCGCCGTGCATATACATCTACTACTCTTGCCACTTTACTCAAGCCTGTGATCCATCCATTTGGTATATAGGCTACATGGGCCCTTCCAAAAAAAGGAAGCATATGATGTTCACACATACTGTAAATCTCAATATCCTTGACTACGATCATCTCGCTGATCGGCTCATGAAATTTAGCGGAGTTAAGAATAGCACGGGCATCCGCCTGGTATCCCTGCGTGAGGTATTGCATAGCTTTAGCGAGGCGTTCAGGGGTTTTTAACAGTCCTTCACGCTTCGGGTCCTCGCCAATAAGACCTAAAACTTTACGATAATTCTCCATCAATCCTGAGGTTGTCTCTTCGTCATAATGCTCCGTTCTTTTATATGCCATGGATTGTTTATTGTTTTTTGTTTTTTGTTACCAGCTTCGGTAATTCTATTGGGCTTCGTTGCGTCACACTCTTGTACTTTTGTAATTCTACTCATCAACCCACCCAATTTCTTAAAGTATTATGTCTCCTAAATTCGTCCCTCCTTCGGAAGGGAAGATCCTTATGTTCGCCATTTGTACATTTTCACTCCCGATAGTTATCGGGATGCATATTTTTACATTACACAGGGTATTCTACAAAATTTCTTGGTGTTTCGTATAGCCTTACCTGCATTTCCAGGTTTTTGTCAATATGTGGTCTCAACAGATTATAAATAACTATTACAATATTTTCAGCTGTTGGGTTCAGATCTTTAAATTCTTTTGTATCAAGATTCAGATTTTTATGATCAAAACGGGCATGTATCTCTCTTTTTATGAGATCAGAAAGCGACTTCATATCCATTACATATCCCGTTTTAGCATCAGGCTCCCCTATTACTTTTACTTCCAGTTCATAATTATGACCATGATAATTTGGCAATGCACATTTACCAAATATATTATTGTTGGTAGCTTCATCCCACCCCGGATTGTACAACCGGTGTGCTGCATTAAAATGTTCTCTCCGGAAAACAGCCACCTTCTTACTCATATTTTCAATTTACGAATTATATGCTTCGAATAACATTATTCTGATGCAAAAGTTTTTATCTGCAATGTTATTCCCCGAAATACTCTACATAAATGCGGGGTGTTTCATACAACTTGATGCAATGCAGTTTAACAGTGCCTGGTAAATGCGGCACTAATTGGTCCCATATACCAATCGCTAAATTTTCGGTACTGCACAATTTACCTTGCATAAAATCAACATCGACATTGAGATTACGGTGATCTATTTTTTCAATCACATAGTCCTTGATAATATTGCTGAGTTTTTTCACATCAAATACAAAACCGGTGTCAGGGTCTGGCTGGCCTTTTACAGTAACCAGCAGATCATAGTTATGGCCATGCCAGTTCTCGTTGGCACATTTACCAAATACCTGTTCGTTTTTTTCGTAGCTCCAGGCCGGGTTATAGAGTTTGTGGGCGGCGTTGAAATGCTCACTTCTTGTTAAGTAAACCATGCTTCACTTATTATTTTCCTTCAGCATTGGGCGGAGGAAATGATGAGGCGCAAAGGTAAGAGAAAATGGTTTCCAGAAAGATAGCAAACCGTTTTAGTTTGGATTAACTTGGCTTTTAAAAACCATTAATATGAAAAAAATATTATTTACCATCGGTTGCTTCGTCCTGTTTTCTATTACAAATGCACAAACTATTGTTCTCAAAGTTGACGGTATGAAAGGAGAAAGTACTAAAGCAAAATTTAAAGACAAAACAGAATTGCTGGGGTTTGTACTGGAAGGATCTGCCTTACAAAGTACTTCTGCAGGTGGCGGGATGGCTACAGGCAAACGAAGCTATCAACCCGTTACAATCCTCAAGCAAACAGGAGCAATCAGCCCATTGTTGTTTCAAAATTTTTATTCGAACAGGCATATCAGGGAAGTAGTTGTTGAATATTATAAAATTGACAATAACGCTGTAACCGGCAAAACAGGTGCCGAAGTACTGGACTATACTATTACTTTCAAAAATGTAACAATCACCGGGTTTAAACAATTTTCAGGCCCTTTGAAAAACGAACGGTTTGATCCCGTCAATAATAATACCCTATGCGACGAAATAAAATTCAATTTTCAGGAAATAATATTGGACTATAAAAAAGGGAGCGTTATAGCCCAGGATAATATTATATCCCGTTGATGGTTATCTTTTATTAATAACTTTGAGCTGCCAGTTTTGAAACTGGCAGCTTTTTTTGCTATGATTTGTTTATTAGTAGCCGCTACAGCTTTAGAAATTTCGCCTTTCCTGGAATATTACCGGAGTGGTAACAATCAATTGCCTGATGATCTTCATGTGGATATACTTATTACCGGTATTGGCTTAACGGCAAGCTCCTATTCAATTACAAAGCAAATACAGATCCGGCGCCCTGATATCATTATACAAGCAGGCATTGGCGGTTGTTTTAATAAAGGCATTCCGTTAGGATCAGTTGTAACGATAAAACAGGAGGCTATCGGTGACCAGGCTGTAATAGAAAAAGGTGAACTAAAAACTTTCTTTGATCTGAACCTGTTACCAACAAATCAATTTCCATTTTCAAAAGGTTGGCTTATCAATAAAAGTGATGTATTAAAAAAAGTAAAGTTGAAAAAAGTAAAGGGAATTACTACTAATGAGATCACTACCGCTAAACAAAGAATAAAACTTTACCAGGATAATTTCAACCCGGTGGTGGAGTCGCTGGAAGGAGCTGCCCTGCATTATGTTGGCCTGATGGAAAAAATACAGTTTCTGCAAATAAGAAGCGTCTCTAATTATATCGGCGAAAGAAATAAAAGAAACTGGAACATGAAAGATTCCATCGGCAATCTAAACAAAGAGCTTATCCGGTTGTTAAAAACTATTAATTGAAAATTTCTTATTGAATATATCGGATTATTATGAAGCTAACGCTAGGTTTTTCGCCCTGTCCTAATGACACTTTTATTTTTGATGCACTGGTCAACAATAAGATTGATACAGACGGACTTGAATTTGAAACAGTACTAGAAGATGTGGAAACACTTAACCAATGGGCTTTAGAAGGCAAGCTGGATATTACCAAATTGAGCTTTCCTGCTTTTTTTCAGTCATTGGATGAATATGTTCTATTGAATGCAGGCAGTGCATTGGGTAAAGGTGTTGGCCCTTTATTAATATCAAAACATTCCACAGAAGGCACAAATTCCGAAATTACAAATCAATCAATTGCTATTCCCGGTATTAATACCACAGCAAATCTATTATTAAGTTTTGCTTTTCCCGCTGCAACAAATAAAATACCGATGATCTTCTCTGTTATTGAAGACGCAGTATTAACCGGCAAAACAGACTTAGGTGTGATTATTCATGAAAACCGTTTTACTTACCAGCAAAAAGGGCTGCACAAAGTAATGGACCTGGGAGAAAATTGGGAAGAAAAAATGAAAACGCCAATTCCTCTGGGTGGAATAGCTATCAGCCAATCTATAAAACGGGCTACTGCGCTGAAAGTAAATCAATTGCTCCGTAAAAGTATCGAGTACGCCTTTTCAAATTATCCTTTGATCACCAATTATGTAAAACAGCATTCGCAGGAAATGAATGAAGAAGTAATGCGACAACACATCGATCTGTATGTCAACAATTATTCAATAGACTTAGGCATTGAGGGGAAAAAAGCTATCAATATGCTGTTTGATGTTTTCAAAAAGATCAACAATCTGCCGGATAATCAAAATACATTGCCTCTATTTCTGCAATGAATAGAATAATTATCGCCAGAGAGTTTTTAGCAATTCATCATGCATTTTTGCAGCCTTCAAATTGCTATATGTTTTATGATGAAATTGTTTTACCCATCGTATGCCATACATAGCATTGGTAAGAAATAACTCATCGGCTGATAAAACATCTTCAATTGTTAAAGCAATTTCTTTTACTTCATACTGCTCCATAAGCCACCGTCTCATTACCCCACTCACACAGCCTTCGCTAAGAGGCGGGGTGATTATTTTTTTATCTTTTACCAAAAAAATATTAGCAATGGTGCCGTCAGCTATACGATCATACATATTTAATACCAGGCAATCATTCAATTTATTCTCTTTTGCATACCTGGCTGCCATCACATAAGGCAGGTAATTGGCTGACTTGATATTGGAAAATTTATCACAACTTTTTCTCGCATCGGGGTAAACATCTATTATAAAACCATTTTCATTCAATTGATTGATTGATTCATCAACAGGCCAGCACTCTATTGCGTATTGCAAATCATTATTTCCTTCGTAGATGGCTCCATTACCCCGGAAAACTGATAACCGAACCCTTCCCAGTGTATCACAGTTATTTTTTTCACACAAGAACAAGATATGCTGGCTCAGTTTTTCCTTTGTGACTAAGGCTGGTATTTCAAATGCCATTTGTTTTAACGCCGAAAAAAATCTTTCAAAATGATAGTCTCCCAATGAAATTCTTTTGTTTATTACTTTCATCGTCTCAAAAAGTCCATCTCCATAACGGTAGCTTTTATTATCAACCATCAGCACTGGCTTGTCAGCCGGCAATATTTTCCCATTGATGCAAATGCTGTTCATAAGCTGAAAATAAAATATTCCTTCGCTAAAGCTACGGAGTACAAAATAAAAAAACCATCCCGCCTTATGCGGGATGGCCTTATAAGCAATTAGTCAGAGGAGATTATTATGCTTGTTCTACCAGGCCGGCTTTTACTGCATACATTACCAGGCCAGCCATGGATTTAGTGCCCGTTTTTGTTTTTAGTTTATCCCGGATAGCTTCCACTGTACGTGGGCTCAGGTCAACAATATCAGCAATTTCCTTTGTGCTCTTTTCATCACACATCAGTTTTAAAATAGTGATTTCTTTATCAGTTAGCTGCACATCCTGCGGCATTGAGGATTCTGCAGTACGTTTGGTCCGAAGACCACTAAGCAGGGCTTTATTGGTAAGGTCATTAAAAAAGAAATCCTGCTCATATACTGCACGTATTGCATCATAGATCATTTCTGATCCTGATTCCTTTGTCAGGTATGAATTGGCGCCTATTTCCATCATCCGGGATATTACTGAATGGTCGTTATGCATGGAAAGCATGATAACTTTTACACCGGGATAGAGTTTTTTAATTTCAGGAAGTGTTGTTAATCCATCCATTATCGGCATCTGGATATCAAGCAGAACCACATCAGGCTGAATATGACGCAAAAGGTTTAGTAATTGCATACCATTTTCGGCTTCAGCCACCATCTGTATATCTTTTCGGCTGGAAAGAGACGTTTTTACGCCGGTCCGGAATAAGGCATGATCATCTGCAATAGCTACTTTAATTAAGGAGTTAGATTCGGGGTTTTTCATGGATTATTGTATTTGTGAAACTTTAGGGTTCGGTATTTATTCTATTGATGCAAGATGGAAAATTCCTGCAATATATACCATAGTAGAAGTACTTGATTTCATATCTGTGGAAACTACCAGTAAATATTCACGGGATTTTTTACTTAATTGAATAGAAATATTACGTTATGACATAAAAGATAATTTACGAGCTTACACGTAAATACCGAAATATTGAAATAGGGCAGTTGTGCTCTTGTCCACATAGGCGTGTGCATATATTTTTGTTTCAGAAAGTTGATTGATCCGGATGATTCGTTATCCTTCTATCCAATGTCCAAACCGTCCAGAAAGTCATTTCCAATCCTTTGAAAAACCAACGACTCTTTTCCTGCAATCAGCTTTCTGTTTTTAATGTTATTAACCAGTTTAATTAATCCGTTTCTTTCATGAAAAACTGTCAATTAAACCGAATACCATTAGCCTTTTCCTATTTCTGATTCTACTACTTTAAAATAAACTTTTTTCTTTCATAACAGTAACGTTCAGAGCCCTTCCGAAAGGAAGGGTTTTTTAATGTTATTCTCTTCTGAAATATTAAAGAAACATTTTGGGCGGAACTGAAATATACAAAAGAGGAATTAATGTTTTTCCGCAACGATATAAGCCCTTGGCTCGCCTAATGTAAATTTTTTCCTGCCTGGAATACTGTACACTTCTTTCATGGTAAACCCGGCTTCCTCCAACATTAACTCCATTTCAGCAACTGAATAAATATAGTCGATCGCTTTTTTTGTCTCTGTTTTTCCATCAGGAACAAGTATAAGATGTTCGGTTTCGATTCTTGAAGGCTGCAGCAGATATTTACTTTCTGTAATAAATTTCAGGTCACTCAAGTTGCTCCATGATTTTTCTTGAAAATTTTTGAAAGCAATTTCTGCAAGCATCCAGGTATTAATAAGAAAATGACCACCTGGTTTCAGGTGTGCAGCGATCATTTTTAAAAGCTTTATGGTATCACTCCTGTCAAAAAAACAAAGGCTATTCCCCATGCAAAGAGCCAGGTCAAAAATTCCCTCTGCTTCATATTTAATTATATCAGCTTTAGTTGCCTTGATTGATAAATTTTCCTTAACAGCAGTTTCATTTATTTCAGCAATATATTCACCAAGGTTATCAACTGCTGTAACATTTATTCCTTTTTTGGCGAGAGCAATCGCATGACGTCCATAACCACACATTATATCCAGTACCTTATTTCCTGGCTGCAGATTAAAATACTGCATCATGAAATCGGTTTCTTTTACTGTCAACTCAGTGGGAATAAGGTTCCGCCATATATCCTTATAATAGCCGTCAAAATAACTGTTATTGATATTTTCCATAATGAGATTTCCTGACTCTACTATAAAGTAAGTCTTATTTGAAATTGGAAAAAATAGTAATTATTCCAGCAGTTTATTACGCATCGCATACATAACTAATCCTGCAATAGTTTTGGCGCCTACTTTTTGCTTCATATTCTGGCGGATAGTTTCAATAGTCCGGGGGCTGAGAAAAACCTCTTTGGATATTTCATCTGTAGTCTTGTCTTCTGCTATCAATTTTAAGATGCGTATTTCCTTTTCAGATAGCTTTACCGGGTTGGGATAAAACTGCCGTACCGTTTTTTTATGTTGCAATTTCAAAAGCACAGCCTTATTCACCAGCTCATTAAAATAAAAATCATCATTCATGCAGGTAAGTATGGCCTGGTAAATTTCATCGGGATCAGTCGTTTTCGTCAAATAGGCATTCGCTCCCATCTCCATCATTTTAGTGATCATCTCCTGGTCATCATACATAGTGAGCACAATGATCTTTAACGCCTCGTATTCTTTGCGAATCATACTAATGGCATTGATGCCGTCCACTTCCGGCATTCGGATATCCATCAATATCACATCGGGAAGTTTGAGCTGAAGCTTGTGCATCAGGTCTTTCCCATCTTCAGCCTCCCACAGTATTTTCAGATATTCCCTGTCTTTCAGAGCCATCCGGATACCGTCACGAAATATTTTATGATCGTCAGCAATTGCTATTTTTATCTCCTGGCTAGACATTTACAATTTGATTTAAGCAGTCATTTAATGGCGTCCCGTATTAAAAACGGGAGATGGTGATTTTCCGAATGCCAAATGTAGTTTTTTTTGCATTTCCTATTTCTTTCATTTTCAAAATTTTGAATTCAAAGTTTAATAACCCGCTACTCCTATCATTCATTTCATCTGGTTATATAATATACTACTTCTCCGTAACATATCCTGTTATTACATTCGGAAGTCTACGAATAAAATAGTAAAAACCTGCATTTTTAAAAAAGGCACTATTGCTCTTGTCCACACCGGTATGTGTATATAGTTTTGTTTCAAGTTGATTGACTAGGTTAGCAGCATCCAATATCCTGTTTCCCGTATAACGGGAAAAACCGTCCATAATAAGATTTCCAAATCCATTGAAAGCCATTCGCGAAATCCAATGTCAATCAACTTCTTTTTTCTGCATAGTTTTATAAAAACTATAAAACCCCGCCTTCCACACCTGTGGATAACTATATTCACAAATAGTGTTTACTCTTAGTTATTTTACTGTTTATTTTTTAGTAAAAATACTGTATTATATTAGTTACTTTACTCTTTTTGCGTAAGTAATTTACCCATGTAATTTTACGAAAACTCTTTACTGTATTGGTTTCTATCAGATACTAAGTGTTTTCTACTGCTCTTACCCCTATAGAATTCCCGCAGTACAATGTCAATTTTTACATCCTGAATCGATTCTAGAACCACAAAAAATGTTATTGTTATGAAGAAGGCACTGAAAAATTCACGTATCCTGATCAAACTGGAAGATTTACAAGTTTTTGTTTGGGAAGGCGCTGAGTAATTAGTTGAAAGTTTTATTTTCTGAAAAGTTTTTCTATTTTTGGTTAAAATCCAAGTAATAGAAAAGCTTTTTTTATATATTCTAACGTATTCCTACCTGTTACTACCCCTTATCTTTTTTCTTTTTCGGAGTAAAAGAAGGATTGATTTAGCTGTTGGAATTTATGGTATTCTGTTTTTTGTCCTTCTCTATGCAATGGATAATGAGTATATTCCCAAGCCGTATCAACCCCTATATCAAACATTCTATACTTTTTGCGAATACTCTTTTTTTACATATCTGCTGTTCCAAAGTATTACTCTAAAAAAGTTCAAAATTATTATAGTATTGTTTACCATTCTTTTTATTGTTTTTTTGATCTATGATTATTCTACCAGGCAAAAAAGTCAACTAGATTCTATTCCTGTAGGAATTGAAACAATCCTGATTTTCATCTACATATCTTTCTTTTTCTATCAAAATTTTAAAAATACAAAAGAGGAATATATATATACTCAACCTAGTTTTTGGATATCTATTGGAATGTTAATATATCTCGGAGGAACATTCTTTTTTAATATTCTTGTCAACTATCTTGACCAAACTCAGATTGAAAAATATTGGTTTTTGACATTTATAGCAGATACAATAAAGAATCTATTATTTTGCATTTCCATAATAGTATATGTCCGTACTCCACACAAAGAAAAATCGCTTCACAAATCTGTACCATACTTAGATCTTGATATGAATTAAATTACCCACCTAACCTATATGTTTTTACTACAAGCCACTAACCCATCTTCAGGAGTCTCCTCCGTGCTGTTCATCGGC
>JAKFEJ010000669.1:0-10325 GCA_036675745.1 Chitinophagaceae bacterium | reverse complement strand
TGGAAGTTGATTGCCTGTCATCATTATTGCAGGCAGTTAAACATAAAAGCAGGAATGAACCGAAATAAATTATCTTTTTCATGTGTACATTTTAGTTTTTATTTTGGTTACATGGAATTCGTCAAAAAAAATATTCATTCCCTTTAGTATAAAAATGAATATTTTTTTACGACTCATTTCATCCGTAAATGTAATTATTAAAATATTGCCAACCTGCACAACATACGCATGTAAAAAAAAGTTTCATTTCCTTGTGGGAGAATGAAACTTTTAAAAATGATCTGGCCGATACTATTAATTCCGTAACGCCTATTCTTTTTCCTTATTCTGGCTCTTTTTTATTATTCCTAATGAACGAAGGGCAGCGGCCTCCTGCGGATTTTCTTTTTCATGTTCCTTGGTATAAGCCCGGAGTATTTGCTTCACCAGGCGGTGACGAACTACATCTTCTTCATCTAATTCAATATGTGCAATGCCTTCAATGTTTTGAAGAATGCGAACAGCTGTAATCAAGCCGCTTCGCTGGTTGCGTGGCAGGTCCACCTGTGTCATATCGCCGGTGATGATGGCCTTAGCATTAGCGCCGATACGTGTCAAAAACATTTTTATTTGCAGATCGGTAGCATTCTGTGCTTCATCCAAAATGATAAAAGCATTATCCAGTGTACGGCCACGCATATAAGCCAGCGGTGCAATTTCAATTGTTCTTGTGGTCATATAATAGCCCAGCTTATCGGCGGGTATCATATCATCCAGCGCATCATACAAAGGCCGCAGGTAAGGATCAATTTTTTCTTTCAGATCTCCCGGTAAGAAGCCAAGGCTTTCACCAGCTTCAACAGCAGGTCTTGTCAGGATGATCTTTTTTACCTGTTTATTCTTCAAGGCTCTTACAGCAAGTGCTACCGCTGTATAGGTTTTGCCGGTACCGGCAGGTCCGATGGCAAACAGGATGTCATTTTTTTCCGCTTCCTGTACCATTTTTTTCTGGTTGGCCGTCCTGGCACGAACTGATTTGCCATTAGGACCAAACACTAAAACTTCATTAGGATTTCGTTCTGTAAAATTGTCAATTGTTTCGGCGTCATCGCCACCGATCACCTGCTCAAAATAATTCTGGCTCATGTGACCATTCCTTTCCAGGTACGATACAATAAGTGAGATCTTTTCCCTGGCGCTTTCAACCTGTTCAGGAGCGCCACTTAATTTGATCTGTTTACCGCGGGAAAGAATTTTGAGAAGAGGGAATTTTTTTTTGAGGATGTCCAGTTTACCGTTATTTACTCCGAAGAACTCAATTGGATTAACGGTTTCGAGGTTAATAATTGTGTCAGTCAATGCGGATTAGTTTAATGAATCTTTTCAAAAAACCGGCGTAGGGTAGTTACCGGGTTCGTTTGCGTCTTCTGAAAATGGTACAGAAGCTTTACCCTCACTTTTTCAAATATAATCTCTAATAAGATTTACTTCCTAAAGTTACTTATTAACAGATGTTAATACAAATTTCCGACTGTTAAAATTGAATCGCTTATGGGAAGTTATTGGAAAGAATTCGGCAAGCCTCTTGCTTTTAATGTTTTTCCGTTTAATCCTTTATGAACGGCTAATTTTTCATTCCAGCTCCCGCCGGAATTTTAAATTTTTATAAAGTCGTTTTGAGGTATATCGGACTGCTAACTTTTTACAGCAACAAAAAATAACATTCCAAATTATTTCCAGATCAAGCCAAATCTTCTCCTGGTATTTATACTGTACAGAGCTAATTGGTGAAACGCTGACAACAACGGAGAAAATTGCGGTTACAAGTGAATAATTATAACTAATATAACCTCCTCCCGGTAAGGGCCTTCTCTTTATAAAAATTAATTTAGTTTCTGTATCTTAACCGTATGAATTTTTTACTCCGCATTTTAATCACCGCCCTGGTGGCATTTGGACTCGCCCATTTTTTATCCGGTATTCATGTTGATACTTTCTGGACGGCATTGATCTTTGCATTAATATTGGCTGTGTTGAATGTGTTTGTAAAACCTGTTTTGATATTGCTGACCCTTCCGTTAACCATCATCACCCTGGGTTTATTTCTTTTTGTGGTGAACACTCTCGTGGTTTTATTGGCCAGCCGTTTTGTGAATGGGTTTAGTATTGATAATTTCTGGTGGGGTCTTCTATTCGCCTTACTATTGGCTCTTATTACTTCCGTTGTTTTCAAAGAAATGGATAAGGAAAAGAAAAAAGGGATTCTCTGATCTTATTCCTGCCTTGATTTTGATTATATAAGATTTTGGATTTGTAGTTTTCGGAAAAACAGGCAAAGCCAGATCAATTATTTTTTAAATAGGAGCCCATTATTAGCTATCAAATATCTTCCAGGCAATTTCAGTTTCCAGACATTCTCTTTTATTTTTAACTTCCGACAGGTCTGCATAGACCCCTGTTATATGCTGTACGATCTTTTGAAGTGAATGATCTCTTTTACTAAAATGGGTTTAAAGGTATTGTCAAAACGTATCGTAAATTGGTCATTGACCTATTGGATAAGCTTCAAAAACAAGAGAGGGAAGAGAAATTTTTCACCAGAAAAGAAGGGTTTATCCTATTTCATAAAACAATATTTTATATTATTATTGAGCTTCACCAAAATAAAAAAAAATGCAAATGACCTTCTTTCTTATTTGGCTTGGCGTTATCGTTTTTTTCATTGCTGCTATGTGGAAAGTATTTGAAAAAGCCGGTCAACCGGGTTGGGCGGCTATCATACCTATCTACAATATTTATATCATGTCGAAGATCGGTGGTAAGCCTGGCTATTGGACAGTTCTATGCCTCATCCCAATCCTGAATCTCATTTTTCTGATCTGGCTTTATAATATGGTTTCTAAAAGTTTTGGAAAGGATGAAGGGTTTACGGCAGGGCTTGTTATTCTCGGCTTTATTTTCTGGCCCATTCTTGGTTTCGGCAGTTCGGCATATTTAGGGCCTTATGGTGATCCTGTAGCATTCCAGGCTTACCAGGGAAAAGATAAATTCGAGTTTGAACAAGGGAATAATTAAGTAGAAAAAAGTTTTGATATATATAAAAAGGGAGTGCATATTTTTGTACTCCCTTTTTTTTATAACTATCCTGATATTACATCATGCAGGATATTAAATTCAGATAATGAAGAGCACTTTGCGATAGCTATAGCAAAAAGAATAGAAAGTATGCAGTCAAACTTACAGCAGGGATAATCTCCTCACCACCATTCAGTTTTTTTTTATTTATTTGGCCAGGACATAGAAATCATGGGAATCATCAACCGGTTGCTCTTTATCAATGTCTACTATTATTCCTTTTGAATTATTTAATGCCTGCCATTGCATCCGTTCGCATATTTCCAGCCACAGTTGGAGATAATAAATGTTGGCTTTGCATTCTTTTGCCTGGTGAAAAATAGATTCTTTGGTAAGAGTGATTAATTCTATATCGCTGTAAAAAGGTATATAGTTATTAAGCATCCAGGAAGCATCCTTCCTGTTATCCAGGTACTGTTTGTGAAGAATTTTATGTACCTGTACCATATTATAAAAACTAAGCACCTTCTTCGCTAAAGCCATATCCCTTTGCAATGAATCCATCAGCATATTATTGCAATAAACAGAAAGGGGTGCCGGAAGATTGGGGATCAATAGCAGGTCGGCTGCATGAAAAATATTATTATGCAAAAGAAAGCGGCCGGGAGAACAGTCCATGATACATACATCATAGTCGTCTTCTACTTCTTTCAGGGTAATTTCTATAAGTTCATTATTTCCAAAATTGACTGTGGTCATTCTTGAAGCATGGTTCATAAACTGGTCGGAGAACAATGCATCGTTGCTGATTACATCTATCTGGTAACTCTCGGTAGAGTGAATGACATCATAAATGGTAATATACCTGTCAAATAACCGGCCATGTGTATTATTATTACGATTTTGCCGGTTGAAGAAGAAGCTACTGCCGCCCTGCGGATCCAGGTCCCAAAGCAATACACTAAGACCACTCTTAGCCAGGAAGCAGGCGAGGTTGACCGAAGTTGTGGTTTTTCCGACGCCCCCCTTGATATTGTATACAGCTATCTTTTTCAGAAGTTGAAACTAATGACGAAACACTACTTGTCATAATAATCAGTTAGTTCTTCTTCAATTTTTGTTGCATTATAAGTAAAAAAACCTGTGGCTTATCGGAAGGCTTCGTGAGAATATCCAAATAGTTCTTTTTTTCATTTGCATGGCGGTACGGCGGGTTCTTTTTGGCGAACAGCTAGTAAGTATTAAAAAATTTTTCTTTACAAATCTTTACACGGGATATGTGATGTGGATCCCGGTAAATCACCGGCCAAGGCGGAATGAATATTTGTCGCATTTCACCCCTTAAATGTCTTATTCACCATCCTGGTAGTTTATATACTCGCTATACATTTGTGTTGAATTTAAAATCAATAATTATTAACCAGCAAAAACTTCAAACCATGGCAAGTGTAAGCACCTATCTCAATTTTTCCCGTAATACGGAGGAGGCATTCAATTTTTATAAATCTGTTTTCGGTGGCGAATTTTTCGGCAACGGTATCATGCGTTTCGGCGACATTCCTGCCTCACCCGATATGCCACCTGCAGCGGAAGCAGACAAAAACCTGGTGATGCATGTAGAACTGCGTATCCTTGGCAGTCATAGTTTAATGGGAACGGATGCGCCGGAATCAATGGGGTTCAAATTAATTTTTGGTAACAATAGTTATATCAATTTACAGCCGGATACGAGAGCGGAGACAAAACAATTGTTTGATAAGCTCTCGGCAGGTGGAAAGGTGGAAATGGAGCTGCAGGACATGTTCTGGGGTGATTATTTCGGGTCGTGTACAGATAAGTTTGGTGTACACTGGATGTTTAATTGCGGTGAAAAGAAATAATCTATAATAAAACTACCGGCAGGTGCCGGGTTAGTTACCAGCTAACCCGGCACATACTGTTATATCCGCAGCCAACTAAAGCTCAGCTATATTTTAACTGGTAATTTAATTTTCAAAAAATGACAACACAGGAAATAGCGAATCGATTGGTGTATCTGTGCCGCAATGGCAAAACAGAAGAAACGAAAGAGGAATTATTTGCACCTGGTATTATCAGTATTGAACCACGGGAAGGCTTACTGCCAAAAGAGACCAAAGGCATGGACGCAATAAGTAAGAAAGCTGAATTATTCGTTTCAATGGTGGACAATTTTTATATGATACTATATCTGATCCCATAGTAGCAGGTGATTATTTTTCCATTTCATGGATCAGCGATCTGCAAATGAAAGGAGAGCCCCGCCAGACAAACAGTGAATTATGTGTGTATAAGACAAGCGGCGGGAAGATAGTTTCGGAACAGTTTTTTTATTGAGGAGAGAAGCACGGGATCTTGCCGTTAGTTTATTTTAAATAAAAACTTTTAGCTTTCCCGTCTTCAACGAGAAAAATTCTCCAGGCTGTTCACCCTGTTTCAGGCATTATCTTTGAAACAGTATCCAAAAACATCATGGAAAATAATTTTTTGGCTAATTTATTTGCCAGTGAGTTACAAGCGGAACACGCCGCCACCAAAAAGTGCCTGGAGAAAATACCGGATAGTATCTACTCTTTCAAGCCGCATCCCAAATCGATGGAACTGGGTTACCTGGCACTCCTGGTTGCAGAAATACCTTTGTGGATCATGCACATTATTAAGGATGGGGTAATAGATTTCGCTACGTACAAGCATTTCCAGCTATCTACCAGCGAGGCACTGCTGCAACACTATGAAGAAAATTTTAAAAGTGCTGTGCAGGTACTGCAACAAGTACCAGATGATAAACTGGAAGATCAATTTACCCTGCAAAACAATGGACAGCAACTGATGTCTTCCTCCAAAAAAGAATCTATCGGCTCCTCGATCAATCATTGGGTACACCACCGCGGACAGCTTACCGTTTACATGCGTTTGAACGATATTCCCGTGCCCTCCATTTATGGACCATCGGCAGATGAAAGAACTTTCTGATGCCGCTTTAGTTATGCTTAAATACGAATTTGTCTTTCGATTTCAGGATACGCAGGCTTACAGCTCCATCCCTTGAAGGCGAGGGAATACAATCTACACTTTCGAACCTGACAAAATAATCTGTATCCGTTTTTTCAAACGACTGAAGCCTTAGGTAGTTCGGCAGCTCGGCTGCAGCAGTATCTGATTTTATTACGGAACAGATCATTGAATCGGGCAGGATCTTAAACCGGAAACTGTCTATGCCTGTCGGAAGCTTTGCAAGCGGAAACAAATTGGTTGTCAAAAAAATTGAATCGTTAAAGCTGCTTTTTCTTTTGATTCCATCCATATCGGGGAAAGGCTCACCCAACACTGTTTTTAGTGCCACTTCGATCACCTGTGTGGTATCAGCAGCGGAGGAGGTTTGCTTCCTGCTTTTGTCGGTACAGGCTGTTAAAATAAGGAGAAGGATCAATAATGAACGCATACGCTTTGCTTATGATGAAATGCAAAAGTACAGGCTTTGGAATAAGTGGCGGTATTGTTTCATACTATGCTATATATTCGTATGATCGGTAGAAGAAAACATCGACTCACAACAAAGATTATAAGTGAGTTGACGGTGATGGATTGAATCGAATGCTGCAAAGAAAGGTTGAAAAAATACTTATACACGCATAAAAATAAATCTCCAGCCGCTATGATCGACCTGGAAAACATAAAGAACTTTGCTGTCCCCCGGCCTGATGGCTGGACAATTTTTGGTAATGCGGCGCAATTCGATGCCCTGCCGGAAGCGACGAAGGACCAGATCTTCTTTCTCAGTCCTGACGCAACCGATTACCTGTTTGACTATATACATATTGTTCAACTAATCACCGGCGGTGGCTGGGATCCTTTTGCAAAAGGGAATTTTAAAACGGTAGAAACTTTTCATGCGTTTTATGGAGAGAATAAAAGCCGGGAGTTGTTGAAGAAGTGGCTCTATCACCGCGGACTGCCGTTCAGCACCATGGTCTTTCTTTTACAAAACAGCAACGAACCTGCTATTCTTACTAGCTGGAAGATGATCCTTCGTTATGCTCCTTTTATATTCCCGGGAGATGATGTGCTTGTCTTCGACAAGACACTCAACTGGTGTTTGTTTTATTACCATGAAAACGAATTATTTTTCGGCAAAGACAATGTTTATGACCCTGCAGAAGATGAAAAGAAAATGGAAGCCCTTAATGAGCGAAAGAAAAAGTTTCCGCAATTCAGGCATCCCTATTTGTGAGGCGGGTGTGTACAGGAAGTCAGCAGGAGGAGGTATACCGGAAGTAAAAGAGGAGGGCAGACAAATTGGCTCTTTTATATACTCCCAACGCTTTATACCGGGCTTTAAGCAGGCTTTGAGTGGGAGTAAGGTGGTAGCAGCTATAGCTTTGTTTCATCTTTAAAGAGAAAGTAAACGGTCATATTGACATTAACTTATTGCAGCCAGGTAGCCCTTGTATCGTAAAACTACCAAACTGATACACTCCTGATACACTATCTATACAGCATCCGTACATCATCCATACAGCATCCATGATTTGTCTTATTCTTGTCTTATACTGAAAAAACATTCATATCATCTCTCCGTTTTATATATCCTTCCAAGCATTTCATACAATTCAGGATGATTTGCTTTTAATAAGTCGGGCCGCTCAAAAAAATATTCGGAAACAACAGCAAAAAATTCAACCTGGTTAGTGGCCCCGTACATATTAATATCTGATCCGCCATTTTTCATTTGCCAAATAGTTGAATCCATAATATTCTTCCATCGGCCTATGTATTTCCGCTCTAAAATTATTTCAGGAACGCCATCCATTGTTCCGTCCATTTTGTCTATCAAATGCACAAACTCATGAATAGCGGTGTTGTGAGCATCATTGTTATTAATAAACCCTTGCCTTAATTGCCATTTGGTAATGATCATTACATGTTGCATAACACCGGTGCCCACCATGCCTGAGATAGGGCGATTCGATCCGCCCTGGTCAAAATCTTCATTGAAAGCTCCGGGATATAATAAAACTTCATGCAGGTTTATATACTGCCAGTCGGGAATAGCATAAACGGGAATAATAGCCCCGGCTGCAATTAACAAGCGGTCAATATCTTCGGCAATAGCGTTTACCCCGGTTATTTGCACGGCAGATAAAAAATGTTCAGCTCTTTGTTCAAACATCTTTTTTCCTTCCTCATCAAGCTGCCGGTAAAATTTTACGTAATCATTAAGCAACTCCCTGTAATTCTCAGGCAGAGAAACGGTTTCTTTTGCTCTTCTCATTCTAAATACAAACAGAATTATTATAATAATCAATCCCAGGACAAAAAAAATCTGCAAAACAGTCACCATAATAGGATGAAGTTAAACAACCCTTTTTAATTTACTTCATTGCCGCGAGGTGTCATAGGATATCCAGAACGAGGGCTTACCGATAAATTGGTGCATTGACAGTACCCTGGCGACAATCTGTAACAGTTCTTTCTTCTTTTTCTTAGTAGAATACCTGACTATTTATTGCAGGTAAATGGTGAATATTTTTTCCTTATGCAGCCGTGTATTTTTTATTTTTGGTAAACGCTATAAGAAAAAAAGATATGGGTATGAGCACAGAAAGGATTGAAAAAGCATTGGAACTGTTTGATGCTTATAATAAGCAGGATCCGAATTTTATAACATGGGATAGTATTGCATATCCTGCTGAATACTTTTATGCCATGCAATTATATGGATGGGTAAAAAAGCTGGAGCCACAGGCCGGCGGGGATTTGCTGCTGGCATCAAGATGTCAGCATATTGGAAGATGGAAAATTCCGAGAAACCAATATCCCCCGGGAAAAGCGGGTTATTACAAATGGCGGAACGACCTTGCAAAATTCCATGCGGATGAAGCCGGACAATTATTGTCAGAAGCCGGCTACCAGGAAGAAGAAATAAATGCAGTGCGGCATATTCTGCTTAAAGAAAATCTTCGGGGGGATGAAGTAGTGCAGGTAATGGAAAATGCGTTGTGTTTGGTATTTCTTCAGTTTCAATACGAAGATTTTATTACAAAGCATGATGACCAGATGGTGATCAGGATTTTACAGAAAACATGGAGTAAAATGACCGGGCCAGGCAAAGAAGCAGCCTTATCACTGGATTTTGGGGAGAAAGGAAAAGCGTTGCTGATGATGGCCCTTGGTGATAATACCACCGGGACGAACAACCCCTGATTAAAAAATGATAGTAGTTAGAAACACCAAGGGCAACGGAGACTTCGGAGAGCAGCATTATGCTATCCCTTTCAAATGGGGTTGCATTTTTTAGTAAGCGGATCCTGGTTGAGTACTTCGCATAAAGCGTCATAAATTTTGGGCAAATTTTTTTTTAACTCTGCCGGTAGTTCAAAAAAAGCTTCTACACTTACCGCCCAAAACTCTTCAAAATTGGTAAAGGCATAACTGCGTAAAAAACTACGACGGTGCAATAAGGCCTCAATAAGCACCGGTCCGTAATGCCGTGTATATTTTGCAAAATCAGTTTTAAATTCTTTATCAATTCCAAACTCTTTTAATTGGTTTTGGTGACGAAGTGCATGTGCCATTTCGTGTAATGCTGTATTCACACCATCTTTATCATTTTCAAAACCCAGTCGGAAATATTTCCACGAAATGAAAATTCCGTTTACCGATACATGACCCACTACTAATTCATTAAACTCTTTTGCCTGGTATGCATCGGGCAATATATAAATGTTTTTAAAGAATGGCAGATGGTAACTTCTTAGACCAAACGTGAGCTGTACGGCTGCCGCACTTACCAGCACCGTCATCTCCGGCTTAGGTTCCATACCCGTAAAATGAAACGTTTTACTGTTTTTAAAATAATGGACCCGCTTTAAAAAACGGAGCTTATCGCTGTTGGGCAGTTTGGCATAATACGATATATGCTGATTGATTGTTGTGTGATAAAAACGGATCGTTTCAGTTAGCTCTTTGTATGCTGGCGGTATTTCCCGGGCCGGGTTCGTATTTCGCAATAAGGAGATTATAATTTTGTGCAGTGGGTTGGTCATTGCCTGCAAATCTACTATTCCTATAACACCAAAATGCTCAACAGACGATCACCTGCAGGGCAGACGCATTAAAATCAGAATAACACAGCACACGGATGACACGGATTGAACGGATTTTCAAGAAATTTCAATCTGTGATAACGGAAAGCCCATCAATATTGAGCATAACACACTATTTGACGGATAAACACAGATTTATCCGCCGCG
>JAKFEJ010000551.1:0-10350 GCA_036675745.1 Chitinophagaceae bacterium | reverse complement strand
GGGCTTACCTGTACCGGTTCTATATTTTGTAAAAACAAAGTGACTATTAATCCACCCAATAAAATGCCTGTTACAAAAAATAGATTCCAGATTTCTTTTTTCCAATCATATTGAAAGAAAGGAATTTTTGCAGGAATGCAGGCAGCGCAAATATGCCGCAGTGATGAAGACACACCGAATGCTTTGTTGCCAAGCAAAAGCAAGGCAGGAACAGTAAGCCCGATCAACGGGCCTGATACATACCAGGGCCAGGGCTGGCTGATCCAATCAAGTATATTCATAGCTTTTGTTTGATTTAAGTTGCAGATTAAGGTTTCGGCTCTGTCATCTGTCAACAATTAACTGTCAACTTTATTAATACAAGGCTACTGCAAAAAAAGTTCTTTAACGATAATATAAATTCCCATAATAAGAATAAACCATCCAAATCCTTTTTTCAGGGAAGTGCCGGAAATTTTTTCCGCCAGTTTGCTGCCAATAAAAATACCTGCCCCCGCCAGAATAGTAAACAGAATTAAGGTCGTCCAGTTATACTCAAATTGTTTCAGGCTGAACAGGAAACCAAAAAGAGAGTTGATGGCGATGATCAGGAGTGATGTCCCTACCGCTTTTTTCATTGGTAATTTTAAAAAAAGTACAAGGGTAGGGATGATGAGAAAACCACCACCTGCCCCCAGCAAGCCTGTAATAAAACCGATCAGGATACCTAATAAAACAAGAGGAAGGACTTTGTTGTGACGATCTGCTACACTAATTTCTTTTTGACCTGAGTCCTCCTGGTGGTTATAGATCATGGTAAAAGAAGCGGTCAGCATAAGGATGGCGAAAACAAGCATTAAAAACATTTCTTTAGATACCTGCATATTACCTATGCTGAATATAATGTCAGGTAAAGAAGGAAGAATATAATGCCGGGTGATAAAAATAGAAAAGATCGAAGGAATGCCAAATTCAGTGATTGCCCTGAAATCAACCAATCTTAGGGAATAAGCTCTTAAGCCGCCTATCATACTGGTGGCCCCAACAATAAACAGGGAACTGGTTGTAGCCAGCAACGGGTTTACGTTCATCAGGTAAACCAATACCGGTACGGTAAGTATAGAGCCTCCGCTGCCCAACATTCCCAATGAGATGCCAATCAATACAGATGCGATATAGCCAAGTATCTCCATATTATTATGCCTCAGAGGCTGTCTCAAAAGTCTTTAATACAATAATCGCCGGGAGGCGGTAAGACGGAAAGTTTTGATTTTCAACTTGCCATTTCTTATCGGCTTCCCGTCTTACCGGCAGAATTTGATTTTTGAGCCTCGGTTAAAAAAAAATATACAAACTAAATTATTCTTTCAGAATATTCTCCATCTGCATGCTCCGGCTGCCTTTGATGAGTAAATGTGTGTTTTCAAAATCTTGCTGCTGATACCAGTCTTTTGCCTGCAAGGCATTTTCGAATTTTAAAAAAGGATGGTCAATTTTTAAAAAATCACCACCTACCAATGCTACACTTTTCCAGTTGCTATGTTTAATAAGATCTATAATGATTTGATGCTCCTGCAGACTTTCTGCACCCAGTTCAGCCATAGCGCCAAGGATCAATACTTTATTAGTTGCTTGCAGCTTTGCCAGGTTTTCTATTGCCAGTTTCATACTGCTCGGATTCGCATTGTATGCATCAAGGATTATTTTAGCAGATCCTTTTTCAATCAACTGAGACCGGCTATTGGCAGGTTCATAATTTTCAATCGCCGATTTTATTTTTTCTTCGGGTACTTTAAACGTTTTGCCGACGGTAACGGCTGCCAGTATATTAGGCAGGTTATAATCCCCAACGAGTTTTGTTTGAATAAAAGGATCGTCGAGCCCTTGTGTTATTTCTACTTCAAGATAGGGCTCACTTTTTTTCACTTGTCCAGTGATATGTGTATCCGCCTGCGTTCCGTATTTAATGATCCCGCTGATGCCTTTACTCATTTCTTTTAAATAATCATAGTCCCACATAACAAATGCATAGTCATGGGGCCGGCCTCTTAAGAAATCAAATAATTCTCCTTTTGCTTTTTTTACCCCTTCCAAATTCCCAAACCCTTCAAGATGCGCTTTGCCTATGTTTGTGATAAGGCCATGCGTAGGAAAGGTATAGCTGCAATAAGAAGCAATTTCACCGGGATGATTGGCGCCCATTTCAATAACAGCTATTTCAGCATCGCTTTTTATTTTTAAGATTGTAAGCGGAACGCCGATATGATTATTGAGATTGCCTTCCGTGGTATAGGTTTTATAAGTGGTGGAAAGAACAGCATGAATCAATTCTTTAGTAGTGGTCTTTCCATTACTACCGGTAATAGCAATAAAAGGAATATCGAATTGTTGGCGGTGATGTTTAGCTAATTGTTGCAGCGTGGTTAGTGCGTCGTCAACTAAAAAAGTCTTGCCGGGTATTTCAAATTCTTTTTCATCAATGACTGCATAGGCAGCACCCCTATCAATGGCTTGTTTGGCAAAATGATTGCCATTAAAGTTGCCGCCTTTTAATGCGAAGAAAATATCACCTGCCTTTAATTTCCTGGTATCCGTTTGTACAGATGGATATTGCTGATAAATAGTGTAAAGTTGTTCAATCTGCATAAAGCAAAAATAAGTTTAACGGGAGAAATTACTGTATTTATGAACTGATAAAGAAGATGTCTCAGGCAAATCTAAGTTCATTTATTTTAAGTTATTTTGCCGGAAAGAAAAATACACCGCATGGAAATAAAATTTGCTCCGGGGTTTTATGCATGGAAAGATTTTAATGAAGGGGTTCAAAATCTTATTATACAAAATGGATTTAAGAATATTGGCGAAATAGGCGGTGGGGCTAATCCTTTATTAGTGTTGGATTTTGTGGAAAAGCAAAACTTGCAATATCATGTAATAGATGTATCAACAGATGAATTGGCGAAAGCAGGCGAAGGATATAAAAAGATACAGATGGATTTTGAACAGCCAATAAACCCAACAACACAATATGATTTTATTTTTGCCCAAATGACATTAGAGCATATAAAAGACCCGCATTTATTTTATACAAATGTTTATAAACTCCTGAAACCTGGCGGACAAGCATATTTCTTTTTTGCTTGTATAACAAGCCTTCCATCTTTCATTAATCTGGTAATTCCTGAAACGATAAGTGAAAAGATATTAGTCAAACTTCAACCATTCAGACGACAGGAGAAACATGGTAAGTTTAAAGCGTATTATAAATGGTGTTTTGGCCCTACCCAAAAACAAATTAGCAGGTTTAAAGAATTAAAGTATGAAGTGCTATCCTATACAGGTTATTTTGGGCATAGCTACTATCGCAGGATTAAACCATTAAATTTTTTGGAGAAAATAAAAACGAAACTATTTTTAAAATATCCTAATCCTTATTTCTGCACTTATGCTCATGTGCTGTTGAAAAAATAAATGGTAAATTATCTTTTTAGAACAAATACTGTTGTGAACTGAAAAAATAAAAAAACCCTTCGTTTGGGCGAAGGGTTTTTCAGGGCTATCAAAAAAATTATTTTTTCTGTCTTTTTGTTGGAAAATGCTGGCCGACCTTGCGTCCGTTTCCTTCAGGACTACCCATACGGTCCATTGCGCAACGGAAACCAAGGGTACTTAATGCCTGCTCTTCTTCAAGATAGCGACGTGTACCAGGGCTTAACCAATAAGCTCTGTCATTCCAGCTACCACCTTTATAAACTCTTGATTTATCGCTTACCAATGTAGTAGTGCCATAACCATAACTGGCCATCGATGCGGTATCACCATCTAAATAGTTGATCACATTACCTCTTTGATAGTTACGACGGTTTTTGCTTTCTTCATCTGTTACAGCTACCATTCTTACGCGACCGGTAGTATCATTGATCTCTGCTTCCCCGTTTTCGTTTTTATATAATTTCTCATATTTATTACCACGGAAAGGAGCCGGCATATCATCAAAATCCATAGAAGAAAGAGGCCTGTACACATCCTGAACCCACTCACTTACATTACCTGCCATATTAAAAAGACCAAAACCGTTGGGATAAAAAGATTTTACATCAGCCGTATAAAAAGCCCGGTCATTCAAACCTCCTGCAACACCGGCATTATCACCTGATCCACGTTTAAAGTTGGCCAGGAACTGACCCTGCCAGCTACCACGACGTGTATCACGAAGACCATTTACATTTTGTGACCAGGGGTATATTTGTTTGTTTGTCTGCAATTCTTCTCCACGTTTACCTTCTTTTGTGCTGGGCCTTGGATTTTGATCAATAAGACCGTAAGCGGCATATTCCCATTCTGCTTCAAAAGGCAGACGGTAATTCGGCATTAACAAGCCATCCTCCATTGAAACTTTTGTACGAGGTTGCCCGGTTGGAGTTTGTAAAGGATTCTTTTTAGAAGTAGCTGTCTTACCAGGGGCTGTTTGATACAGGTCAAGCAAATAGGACTTAGTAGTGAAATTATTGCTTCCCTGCTGTCCTTGTAAACCTTGTTTATTGATATAACCTTTTTCCAGGAGGATACCTTCATTTACCCTATCACTTCTCCACAAGCAAAAATCAGTAGCTTGTTTCCAGCTTACACCAACTACAGGGTAATTATTAAAGCCCGGGTGGCGGAAATAGAACTCAACCAGGGGTTCATTATAACTCAATTCGCTTCTCCATACCAGGGTATCTGGCAATGCTCCTTCAACAATAGGTTGATTAACCGGATCAGAAGGATCAAAAACTTTGTTTAGCCAGAACAGGTATTCACGATAGTGAACATTGGCTACTTCAGTACGGTCAATATAAAAAGACGGAACAGAAACACGGCGTGGAATATTATTCCAGTCGCCCATTACGTCCTCGTCAGTTTGACCCATGGTGAAGGTACCGCCCTGAACAAAAACGAGACCGGGGCCAGTTTGCTGATCTTTAGCTTTTGATACCTGGTAACCACCCATGTTCTTATCATTGTAGTTCCAGCCGGTAACGTCTGATTTGTCTTTTTTCTTTTTAAAAAGATTGCTGTTTTTGCACGATGCCATCAGCACCACACAGGATAAGAGGATTGCTAAGTTTTTCACTTTCATTGTTTTTTGCATAAACCTACGAATTGGAATAATTTTAACGGATAATGAGATAAAATTATTGTTTGAGCAGCCCATTTTCTACTGAATTGCGAATATAATTACTTTCATTGCAAGCTTTTTAGTGTAATTACCTTTTTCGCATCGTTATTTCCCGATTAAAACCGGAGTTTTGTATTATGCTGCCGGGAGACATTGCTACAAGTCGGCCAAGGAGGATAGTTATAATGGAAATGGCTGAGTGCACCTATAAATCTAATTCCGTTTGACCACCGGTAGCTGGTACAAAATAGGTGTAAAAGAAACGGGTATCTATGTAATAGATATTCCTTTTTTTTAAGCCTGGCATTAATGCAGTTAACCTGGCATCCTCATCGTACCATTATTATATGAAACGGGGGACCAAAACTGTTCAAAGCATGTGCGGGACAGTGGATGTGCTGAATAATTCCAATGAATTGGTGCCGGAGTTCGTTGTAGCAAAATGTGAGGAACCAGGATTAAACATGTATCAAATTATCCTAACACGTTTACAACCAGAACGCAATTCTGGTTGGAACTCAACAAACCCGGGCAGGACTTACAGGTTCGCTTACAGATATTTACAAGTGCCCCGGAAGAGTAATAAAAACTTTTCAACAGACAATAAATACATCAGGTAACCGTTCAAGTGAACTGAATGGAACGGGGGAGAGACCAGTATGAAGACAAGCCTGGCAGATGTGTTTATTTTATAAATTAACTGTTATTGCTCCGGGCAAATTGCGAAGAGAAAGGGTTGAAAAACCGGTCATTTTTTAGATACTGGTAAATTCGATACTTTCGACCCCGTTTACCAACTTGTTCAAAGTTCAATTATAAAAGTATTTTCTAATGAGACCAATTGCTTGGAAGCTAACTGCCGGAATTTTGTTTTTTTGTGGAATTTTACCCGTTGCAAAATCACAGGGCCCTGCCGGGGAAATCAATGTAGTTACAACTGCTGTTCCTTTTTTGCGTATTTCGCCTGATGCCCGTTCCGGTGGCATGGGTGATATAGGCGTTGCCACATCACCTGATGCTTCGAGTGGCTTTTGGAATATTGGAAAAGTGGCTTTTAATGAATCAAAAGGTGGTATTGCCGCTACCTATACTCCCTGGTTGAAAAACCTGGTTAACGATGTTTATCTAGCTTCATTATCAGGATATTATAAATTTGATGAAACCCAGGCGGTAAATGCAAGTCTTCGTTATTTCAGCCTGGGTAATATCCAGTTTACTGACGGGGCTGGTAATGCGTGGGGAAGTGGAAAACCAAGAGAGTTTAGCTTTGATGTTGGCTATTCCCGAAAGCTTTCAGATAAATTAGGGCTCGGTATAGCCTTACGTTATATTAATTCTGATCTTGCAAATGGGGCTGTTTCAACAACAGGAAATCCCAATTATAAAGCCGGAAATTCCGTAGCAGGAGATATTGGTTTTTATTACGATGCGAAAGATGAGGCTGGCGATGGTTTCGCATTTGGCGCCACTATGACCAATCTCGGTTCTAAAATATCTTATACGGGCAATGCCGATTCCAAAGATTTTATTCCCGCTAACCTTGGATTAGGAAGCACCTGGACCAAAAGTTTTAATGAAGACAACAAATTGACATTCGGGCTGGATATTAATAAACTCTTAGTACCTACGCCGCCTAAACTTACAGGAGACCAAAATGTCGATGCTCCCCTTATTGCCGATTATAGAAAAAAAGGCGTTGTTGCCAGTTGGTTCGGTTCTTTTGGCGATGCCCCCGGCGGTTTTAAAGAAGAGTTGAAAGAGTTCCAGTTATCTGCAGGCGCCGAGTTTTGGTATCAGAATCAATTTGCTTTGCGTGCAGGTTATTTCTTTGAAGATAAAACAAAAGGCAACCGCCGTTACTTTACTGCTGGTCTTGGTGTAAAGTATAATATTTTCGGTCTTAACTTTTCTTACTTGTTGCCTTCAGGCAGTGGCGTTACGCAAAATCCATTATCAAATACATTGCGTTTTTCTGTATTGTTTGATCTGGATGGTGAAGCCGCAGAAGAATAATAAAGGTTCGACTTAATACTACAAACGTCTCTTCAATAAAAGAGGCGTTTTTTATTTACCAGCAACCCGTATCGGGCAACCAGCATCCAACAACCAGCAACAGTTTATATTTGCATCCTAAAAGTAAAGCAATGGCATATAGAATAGGCTTGGGTGTTGATTTTCATCAATTGAAAGAAGGCCGGGATCTTTGGATAGGAGGAATAAAAATTCCACATGCAAAAGGGGCTGTCGGTTATAGTGATGCTGATGTATTGCTGCATGCCATCTGTGATGCTTTGCTGGGGGCTCTTTGTTTAGGTGATATCGGTGTTCATTTTCCGGATACCGATGCTGCTTACAAAAATATTGACAGCAAGATATTATTGGAAAAAACAATAGCTCTTATAAAAAACGAAGGATACGCAATTGTAAATATTGATACTACTCTTTGCCTGCAGGAACCAAAGATCAAACCATATACGGAACAAATGCGTAAAGTAATAGCTGCTATTGCAGGGATAGCAGAGAAAGATATTTCTATCAAAGCAACAACGACAGAGCAAATGGGTTTTGTAGGAAGAGAGGAAGGCTTGGTGGCCCATGCTGTGGTGATGCTGAAAAAGTTGACAAGTTGATAAGTTGAAATGTTCCTGTTTAGGATGATTTTCTATCGGTTCAATTTATTACCAGACAACTAATCAACTTATTAACCAATCAACTTATCAACACTATATTTGCAACCATGAAATCAATAGAAATAAAAATCATAAACACATCTTCCAATCCATTGCCTGAGTATGCTACCAGCGGTTCATCGGGCATGGATATAAGAGCCAACCTGGATACTGCACAAACCCTGAAGCCTTTGGAAAGAGCATTAGTGCCTACAGGTATTTTTATTGAAATTCCACAAGGCTATGAAGTGCAGGTTCGTCCCCGGAGCGGACTGGCTATAAAGCAAGGTATTACCTGCCTGAATACGCCGGGAACTATTGATGCGGATTATCGCGGAGAAGTTAAGGTTATTTTAATCAACCTTTCACAGGAAGAACAGGTCATACAACATGGTGACCGCATTGCACAACTGGTTGTTCAAAAAGTGGAGCAGGCCATATGGAAACCTGTTGAAGAATTGGAGGTTTCTGAAAGAAATGCCGGGGGGTTTGGCCATACAGGAAAGCAGTGATTTGGTTGCCGGTTGCCAGTTACCGGTTTCCGGTTACCTGAACTCTCTGGTTTAAACGTTTCTTTTAAAGTATGAAGAGATTTAGAAGTTTACAAAAAATCAAAACGCCTGGCAATAGTCATTCATAAAATGAGCCTTACTTTGCCCAGGTTTGAGTTATTTGAAGAAGGTGGCCAGGTACGCCGTTCATCAAAATCTGTAACATCAATGATTGTTGAGGGATATGGCAGAAGAAGATACAAAGCCGATTTTATAAAATATTTGATTTATGCCCAATCCGAATGCGACGAAACAATAATTCATTTAGATTTTTTGTTTGAAACAGAATCGCTGAAAGACACTCACCTGTTTACAACATTAAAGCAAGAGTATGATGTCTTAAGCAAAAAAATAAACAAGTTCATTCAATGGGTTGAAGATAATTGGAATGACTTTCCGGGTAAAGAAACAGGAAACAAGTAACCGGTAACCGGAAACATTTGCAATTGACGGGTTGAGGATAATTGGAATGACTTTCCGGATAAAGAAACCGGGAACAAGTAACCGGAAACCGGAAACATTTTTAATACGATAATGATGAGAATATTAATTATGTTGATGATAGCAAGTTGCCTGATGGCTTCATGCAGGTCAACAAGAAAAATACAAACAGCTATTGCAAAAAAAGATTCAGTACATGTGTCAATTCCTGTTGCGGACCGCTCAGGAGAAGATTCAGCTATATTCATCCGGCAGGCCGTAAACAAGATGCAGGCCGGTAAGATCAATTTTAATACATTCTCCGCAAAAATTAATGTAGACTACCAGGGTACTGATGGTAAAAAATATGATGTGAATGCAAATCTCCGGATGTATAAGGACAGTGCGATCTGGATATCTATCACTGCTATTTTCGGCATTGAAGGATTGAGAGCTTATATTACCAAAGACTCTGTCAGGATCTTAAATAAACAGGATAAAGTATATACGGCCCGGAGTGTGGCGTACCTGCAAGAAGTAACAGCACTGCCACTTGATCTGCATTCATTACAGGATATTTTAATTGGTAATCCTGCATTTGTTGATAGCACTATTGTGTCTTATTCAAAAACAGGAAATACTGTTTCTTTATTAAGCATGGGTAATTGGTTTAAAAACCTGCTCACTTTAAATGAAGCATCAAAAATTGAAAACAGCAAGCTGGATGATATTGATAAAAACAGGAGCCGCACCTGCAACCTGAGCTATAGTGATTATGAGAACAAGAAAGGAGTTATTTTTTCTAAAAAGCGAAGAATCACCGTAGCGGAGAAATCTAACCTGGATATCAAACTTGATTTCAAATCCTATGATTTTAATGAAACGTTAAGTTTTCCTTTTTCAATACCAAAAAACTATAAACGAAATTAAAAGGATAATTTATTTACTGTAATGTCGTTATAACTTTTCTGTTCCATAATCCTTTTACTCATCCAAAAATATGAACATGCGAAAATCACTTCTTACAGTTCTGTTATTTTTAGGGGCCACTGGTCTTCTTTTGGCGCAGGCCGGAGAGAAAGCCGAATTAGAAAAAGAAAGAAAAGAAATACAGGATGAGTTGAAGGAAATACAGGGGATGTACAATAAGGTAAAAGGACAGACAAAACAATCATTAGGTCAGTTGAATATGCTGGCCCGTAAGATCACCCTGCAGGAGCGATATATCAGCACGATTAACAAAGAGCTGAGGATGATAGACGATGATCTTTACAGGAGCAACCTGGAAATTTATCGCTTGCAAAGGCAATTGGATACGTTGAAATCCGAATATGCCCGTACAATTGTCTATTCATATAAGAACCGCAGCAGTTTTGACTATGTGAATTTTATTTTTTCCGCCAATAGTTTTAATGATGCTCTTCGAAGAGTAGCATATTTAAAAAGCTACCGGGCTTACCGTGAAAAACAGGTGACTACTATTAATGAAACACAACAGTTGATCGCTAAACGACAGGAACAGCAGATAGGAAGAAAACAACAGAAAAGTGTAGCGTTGCAAAGCCAGACA
>JAKFEJ010000456.1:0-10352 GCA_036675745.1 Chitinophagaceae bacterium | reverse complement strand
TTCGTAACGGATCGCATTGGTTTTAGCATTCAGATCTTCCAGCAGGTTATTGGTTTCGATAGGTTGCACCTGGTTTAAACCAAGCCCATATTTAGCCAATAACACTTTTTTTACTTTATCATTAATATCATCCCAACTCAATTTCTTTTCTTTGATAGCTTTCTTTACCGCATCAATGGTTTCGCCAACGTCCTCTGGTAAGCAGAGCATATCATTACCGGCAACCAATGCTTCTACTGCTATCGTTCCGCCGGGAAAATATTTGGCCACACCTTTCATTTCTAATGCATCAGTAAATGTGAGGCCATTATAATTCAGTTTTTCTTTTAGCAGGTCCGTTACCGCGTTTTTTGAAATAGATGTTGCTTTATTAGTTGTATTATCTATGGAAGGAACGGAGAGATGCGCCGTCATTACACTGCCCACTCCCGCGGCGAATAATGCTTTGAAAGGAACCAATTCCATTTCATCTAACTGCTCAATACTTTTAGTGATAACGGGCAGATCATAATGCGAATCAACATCCACATCGCCATGACCGGGAAAATGTTTGGCGCAGGCCATGATACCCGCATTCTGCATTCCTTTCATATAAGCCACGCCTAATTGAGCAACCTTGTTTTTATCTTCTCCAAAAGAGCGATAGCCAATAACAGGATTGTTGGGATTATTATTTATATCTACTACCGGTGCATAATTAACATGCACGCCGATCCGCTTACACTGTTCACCGACAGCAAGACCCATTTTATAAACAAGATCATCTTCTTTCAATGCACCCAGGGTAAGCTGGTAAGGAAATTTAGTAACACTGTCAAGTCGCATACCCAATCCCCATTCGCCATCAATTGTTATCATCAACGGTGTTTTTGCCATGCTTTGATAAGCATTTGTCAGGTTGGCCTGTCTTACCGGTCCACCCTGGAAAAAACATAAACCACCTACATTATATTTTTGAATATCATTCGTCACTTTGGCTATATGATCCGGGCCAAGGTTGGAATGTGCCCTTATAACCATCAATTGAGCGATCTTTTCTTCCTTACTAAGACTTTTAAAGACGCTATCTACCCAATCCTTCGCGGAGAGACTACTTTTATATTGAGCACCGGAAAGAAAAGGGGCCGCAAAAACCAGCAAAAACAATAGCCTTTTTATCATCATGGTATAAATTTATTTGATGTGATCAAACATCGCTAAAATTAATTCTTTTGATGCTATCAAACAGTCAATAGTTGCTTAAAAAGCAAATTGTTATTTTTGCCGCCGGAGAAATTAATTGTGCCAGATAAGATTTTATTATTACCCGATAACATAGCCAACCAGATAGCCGCTGGCGAAGTGATACAAAGACCGGCCAGTGCGGTAAAAGAATTGCTGGAAAATGCCGTGGATGCCGGCGCCACAGAGATCAAGCTTATTATAGCCGATGCGGGGAAAGCACTGCTGCAGGTAATTGATAATGGCAGCGGTATGAGCGAAACGGATGCAAGGATGTGTTTTGAACGACATGCCACATCGAAAATAACGACGATAGAAGATCTGTTTCATATTCGTACGATGGGTTTCCGTGGTGAAGCGCTGGCTTCGATTGCCGCGGTGGCCCAGGTAGAAATGAAAAGCAAAAGAGCGGAAGATGAGACAGGTATCTATATTGAAGTAGAAAACAGTTCCGTAAAAAAACAGGAACCCATTGCCGCACCGAATGGCACCAGTATAGCGATGAAGAATTTATTCTTCAATGTACCGGCACGAAGAAATTTTTTGAAAAGTAATGCCGCCGAAATGCGGCATATTGTTGATGAATTTACACGGGTCGCTTTATCCTTTCCGCATATTTTCTTTTCACTCACCAGCAACGGCCAGCAGGTTTTTCACCTGGAAGCGGGAAGCTTGAAACAGCGCATTATACAATTATTGGGAAATAACTACAACACCAAATTAGTAACCGTTAAAGAAGAAACGGATTACATGAATATTTATGGTTTTGTAGGTAAACCGGAAACCGCCAAGAAAACAAGGGGTGATCAGTATTTTTTTATCAATAATCGTTTTATCAAAAGTGCCTACCTGAATCATGCTGTGATGAATGCTTACCAGGAAATGATCGCTAAGGATAGTTTCCCGATGTATGTATTGTTTATTGATCTTGATCCTGCCGTAGTAGATGTAAATGTGCATCCTACCAAACAGGAAATAAAATTTGAAGATGAAAAGATCGTCTACGCTTTTGTGCAGGCAGGAATCAAACATGCCCTGGCACAATTTAGTGTAACACCTACTTTGGATTTTGATCTCGATGCATCTATTCAGCAACTCTCTTCCATTCAACAACCTTTTACCGAAGAAAAAAAATCAGCAGCAAGTTCATCTTCGCTTTTCAAGGGATTTACGCAAAAAAACCAGGCGCATTTTATAGAACCGGGAAAGAAGAGTGAGTTGAAGCATTGGAGAGAGTTTTATGAAAGTCCGGAGTCCAGAGTCCAGAGTCAGGAGTCGGGTACCGGAAGTCAGAAATCAGAAGTCGGAAGTCAAGAGTCAAAAGAAGAATTTTCAACAAGCAGGGTATTTTCAGACTTCGGACCTCAGACCTCAGACTTCAGCGATCTCACTCAACTCCTCAACACCTACATCATCACTCCTTCTGCGAAAGGATTTATTCTAATAAATCAACAGGCTGCGCATGAAAGAGTATTGTATAACCGGTTGAAAGCCGCCGCAAATGGCAAGCCTATCGCTACACAACGCAGCATGTTTCCGTCAACTATTGAACTGACTCCTGCCGATGCCATGATATTGGAAGAGCTGATGAATGACCTGCAGGAATTAGGTTATATGATAGAACCGTTTGGTAAAAACACTTTTGTCATACAAGGCACACCTGCCGATCTTGAAGCTGGCAATGAAAAATATGTTATTGATCTTTTAATAGAACAATACAAACATTTCAATCCGGATATGAAATTTTCCAAAAGGGAAAAATTGATCCGTTCCTTGGCAAGGCAACAAGCTATCAGAACTGGCGTAAGATTAACTGAAAGAGAAATGAAAAACCTCGTGCAAGATCTTTTTGCAAGCGAACAACCGAATACAACACCGGATGGCAATCCTACTTATTTGGAGTTTAAACAGGAGCAATTGGAGAAGTTATTTAAGACCCTCTAAATCTTCCACCGCGGCGGAAGACTTGCAGCCACACAGAACCGGATTATTGAATATACGTTACTGATTTTGAAGCTGACTAACAATAGAAATAAAGAAGCAATAGAAGTATTCGAAAAGCAAGGGTCTGTGCGTTGGTGGCCTTCCCTCTTTAGGGGAAGGTCGGGATGGGGTTCAATATTTATTCCTCACTCCCTGCAAAAATTTTTCTACCGCTCTTCTTACATCCGTCGCAGAGGCCTGGTGATTATTGACCAATATCGAAAAGATCAATTCCTTCCCTTTTTTTGTATATAAAAAACCGCTGAGGGCAACGACACCGGACAGTGTTCCGGTTTTGACATAGATATATCCGCTATCGGCTTTATAATAACTGCTGATCGTTCCTTCTCCACCGGTAGGTAAAATAACTTTGACACGTTCTATTCCAAATTCATTCTTCATTTTATTCAGAATAAAAACAAAGTCCTGCGGAGTAAATAAATTATAGCGGCTCAAACCCGAACCATCTGCCCAGCGTGGGGGATGAGGAAGGTTTTTAAAATCAGTTTTTAAAACAGTATCAATAATTTTCCTGTCGTTCATCACGCCCAGTTTTTTCAGACTTACCATCTGCAGGCATTGTTCGGCAAAAAAATTATCACTCCGGTGCATCATCAGGCGAAGCATAGAGTCAGTAGATTGGGAATAAATTTTTCGGGGGCTCATCAATGAAGTATTAGCAAACAGGGACAACTTCAGCCCGGTCACCGTATCCTTCAGTAAAGACACTGCCAAAGGAAGTGATGTAATAAATGGTATCTCTTCGCTTTTTATTCCTGCCGAATCCGGTTTCCATAAAAATCTATTGCTATCCTTTTCGCGGTCAAAGGAGTATTTATTGACGTTCATATCAAGATTCCCCGCTGACTCCTTGCCATCATACACGAATTCAAACTTATCGGGAACAATGCTGACGCCTTTATCCGATCCGTTAATATGTAGCACATTTCCGTATACGGGGAACTGGCTTCTTTCAGCCATATAATAAGCAGCATAATCACCCCATGTCCATCCGGCACCCCAGGGGGTATCTTCCCATTGATTGGCGGTAGTTAAAAGATAATCTGCCGATGTATCTTTTTTAAAAAAGTCAATTACCGGCTGCTTTTTAAAATCCGGGTGCAGTAAAGTAGGATCACCAGTGGGCTGTATCCAAAAGCTTTTTTCCTTTTTATTATTTTCAAATGCTACATAGCGCAAACCTTCCAAGCTATCTCCCAAATATTTCATTGCGGCATAACAGGTTGTAATTTTTGTATTACTGGCGGGTACAAAATATTTATCGCCCTGGTGATCGTACCAGTATTTACCTGTAGCTGGTTCATAAATGCTGATGCCAACATGAGCGGTCTGCAAAGCCGCAACACCCAGCACATCTTTATTGGCTGATTTAGTTATTTTCTTTTGAACGGAACAAGAAGCGAGTAGCAAGAGGCAAGTGGCGAGTGGGAAAAACAACTTTTCCTTCCATTGAAAATTGAACATTGAATATTGTTTATTGAAGATTTATTATTCTTCCTTCTTTAGCACTTTCTAGCGCCGCTTCTATAATGCGTATTGTTTTAATACCATCCTCTGCCGGAACAGGATTAAGAGATGTTCCGGTCAAAAACTTATGCAGGTCATCATAATAACCCATATAGTTGCCCGGTTCAGATGTCTGTTGTTTACGGATCACTTCGCCATTTATCTCCGTATGTAATAATCCATCCGGCTGTAAGGGAGCAGGGCACCAGGTTTCTAATGAAGGCACAACGCCGTCCAGTAATTGCTGTTCCTGCATATCAGACCGTTGTTGTAAAAAACTTCCTTTCATCCCATGCAGCATATAGCCCGGCACGGTCTCCCGGCAGATACAGGTAGCTTTAAGCCGCACCCGGAATTTGTCATAATAAAAAAGCATTTCAAAATAATCCGGTGGCACCACATCATCCCGCATTTTCCAAACATCGGCAAACAATGCCCTGGGCCAGCCAAATAATTGTAAGGCCTGGTCAACTAAATGAGGACTCAGATCATAGATGAGGCCTGCGCCGGGTAATTCTCCTTCTTTATGTGGTTTGCCGCCGTAGCCCGGACGATAACGATCATAACGGATCTCTACTTCTCTCAGGTCACCTAACAGTTTTTCTCCCACCACTTTTTTTACCGCATGAAAATCACCATCATATCGTCGGTTCTGATAAACGCTTAATTGTACATTTTGCTTTTTTGCGAGTTCAGTTAACTCTTCGGCTTCTTTTACCCTGATGGTAAATGGTTTTTCTACTACTACATGCTTACCGGCAAGTAAAGCCATCTTCACTTGTTCAAAGTGTAAATGTGTGGGAGTATTTACAACGATCAGCCGGATATCCTTATCAGCAATTAACTCTTCAACTGAACGATAAAGTTTTGAATGGGGATATCGCTCTCTTGAGTCATTATTATTTCTTTCAACAATACCCGTCAACTCAAAACCCGGATGAGCTTCGAGAAATGGGGCATGGAATAATTTTCCACTCATGCCATAAGAGCAAATGCCTGTTTTAATTATGTTTTCCATATAGTATTTGAAATTGTATTGAATAATTTGTGTTGAATAGTGAACAGAACGATCAAGTGTGCGACGCAACGAAGATGATAGCAGCACTGCAGCTCGTTACACAACAAAAATTTACTTTTAAAAGAACTAGCAGGCAAATAAAAAATCACCGTCCTAAGTCATCCGCCAGCTGGCGGAGACAGGGGGTTTACCCTCTCTCCTGTGCCCTCAGCCATCTCTCCGGTATTTCATTACTGCTTGCCAGCAAATAATCTTTATAACTACAGGCTATATATTTATTGTCGGGCAACTGCATCCACCACCGTCCTGTTTTTTTACTTTGCAAAAAAATAGTTTGCACTTCCGCAAAGGCCATATGATATTCATTGAACGAATCTTTCTCCGTCAGTTGTGCTTCCCGTTTGCCGCGGCTTCTCCCATCGAGTACATACCAAAGCATCTGGCTGATCTGTTTAGCTGTCAATTCATCTTTATCATGCTGGGCATTATAACCATAGATGCCAATGCTTTTGACAGTATGGCTCATTCCGGCATAGCGAAGCAATACACAAGCCTCTTCGCCATTTAGCCCATTGGGGGAAACCGTGTTGGCCGGGGCATAAGCATGTGCGATTGCCGAAACATCAAATGAAAAAAGATCGCTGTTGCGGATGACAGGCTCCATTTCTTCAATGCTTTCTTTTACATGACCTACACGAAAACAATCAAACCGGAGTTTATCCATTGTTTCCAGCATACGCGGATGTGCATAATAACTCTGGAAGGCGATATGATTATAATGACGGAGATAATTCGGTTCGCCGGTCAGCATTTCCATCAGGAAATTTTCGTGGCGAAAAGGTGAATCGATATTCAAGTCTATCAATGCATCCACACAGGAAGCTTCAATCAGTTTTTTATTGTCAGCATAGGCCTGGTATTGCGCCAGTGTCAGGTCGTGTGAGCCGCCGAGGATAATAACGGTTTTACCGTCATTGATCAATTCTTTCACCACTGTTTTCAATGCGGCATATGAATCGGAAAAAGAAGAGCCGGCTTTTACATTACCAATATCAGCAACCTTTATGTCCGTATGCCAGTAAAAAAGCTGGTAAAAATAACGGCGGATAATATCAGGCGCTTTGCTTTCACTGCCAATCATACCGCTGCCACGCTGCTCACCACAACCTACCAATACAATCTGTACTTCCTCTAGGTCTGGAAATTCTTCGTCATAAACAGGAACGATCTTTCCCAGTTGCCCATCTTTATATCCTTCATCATTTGAAATTTCATGAAGGTTGATGGGAGAAAGAAAATCGGAAATGTTAAGATAGTCTGACATGAATGCAAGATAAATATCTGAACCGGGATTTGGGTAGATTGAATAGATTAAAAGATAACATTTACAGTAGGGGTTTCCGGTAAATCTTTTAAATCTTAAAAATCATAGTTCTGACTTATTTTTGCGTCCTTATGGAGCAATTGTTAAGGCAGATACAAGATCATAAAAATGAGATCGCAGCGTTTATGGCTACTGACGAGAAGCAGGTAGAAGAATTTCGTATTAAATACCTGGGGACAAAAGGAATTATAAAAGCCATTATGGGCGAAATGAAAAACGTTCCGGTTGACAAGAAAAAAGAATTCGGCCAGATACTGAATGAATTTAAACAGTTCGCTGAAGCAAAGTTTGAAGAACTAAAGAACGGAACATCAAACGTCGAACTTCAAACCTCAAGCATTGACCTTTCCCTTCCCGGCGACCCCACACCAATCGGAAGCCGGCACCCGGTTACGCTGATGAAAAATCGTATTGTATCCATTTTTCAAAGATTAGGTTTTGCTGTAGCTGAAGGTCCGGAGATCGAAGATGACTGGCATAATTTCGGTGCGTTGAATCTGCCACCGCACCATCCTGCCCGCGACATGCAGGACACCTTTTATATACAACAAAACCCCGATTGGGTATTGCGAACTCATACCAGCAGTGTGCAGATACGTGAAATGGAAAAAGGAAAACTGCCGATCCGGATGCTGATGCCGGGCCGTGTGTACCGCAATGAAACCGTGAGTGCAAGAAGCCATTGTTTTTTTCACCAGGTGGAAGGTTTATATATTGACGAGAATGTTTCTTTCGCCGATCTGAAACAGACGCTATACTTTTTTGTAAAAGAAATGTATGGCAAAGATGTAAAGGTTCGCTTCCGCCCTTCTTATTTTCCTTTTACCGAACCCAGCGCTGAAATGGATGTAACCTGTTTTATCTGTGGCGGCACCGGATGGAATATTTGTAAAAAAACTGGTTGGGTAGAAAGTTTGGGTTGCGGTATGTTGCATCCGAATGTATTATCCAACTGCGGCATCGATCCTAATAAATACACGGGCTTTGCTTTTGGTATGGGTATCGAACGTCCGGCAATGCTGAAGTATGATGTCAATGACCTGCGTCTGTTCAGTGAAAATGATGTGCGGTTTTTGAAACAGTTTACGAGTTCGATATAGAAATTTATTTTACCAGCTTTAGTTCCCTGAGCAACATTTGTTGCGACGCTCCGTTCAATTGTATATCCGATGGAGCTATGAAGAAATTCTCATTTAAATTTGCAACTGGGATCATAATAGTTTTAGCTGTTATGATCGCAGTTTTTATTTCTTGCCAACCGAAGGAAAGAAAACCTCAAATTGATTATACGGGGTTTACAAAAAAAGAAATTATTCTCACCGGGATAGACAAGAATTATGAACAGAAAGACACCTTGGGATTATTAACCATTAATATTCCAGCCCGATTAGATACTTTTTACCAATGGTATAATAGATCTGACTGTCTTCCTTGTGGAAGATTACAATATAGATTTTCAGACACAAGGTATGCTCAGTTTGCAGAGAGCGGATTTTTTTGGGATAATATTTCCGGACCTATTTACCAATTAACCATAACGCATAATCCAATAAAAGAAGCGCCTGATAATGTTGTTATCAGAAAATTTGTCCATACTGATACAGGCCGATTCGGTGGTTACCTGGTCAATGAAGCTATCTTGTGTGAAAAGATATCGTTTATAAAGAAAGATTTTATAGAAATTAACACCCGGTCTTTTGCAGTAGCAAGCTTTATCTCACCATGTAGCAAAATCACTGATACAAGAAATCCGAGTCTTTTCTTTACTGCAAAAACGACCTTAAAAAACAGGTACTTGAACTTTATCGGTGAATGTAGTATCAAAGACAGCACAGGTTTTCTTGATAACATGTATAAAACACTTCTGTCTGTAAAAATTGAAGAAAATAAATCTTCAGAATAATCCGAAACTCCGATTATACATTTAAACCCCTATTATTTTACCTGCATTCGTTTATAACAAAAAAATGCTGCAACCAAAAAAGCAATAACCGCTATATAAAACCACGGTGTAAAATCAACAGCGATATAAATGCTATCGCCCAGTTTGTCAAATCCTGACACATCATCTCCCCGTGGTCTGTTACGCAAGTCTGGCATTTCAGCTTTTACCTGGCTTTTTACATCTATCATAGTGGCTATTAAAGCTACGGCTGCCAGTATCCCTGTTATCATACCCCCGCTTCCACCAGTTTTTGCATTGAGCAAAGAGAGTACAAGGCCAGCAACACCCAGGACCAACGCTGCAAGAGCTAACAGGTTCGGTTCTTTCTTTTCTCCTTTTGTAGTCAGTTTTGTATCGTTCTCATTCATGTTTTCTAAACCACCAATCACCGTGTTATCAGATCCGGGACTTTTAATTTGAAATCCGGTAGCCAGTTGTACGCCGCTTACCTTTTGCAAGATCATACTGTTACACCTGATATCCAGGAACGGCATAAAAAATAAAAGCACTCCAATACCAAATGCAACCGACGATGGGATCTTTGTTCCGAATATTCCTGGTTGTAGAGTGGTAGATGCCGGAGGAATGTAACTGCTATCAGATTGCTGTTCGTTCATAAAAGATAATTTGTACATTAAGATAAGCGAAAAATATAAGCCCCCTCTTAAAATAAAACAAGTAATAACTTTACTCCTTAATCCATTTAATTTTCACGGATCATGGTTCAGACAATTTGCATTTGCGGGGCCGGTACTATGGGCAGCGGTATTACGCAGCTTTCAGCGCAAGCCGGCTTCTCTACGATTTTATATGAATTGAACCTTGCTGTATTGGAGAAAGCGAAAGCAAATATTGACAAAGGCCTGCAGTTTCTTGTTGAAAAGGAGAAAATAGCCTGGGCCGATAAAGAAAAAATACAATCCCGGATTCAATATACCAGTGACCTGCACACCTGTAAAGCCGATGTTATTATTGAAGCTATTGTCGAAAAACCGGAAATAAAAATTTCATTGTTTAATCAATTAGCGGAACTGAACGACAGTCAAGCCATTTTTGCAAGCAATACTTCCTCCCTGTCTATTAGTAACATTGCATCTAAAATAAAGAATCCTGAACGGGTCATTGGCATGCATTTTTTCAATCCTGCGCCGGTAATGAAACTGGTGGAAGTGGTGAACACAGATTATACGAATGAAGAAACAACACATATTATTATTGAGTTAGCTAAACAAATGGGAAAAACACCGGTTGTATGTAAAGATTCTCCTGGTTTT
>JAKFEJ010000241.1:0-10370 GCA_036675745.1 Chitinophagaceae bacterium | reverse complement strand
CCCAGCTGGGTGTAAGAAAAATTGATCTCCCCGTTTTCGGTTTCTTTCGAACTTTTATTCCAGTGCATCCATTGGGTGAGCTCCACAGGTTGATTATCCAGGTCTTTTGTCACCAGCCAATATTCATGTTGTGGTATGTCATTTTTTAATAACTGGTGTGCTACGATCACATCTTTGCCAATGAGCTTATTGAATTGCTGCACAGTCAGCGGAGTAAATTCACCATAGTGGGAGATCACTTTCAACGTAAGGTCCACAGCTGATATGCAGGCTTTGCACTGGCAAATCTTACGGTTGTCATAAGCCACCAGGTATTGGTGAAAAGCACGGAACATCTTTTCTACCTGGTTGTATAAAACACTCAGTTGCTCCGGTTCGCCAAATTTGTAAAACAGAATGGCATCGCCTTCGATCTCGGAAATCTCAAGTCCGGAATCATTCGCGTTGATCAGCAAGTCCAGCAGTTGCTGAATGATAAATCGGCTGTGCTCGATCTCCACTTCATTCACAAACTTCGAAAACCCGCTAATATCTGGAATAAAAAGCAAGCCCCGGTTTTCCATTTCTTTTTTTATTAAAGTTAGGAACAAATTAATTTTAACCGGGCTGTGCTGTTATCTTTGGCATGAACTGTTGTAGAAACCTTCCTTAAGGATTAACTCATACCGCCCGGTTATATTTATTGCGATATTCTATAGGGGACAAGCCGGTAATTCTTTTAAAAGTAGTACGGAAAGCCTTAGGATCTGTATAACCCACATTATACATCACCTCGTTCACGTTTTCACGCAATTTTTCCAGGTTCAATTTTGCAGCTTCAATTTTTACACGTTGTATGTATTCCACAACTGTATTGGAAGTGGCTTTCTTAAATCTTCTTTCCAGGTTTCTCCTTCCAAGCGCAAACATGGAAGCTAACTGATCAACCGTAATTTTATCCTGGAAATTTTTTTCAATAAACACCTGTGCTTTTTTGATCGGCTCATCTTCATGTTCCTTTTGTCCCTGGAAAATAATAAAAGGAGATTGACTATCCCTGTCAATTTCTATGGCAAATACTTTGGCTGAAAGAACAGCTATATCACGACTGGCATACTTTTCAATAAGGTATAAAATAAGATTCAGGTAAGAAAACGCACCGCCGCTTGAATAAATACCTTGTTCATCAGTTATGATCTTTTCTGTTACCAGGTCCACATCGGGAAACATTTTTCTGAATTCATTCGCTGCCATCCAATGCGTGGCGCACTTCCTTCCGCTTACTAAACCTGTTGATGCCAGTAAAAAAGCACCGAGGCAAAGGCTTGCTACTTCGGCCCCGCTTTTATATTGTTTTATAATCCATGGAATAAATTCTTTATTACTTTCTATCGCAGCATTTATTTCTCCATCAATAGCAGGTATAATGATAAGGTCGGTTTTTTTTACATCTTGTAATATTTCGTCTGCATGAACTGTAAACAAACCGCCAGTTACAGGAATTTCTTTTGAAACACCTACTAACTGTACTTTAAATACCGGGGATTCTCCCCTGGCTTTATAAAACTGGTTTACCTGGGTTAATAATTGGCGTGAGCCTTCAAGACTGCCTAAAATAGCTCCTTTGGGAACCAGGATTGATATATGTTTCATTAGTTTGTTTTTATTGCCTGGGAAAATCAGGTACCAAAAATAACTAAAATCAATGTCGGAATCAACCCCTTAAATTGCCGTATTTGCACCCCGTTCCTCAAAAGCAAGAAATTTACTTTTACACTCCCAGGAGAGATCAAAAGCTTTTTGCATAACGAAACAGCTAAATAATTTTTTAAATAAATGGTCATGACAAAAGATATTTTGCTTGAAATAGAAGAAACAGCCGGCGAATTGCTGCAGACCGTTTCAGCTTTCCCGCACGAACAATTTAACAGCATTCCGTTTGAAGACAGTTGGACAGCGGCACAGGTTTCAGATCATATATTAAAATCGGATTCGGGTGTATGGGAAATGCTTTATACACCCACAAAACCAACTGACAGGCCGCCCGATAGAAAAGCAGAAGCAATCAAAGCCATGTTTTTAGATTTTGAAACAAAAATGAAGTCTCCTGAATTTGTATTGCCCGGCAATTCACCAATGGAAAAAGAAAAACTGTTAAATGCCTTAGAAGAAATAATGACGAAGCTGGTATCAGCAATTAAAACCCTGAACTTATCGGAAACCTGTACAACATTCGAGCTGCCGGGATTTGGAGAGTTTACAAGAGCCGAATGGATCTGGTTTGCAATCTATCATACACAAAGGCATACCCGTCAATTAAAAAATATTCATGGCCTGCTTTTAAAAAAAAAGTCAAGGCCTGAAATAAGACAAGTGTATCTCTGGCATTAAAGATGCAACGTGAAACCAGGCGGTATCTATTAAATTACTACTAAACTAAAAATGAAATGGAAACAAAAGCAATAAGCAGCAGAATGAATTCCCTCATTGATCTGTTTGATATGCATACAAAGTTTTTCTCAAGCGCTATTGAGGGCATTTCAGATAGCGATACACATAACCGGTTAAACACAAAAGCAAATCATATCGCCTGGTTGACTGGCAGCCTTGTTGAGCAGAGATATGAGATTGCCAATACACTTGGCGCAGAGGGTAAGCAGGAAGCACACGATCTTTTTAAGAACAACCAGGGTATCAAGGATGAAGCTACTTATCCATCACTGGCTGTATTCAAAAAAGACTGGGGAAACATCACACCCATACTAAGAGATACGCTTCTCAATGTAAAAAACGAAAAATTGAACGAATCTTTCGAAATGATGCCGGGTATGAGGATGACTTATTATGATCTCATCACTTTTATTATTTACCGGGAAGCCAACTGCATTGGCCAAATAGCCCTATGGCGCAGACTGCTGGGATATGAAGCAATGAAGTATATGTAATGTAAAGAAGCAACGAATCAATTGTATTCCGGCAAATTATATTTCGGTCATTCTTTCGGCAGCCAGGCAACAGCTTATTGAGTAGATAATTTAACAGGGCTATTTTGCTCAAGCAATTGTTTTAAAATTTCCCCGGATTCTTTTTCAGAATTCACAAGATCATGCAGGCTGATCTTATCCAGCAACTGATCTATATTATACTGGACCATTTGCCAGAGCGAACGGGCGGAACATTCCACGGAGTTGGTGCATAGTTTTACATTTCCTGAATGTAAGCCACAAAATTCCCTGTCAAACAAAGCTCCGCCCAAAGCCTTCAATACTTTATTGATATTAATATTTTTTGCAGGCTGGGCCAGCATATAACCTCCTTTATACCCGGGAGAACTATTAATAAACCCTTCCATACGAAGAACCCTGGTTAGTTTCGCAACATAATGATCACTCAAACCCTCCGCTTCACTCAATTGAGGAATACTCATACCTTTTTCGTTCCTGGCAATGCGTATCAGTATGCGTAAACCGTATTCTTCCTGTGCTGTTATTTTCATATATCAAGTAATTTATTTATAGAGCCCGATAGATCATAACATTCCTAATTCTAACTGCGCTGCCTCTGACATCATGCTTCTATCCCATGGCGGTGTCCATGTAACAGCTACATGTACATCATTCACGCCTTCAATTTGCCGGACTTTCTGGTCTACTTCAACCGGTATGGATTGAGCCGCCGGGCAAGCTGGTGAAGTCAACGTCATTACAATCTGCACATTATTCAACGGCAAAATATCTATCTCGTAAATCAATCCCAATTCATAAATATTTACCGGTATCTCCGGATCAAACACCGTATATAAACATTCTATTACTTTTTGTTTCAATGCTTCTGTGTCCATGATCTTAAATTTTGGCAGCGTTTTTAATTTTATAGGCCAATGCAAAATTTTTCATTTGCTTTACCATTGCCAGCAACCCATTCGAACGGGTTTGTGCCAGGTGAGTCGTCATTCCTATCTGCTTAATAAAATCCAGTTTTGTTTCAATGATCTCATCAGGACTGTGGCCGGACAATACCCTTATCAACATACTTATTAATCCCTTTACGATCACCGCATCACTCTCTGCTTTATAAAAAATTTTGCCTTGTTGATAATCCGCCACTAACCAAACTGTCGATTGGCATCCTCTCACTTTATTTTCATCAATTTTATACTGATCTTCTAATGGAGCCAATCTTTTCCCCAGGTCAATAATGTATTCGTATTTATCGTCCCATGAATCAAACAAGGAAAACTCTTCTACTATTTCTTGTTCTATCTCATGTATAGTTTCTTGATCACTCATAGTTCAGGTTAATATTTTTATTACTTTTTTTAACCCGGCAACTAATTGATCAATTTCTTCTTTCGTATTATACACTGCAAAAGAAGCCCTTGTAGTACCGGGTATTCCAAAACGATCCATCAGGGGTTGTGTACAATGATGACCTGTCCGTACAGCAATGCCCTGGTTATCTAATAAAATACCTATATCCTGTGGATGAATTTTATCTATTACAAAGGATACAACACTTAGCTTTTCTTTGGCGGTGCCAATGATCCTTAAACCCGGCAACTGTTCTAATTGCTGAGTTGCATAACGCAGGAGTTCTTCCTCGTGTTTCCGTATATTTTCTTTCCCGGTTTGGTTGATAAAATCCAGGGCCGTCTTAAATGCAATAGCATCAGCAATATTGGGTGTTCCTGCCTCATACTTGTAAGGCAGGTCATTATAAGTCGTTTTTTCAAATGTCACTTCTTTGATCATCTCCCCGCCACCATGAAAAACAGGCATGGCTTCAAGCAAACTTTTTTTACCATACAGGATGCCCATGCCTGTAGGGCCATATAATTTATGAGCGGAAAAAACAAAAAAATCACAATCCATTTGTTGCACATCAATATCAAGATGCACGGTTGATTGTGCTCCATCTATTAAAACAACAGCACCTGCCTGGTGAGCGGCTTCAATAATTTCGTTTACCGGGTTAATAGTCCCAAGTGCATTGGATGCATGCGCAACAGCAACCAATCTCGTTTTTGGGCCCAGCAATTTTTTATACTCATCCATCAATAATTCACCTTCATCATTGATAGGGATCACTTTTAAAATGGCGGCTTTCTCTTCACATAATATTTGCCAGGGAACAATATTGGAATGATGTTCCATGGTTGAAATAATTATCTCATCTCCTGCTTTGATATTTTGCCTGCCCCATGTATTGGCGACAAGGTTGATACCTTCCGTAGTTCCTCTTGTAAAAATGATTTCCTCTCTTGATGCAGCATGAATGAATTGCTGAACAGTATCACGGGTGGCTTCAAAAGCAGCAGTTGCTTCTTCTGCCAATGTATGAATGCCCCGGTGAATATTTGCATTGTAACGAGTATAATAATTCACTAACGCATCAATTACCGGCTGCGGTTTTTGTGAAGTAGCCGCATTATCAAAATATACCAACGGCTTATCTTTCACTTCCCGGTTCAGAACCGGAAACTGTTGCCGGATGGCATATACATCAATGCCTTTTTGTATTGTTGAAGACTCAATCATGATATATTAAGTTCTAAACGTTCTGAAATCAACCTGTTGACATATTCACGAATGGCCACGGGTTTTATGTGCTCCAGTATATCCACTGCAAATGCCTGGAGTAATAAGGACCTTGCATTTTTCTCCGTAATACCTCTTGATTGCAAATAAAACAATCCCTCTTCGTTCAATTGACCAACCGTACAACCATGCGAGCATTTTACATCGTCTGCAAAAATCTCTAATTGTGGTTTTGCGTTTACACTGGCGGTATCTGATAACAACACATTTTTATTGGATTGATACGCATTTGTTTTCTGCGCATCGGGTTGTACATATATTTTCCCATTAAAAACCGCAGTAGCATTATCATCTATGATGCCTTTGTAAAATTCATTGCTGAAACAATTTGGTTTTACATTATCTACCAGGGTATGATTATCAATGTGGCTTTGCCCATTTTGAAAATACAATCCATATAAATGGGACTCGCAATGTTCGGCATCCAATACTACGTTGAGATTATTACGGACAATACCGCCATCCAGCGAAATAGTAACGGTATGCGTATAGCTTTTTGCTACCTGCCGGATATGCGTAGTGCTTACATTGCTGCTATGACTGGATTCATTTTGAATTTTGTAATACTCCATCACCGCATCTTTCTCCACTATTATTTCCATCACCTGGTTGGTAAAACTTTCTTCCGAACCAATAGTGATATAGGTTTCCACCAATTGTACCTGCGCATTTTCGCTGACATGCACCAGGCTGCGGGGCTGTGATAAAATATTATTTGTCCTGGCATCAGTAATATTATAGATGTACAATGGATGTTGCAAAACCTTTCCTTTTTTTACCTGGATAAAAACACCGCCCTGGACAAATGCAGTATTAAGCGCATGGATGCCATCCTTTAAATAGTTGGCACTATGTCCAAAATGTTTTGAAACAATATCCCTGTATTCATTGGCTGCGGCTTCTTCTAATGACAATATGATCAGCTCTTCAGATATAATTTTTGAAAGCGGAAAAGAGATTTCCCCATTTACAAATATTAATTCATGGGCCTGTTCATGACCCGGCAACCGAATTGCATCTATATCCTTCGGTGTAAGTAAATCTGTTGTTTTGCTAACAGGAAATGCATATTCCTTATTGAACAGGCTGCCCACTCGTGTGTACTTCCATTCTTCATGCTTTGCTGTAGGAATACCCATCTTACTAAAATCAGCAAACGCATTCTTCCGTAAAACAGCTAAGCCGCTATCAGCATCTGCAGCCTGCAACTGATCAAACCGTTCTTTAAAATATTCTATCGTGTTCATGTTATTCTATTTTTTAGCTAAGCATTCAAAGAGAGAAGGAGTTAAAAGAGGGTTTTTGTTTTTGCTACTTTTCTTTTTGTTCACTTAACCTCAATCTCAACCTTAATCTCATCCTTTCCTTCTTCGTCTTATACCTCTTCCCCTACATTAATTTCCTCTTTAATAAAATCATATCCTCTTTCTTCCAGTTCCAATGCCAGTTCCTTAGGACCCGATTTTACAATACGTCCATTATACAATACATGCACAAAATCAGGCACGATATAATCCAGCAGGCGCTGGTAGTGAGTAACCGCCAATACAGCATTGTCTTTCCCCCGCAATTTGTTTACTCCATTAGCTACAATGCGTATCGCATCAATATCCAATCCTGAATCGGTTTCATCCAGTACAGCCAGCTTAGGTTGCAGCATAGCCATCTGGAAAATTTCATTGCGTTTTTTCTCACCGCCGGAAAAACCTTCATTCAATGAACGGCTCAGCAAAGCCTGGTCAATATTCATTAAAGCCATTTTTTCTTTCATCAGTTTCAAAAACGAAACAGCATCCAGTGACGCTTCGCCACGGTATTTACGAACTTCGTTTACAGCCGTCTTGATAAAATTGGTAGTGCTTAATCCTGGAATTTCAATGGGATATTGAAAAGCAAGGAATAATCCTTCTCCGGCTCTTGCTTCTGGTGACAGGTCAAGCAGGTCCTTTCCCAGAAATTCAACAGAACCTTCCAGCACTTCATATTCTTTTCTGCCGGCCAGCACAGATGCCAGTGTACTTTTTCCCGAACCATTCGGCCCCATAATGGCATGCACTTCTCCTGCTTTTATTTCAAGGTTAATTCCGTTTAAAATTTTTTTCCCTTCAATCCCTGCATGTAAGTTTTTAATCGACAACATATCTTTTCTTTTTATTTAAGTCTTGAATTATTAAGTTTATAAAGGTCAAATAGCTAAATGAGTCTCTTATTAGCACATTTGCACATTTGCACATTTGCACATTTTCACATTATCCCACACTTCCTTCCAAACTGATCGCCAATAATTTTTGCGCTTCTACCGCAAACTCCATTGGCAACTGGTTCATTACTTCCCTGGCAAAACCATTGACGATCAATGCCACGGCTGTTTCCGTATCAATACCCCTTTGATTACAGTAGAAGATCTGGTCTTCACCAATTTTTGATGTGGTAGCTTCATGCTCTACAATAGATGAATTATTTTTTACTTCTATATAGGGAAAAGTATGTGCTCCACACTTATCACCTAATAAAAGTGAATCGCATTGAGAATAATTACGGGCATTATTCGCTTTTTTGCTCACATGCACCAGGCCCCTGTAGCTATTATTACTAACACCGGCCGAAATACCTTTTGAGACGATACGGCTTTTTGTATTTTTCCCCAGGTGCTGCATCTTGGTTCCTGTATCCGCTTGCTGGTGATGATTGGTAACCGCTATTGAATAAAATTCACCGACCGAATTATCACCTTTCAAAATCACACCCGGGTATTTCCAGGTAATGGCAGATCCGGTTTCTACCTGTGTCCATGATATTTTTGAATTTTTTCCCTGGCAAATTCCCCGCTTGGTTACAAAATTGTAAATACCGCCCTTGCCTTCCTTATCGCCGGGGTACCAGTTTTGAACGGTAGAGTATTTTATTTCCGCATTATCCATCGTTATTAATTCCACTACCGCGGCATGCAATTGATTTTCGTCACGCATAGGTGCAGTACAGCCTTCAAGATAGCTTACATAACTTCCCTCTTCTGCTACAATTAATGTTCTTTCAAACTGCCCGGTGTTTTCCGCATTGATCCGGAAATAAGTGGACAATTCCATCGGGCAGCGAACACCCTTGGGTATATAACAAAACGAGCCATCGCTAAACACAGCGGAATTCAATGCTGAAAAATAATTGTCCGTAATAGGAACTACAGCACCCAAATATTTTTTTACCAGTTCGGGATGCTCCTGTATCGCTTCGCTCATAGAACAGAAGATGATACCCAGCTCCCTCAGTTGCTCTTTAAACGAAGTGCCGATAGAGACGCTGTCAATAACTGCATCCACCGCTACACCCGTAAGACGTTTTTGTTCTTCCAGGGAAATCCCGAGCTTTTCAAACGTTCTTCTTAATTCGGGGTCAATTTCATCAAGGTTATTTGGATTTATCTTTTGTTTAGGCGCAGAATAATAAATGATATCCTGGTAATTAATGGCCGGATATTTAATATTGGCCCAGGTGGGTTCTTCCATTTTTAACCAATGACGATAGGCTTTCAATCGCCAGTCCAGCATCCATTGTGGCTCGTTCTTTTTAGCCGATATGAAGCGGACAATATCTTCACTCAGCCCCATAGGAGCTGCATCTGCTTCTATATCAGTCACAAACCCATATTTATAGTCACTAAGGACTGTTTTTTCTAAAGTGCTCAATTCTTCACTCATAACTTCTTTTTTACTAATCTATCAATTTCTTTTAAAGGGGAGACAAAGATACAACTCTATTTATACAAAAAAGTACAAACAAAGGTTTAAACTATTTTTTCCTTTTAACTAAAAGGACCTCATTAGAATTGAAAAATTATTTGAGGAGCTGGTTCTCAAAAACTTATTGGGATGAATGATCAAAAAATTAAACCAGTTTTTAAGATGCGAATTTTGGAGAAACTCTTAAAGAAGATTGATTATTTACCTGGGGTATTATTTCTTCCCCCACAAAATACATATCAATTTCTCCTACGTTTTTGGCATATACTTTCCCCCGGTATGTACAGGCGTATTTTTCTTTTATTATTTCATAAACGGCAGAGGAAATATTAACCTGCCCGGTTTCTCCACCGCTTTCCATCCTGCTCGCAATATTTACAGTACTTCCCCATATATCATACGCATACTTTTTCTTGCCTACCACACCGGCCACCACGGGACCTGTATGAACACCGATTCGCAGATCCCAGGGCACCAACCCGGCTTCACTTCTGCGCAGATTGTTTTGAACGATATATTCCTGTATCGCCAGGCTTGCTTTTACAATCTTAAAAACATGTTGCTCATCGGGTGTTGGAATACCCCCGGCGCACATATAAGAATCCCCGATCGTTTTAATTTTTTCAAGGTTGTATGTATCAATAATATTATCAAACTCTATAAAACAGGTATTGAGCTCCTCTACCAACTCCTCCGGGGACACTTTATCAGCCAGTGAAGTAAACCCTTTGAAATCGGTAAACATCACAGAAACCGATTCATAGCTTCTCGGGGTGGCTGATCCATTCACCTGTAGCTCCTTTGCCACTTCGGATGGTAGTATGTTCAATAATAAATCCTCAATCTCATGTTTTTGATGGTCAAGAACTTTATTTGTTTTCGCTTTGGCCCGGTAGTTTCTGAAAACAAGTAATCCGATCATAAGTACCAGCGCTAAAACAACGGCCAATGCGGTTTTTACAAGTTTTTGCCTTCTCAGTTGCAACTCATTCAGGGCATTATCTTTTGTAAGGAGATTTATCTGGCCTTGCTTCTTTTCGAGATCAAAATCAAATTG
>JAKFEJ010000685.1:0-10388 GCA_036675745.1 Chitinophagaceae bacterium | reverse complement strand
AAATTACTACTCCGTTTTCACTGCCATTATTTGCCAATGGCTCACCAACTTTGGTTTTCAAATCTACAAAAGCGACGATCGGGAATAGCTCTACTACTCATCTTACACTCTTCGGACAAACTATTCTTCCTGAAACATTGACTTTTACTGAAGACTTTACATTGATCGCCTATTTTTTTAAACCTTATTCATTGGTTTCTATTTTTGGGGTAACAGCCGGGGAGTTGACTGACAAACCCGTTGATCTGAATTTGTTAGCGCCACAAAAAACAGCCGGACTCCAGGAACAATTACTGAATGCTCACACAATAGAAAATAGGATCGGTTTACTGGATAATTACATCTCCAATTTAATATCCGGTTCTAAAAATGACTGCCGCATCATTAAATATGCCAGCACTAAAATTGCACAGTATTCTTCAAAAGAAGTTTTAATTGGGGTTCAAAAGGAGTTGCATATTACCGAAAGAACATTTCAAAGGATGTTTGAAAAAAATATTGGTATTGCCCCCAATATTTATAGACGGATTTGCCAGTTTAATTCGGCATTTCAACAATTGAACAATAGAAATTATTGTAAGTTATCAGATATAGCTTTTGAAAATGGCTATGCTGACCAAAGCCATTACATTCGTGCATTCAAAGAATTTACTAATCTTACGCCTAAAGATTACCTCAATTTTGGTTCATAGCCATAAAGCAAATAATGTCGGGTTTGTTCTATTTTGACTTCGCTACCCGGTTTATTTTCGCCAAACATTATTCATTTAAAAAAAACAAAATGGTAAAGCAAATGTATCCCTGCTTATGGTTTGATGGACAAGCCAAAGCAGCAGCAGTGTATTACTGCTCTATTTTTAAAAACTCGAAGATTACCGCGGAAAACCCGATTGTCGTCAACTTTGAATTGAATGGAAATAAGTTCATGGGTTTAAATGGCGGACCAAAATACAAATTTACTCCTGCCACTTCTTTCGTTATAGAATGCGAAACTCAAGAGGACATTGATTATTACTGGGAAAAGTTGGGCGAAGGCGGAAGGTATGACGAATGCGGCTGGTTGGATGACAAATTTGGTGTCTCCTGGCAGGTTGTCCCTGCAGTCTTGCATCAACTAATGGCTGACCCCGTCAAAGCACCACGGGTAATGGAAGCCTTTATGAAGATGTCAAAATTTGATATTAAAACTTTAGTAGACGCTTAAAAATGGATGAATTGATTGCTTACTTTCTCAGGCGATGAAATATCCGTAAAGTTGACGCCGGGTCCACGTCTCACACAAGCCAACATTGTGAGACATCGGCTTGGAAGGTCTTCGTATCAGGCACCCGGCAAAGAGCGGGAATCAAAGATAAATCTCTTTAAAACTGAACTAATGAACGGTATGTTGTGGAAAGCAGTGAGTTTGCTAATTAACATTTTGATGTGCTGGCAAGCCCGAAGGGCTGATATTATTATAGCGAATCGGTACATTTAGGATGGTGAACCCCGAAGGGGTGTCATTTTTGTAACATCCTTAAATCTATTATTATGCCTGGTACATTTTCCCAAATCTATATCCAGATTGTTTTTGCTGTAAAAGGCAGAGAGAATTTAATCAGTAATAGCTGGAAGACTGAATTGCATAAATACATTGCCGGTATTATCAAAGGAAAGGATCAGAAGCCTATTATTGTAAATGACATGTCGGATCATATACATGCCTTTATAGGATTACGACCGGCTATGTCAATTTCTGATATCGCAAGAGATATTAAAAACAATTCATCAGGTTTTATTAATGATCACAAATTTGTCAAAGGAAAATTTGCATGGCAGGAAGGATATGGCGCATTTTCATATTCACATTCGCATATAGGAAAAGTGTATGACTATATCCTCAACCAGGATGAACACCACAAAAAGAAAACATTCAAAGAAGAATACATCGGATTTTTGAAAAAATTTGAGATAAAATATGACGAAAAATATTTGTTTGAGTGGTATGATTAGCGTTATTCTACCACTCCGCCTGTGGCGGATTTAATTCACTCTGCGATTGTTTTCTATAATCATTTCACCCCTTCGGGGTTTAAAGCAAAATATTGAAATCCGCTTTTCTATAATAATATCAGCCCTTCAGGCTTTAGAAATTTTAATGCGCTTGACCTGTGTGTTGTGGAAGCTGTGAGTCCCGCCTGCGAAACAAGAAATCCTTCTTACTTTTACTCACTGCTAAACCAGTGGTAAATGAAAACAAAGTCTCTATCGCTAAAAATTTCTCCATTGATTGGAGCTGTTTCGGCGGAATGTATTATTCCGGAAAAAAGCACCTGCATCATGACCCTTGCACACGGAGCAGGTGCAGGTATGCATCATTCTTTCATGATAACATTGGCGCAATTACTTTCAGAACAAGGTATCGCTACGATGCGTTTTAATTTTCCCTTTGCAGAAAATAAAAAAGGAAGACCGGACACGCCTGCTGTAGCTCATCAAACCATTGAAACTGTAATCGCCAAAGCAAAAAAATTATTTCCCGGGCTTCCTCTTTTTGTTGCAGGCAAATCCTTTGGCGGTAGAATGACTTCTCAATATTTGTCAGCCCATCCTGATCCTGAAATAAAAGGAATAATTTTTTATGGCTTTCCGTTACATCCTCCGGGCAAACCTTCTACCGAAAGGGCGGAACATTTAAAAGAGGTAAAGACACCGATGCTATTTTTACAAGGAACAAAGGATGAGCTGGCAACCTGGAATTTGATAGAACAAGTATGTTCCCCGCTTTCACTTGCTATGCTGGTAAAAATAGAAGGAGCGAATCATGCGTTCAAAGCCGGGAAGCAAAATATATTACAACTGCTTGCCGATACAACAAAAGATTGGATGCAGAAAATGATAAAAAAGTCTTAATACGCTGCGGTTTGTATACGGCCTTGCGGAAGTATCTTCCGGCAAGCAGCGTAATATTTCTCGTATCATCCCGGTAATGCCTTTCTGATTTTTCCATCAGTGTTTAATATCCCGGTTTTTTATTGCATGGTTCATTAGCCTTTCTTATTTTGGACAAAAGTGATCCTATGAACAATAGAGGTTTTCTGCTGGTATTAACTGCATTCATTTTATTCATTATTTCCTGTACCGCTGCCGACAAAAGTGAATCCAGGGAACTATCTCCGGTGAAGAAAACAGAAAAGAAGAAAGCAACAAAAAAAACTGTAACAAAAAAACGCTCCACTGAAAAAGCAGGCAAAAAATATACAGTAAACAACAGGGCCAGCGAGATCGCCAGTTATGCAGACGAAAAAGGATATTCCACTAAATATTGCTTTCTCATTGATATGAGTCTTTCCAGTGGACGAAATCGTTTTTTTGTCTATGATCTTGAAAAAGGATCGGTTGCTTATTCAGCGCTTGTGGCGCATGGAAGCTGCAACGAAACCTTTATATCACAGGCAAGATTCTCTAACGCTAACAACAGCGGATGCAGCTCTCCCGGTAAATACAAAGTAGGCGCTTTCTATAATGGCAAATACGGCGAATCATACAGGCTTCACGGCCTTGATAAAAGCAATTCCAATGCTTTCCAGCGGGGAGTTGTTATACATGGCTATGACTGTGTTCCCGATGAAGAAATTTATCCGCGGGTACTTTGCAATAGTTTGGGATGCCCGATGGTTTCTTACAAATTTTTTGACAGGCTTTCCGGTATCATCAAAAAATCAGAAAAACCAATTCTATTGTGGATTTACCGGTAAATTTTTTTTCGCATTCTGTTGAGCTATTCATACTGTAAACTCATTCAAATAAATAAAAAGAATTTCCAAAGGCTGCCCAATCCTATAGAAGCCGGTATGGTTGACAAGGCTCAAGAGTATTATACAGCACTGCATGAGATTATCATTGTGACAATAAATGCGGCTTGCTGGATTTGTTATTTTAGTTGGTATGAAAACTTAATGATATTGACTTTAGCAGCCATCACTATTATAATTATTTTTTACTGATCTTATACATATTACCTGAATCTGTAACTGTATACAATACGCCTTTATCATAAGCTATATCGCGGAAACGTTCCCGTTTATCGGTCAGTAACCTTTCTTCACCTGCTACTTTATTGTTTTTAATAACGAGTCTCACAATATGTGCACTGCCAAGCCCGCCAATAAACAAGTTATTTTTCCACTCAGGAATATGGTTCCCTTTATAAAATGCCATTCCACCGGGCGAAACCACGGGGTCCCAGTAATACACGGGTTGTTCCATCCCTGCTTTCTGTTGTATGCCATCACCTATTTTTGGTCCGAAGTATTCAATGCCATAAGTAATGATGGGCCAGCCATAATTTTTTCCAGCCTTTATAATATTTAGTTCATCGCCACCCTTGGGGCCAAATTCAGCTTCCCACAATTCACCGGTTACAGGATGAAGGTCCAGGCTCTGGGCATTGCGGATTCCATAAGCATATATTTCAGGCATCGCATCTTTTTGATTAAGAAAAGGATTGCGGGGTGCAGGCTTGCCGTCTTTTGTTATTTTAAAAATTTTACCCAAACCGGAGTTAAGCCATTGCGCCTGCTTTCTGCCATCGGGTAATGAACGTTCACCTGTGCTTACAAATAGATTTCCATCTTTATCAAATACCAGCCTGGAACCTAAATGAGCATTACTGTTGAATGCCGGGCTAGCACGAAAGATGACAACAGGATGCTGAATCGTTGATGCTGCTTCATTCAATTGCCCTTTGGCTACGGCCAGCAGGTTACCATTTTCGCTTTTTTCAGCATACGACCAATAAATGGTTTTGTTGTTGGAAAAGCCGGGGTCCAGCGCCACATCCAGCATGCCGATCTGTCCTTCGTTTACTACTTCAGGAAAGCCCGTGATCTTTTTTACCACCCGATAGCTATCGGGTTTACCATTTGCATTGTGAATTTGCATGAAGCCTGATTTATCTGTAACCAGTAATCGTCCATCGGGCATAGGAACAACGGCCCATGGCCTTCCTAATTTTTCGGCGATCTTTTCAACTTTATAGGCAGTAACTGTTCTTACTCCGGCTACTCTTGTTTGTCCTTTCAATGCAGGTTTATAAGTAGTGTTGCCTTGTTTCGTTTCAACGGATGGTAATTTCGTGGTATCTCTTTGCCCAATTTCATTAGCTGGATTGTTATTGGCAAATCCATACGAACAGGCTGACAGCAGGATAATTGAAATACTTAAAATGAATTTAACCTTCATAACCTTACGTTTTATTTTCTTTATTGAGCAGAAACGCTATAGGTAAATATCGTAAGGTTTAGGCTAAATAAACCCCTTATTTATGCAAGTTTTTAGAAAAGGGGAGAGACATGCCTTATATGCTTGCGGAAACCAGGGTTTCGTTTTTTTGATCTTCGACTTAGTAAGTGTCCGTGATAATCTGCATCCTGTTAATTCCAATTAGTAGTTCGCTTTCTTCTTTAACGGCTGTAACAAAATGATGGCCTGGCCACCTGTTTATCCGGGGCTATTTAGCCCGGCTGGGAAAAAAATTAATATGCCGGACGTGATTGCATTTTAAAACTATTTATTTACATTACATAGTATTGATGCAATACTTTAGTTTCTCCCTCCCAATTGGAATACATCACGATAAAAAGTCCTGAGTCTCCCCCTGGAAATTTCCTACCCTGAGAATACGGTTTTTTGGGATGTGAAATACCCTGGCCCTAAAAAGACTAATTCATTTATTACAGACCCTGCAGTTTATTTCAATGAAATAGAATGAATGGAGCTCAGCCGGCATTATTATTTAACCTTCATAAATCTTAAAAAAATGGCAAACCGTCCAATTACAATTACGGGAATTAATCCCTCAGACAATTCACTGATCTTATCAGATAATGGAAATACCACGGCCAACCTGAGTGATACCATTACCTGGAATATAGGAAACAACTCAGGAGTTGCATCTATAACCGGCATTGTTGATGATTCTGCAATAGATATATTCAGTCCCGATCCGTCCCTGCAACCTAATTCTTCAAGCTGGCAGGGAACTGTTAATCCCAATCTTACCGTTCCTGCGGAAGAAATTTATCATATTACTTATACAAAAACGGGCAGCGATGAAGTCTTCAGCTTTGATCCAAAAATCCAGGTAAACCCATAAAATACAGGTATGTCTTTAAAAGGAAAAGCTTATTATTTTTTAATAGGCTTTCTTTGTTTTATTATCCATAATGTTTCTGGACAGGATCAGAAGCAGGCGGATAGTCTTGCCAGGATCTATAAAGCCGATACAGCGGAAGGAATAGCAAAATTAGAATTACTCAGGAACCTATCTTTTAACGAAGTGAATGACCTCAGACTGGCTTTACAATACGCCGAAGAACTTATAAGCTTGTCCAACCTGCAAGGCAACAATTTATATTCGTATAGGGGCTATTTTCAAAAAGGAAATAAAAAAAGATTACTCGGCGATTTGGATGAGGCGCTGGACGCTTATTTCAAAAGTGCGGAAACTGCAAGGAAAGCTAAATCTATTAATGGTGAAGGAAATACTTACGGCGCCATTGCTGACATTTATTCTATCTCAAATAATCATAACAATGCGATGCTGTATTACGATAAAGCCATTGCCACCCTGCGACTATCCAATGACTCCATCAGCTTAGCATCTGCGATTTCTAATGCTGGTGATGAATTCCTTAATAATAAGAATTATGATTCCGCTCTTTTGTATTTTAATGAGTCAAAGATAATTTTTGATAAAGTAAATTACTTAAGCGGAAAGGGTTACAGTCTTGGTAATATCGGTATGGTGTACGCTAATATTGGAAAAAATAATCTTGCCGAAAAAAACATCAATGAAGCTATCCGGATACTGGAAGAATCAGAAGATTATTATCCCATTTGTGTGTACCTCATTTCTATGTGTGATATCTACCTGGATAAAGGAGACGACCGAACTGCCATGAGCTATGCACAAAGAAGCCTGGACCTTGCACATCAGTACGGGCTGAAAGAACAGATTGCTGATGCCAGTCTCAAACTTTCAGAGCTGCATGAAAAAGAGGGAAGCTTAAAAGAATCTTTCAAATATTACAAAGATCATATTGCTTACAGGGACAGTCTTAATGACATAAAATCTGTGCAGAAAATGGCTGACCTGCGCACAGATTATGAAGTTTCCCGGAAGCAGACAGAAGTGGACCTGCTCAGCCAGCAAAAACGGAACCAGCGGATCATGGTTATTTCCCTTTTCATCATTCTTGGTTTGACGACCGTACTATCAGGAACCCTGTACTGGTATTACAGAACTATTGCAAAAGAGAAAAAAAAATCGGAGCATCTCCTTCTTAATATTTTACCTGCAGAAACAGCAAAGGAACTAAAGCTAAATGGTAAAGTGGATGCCGTAAAATTTGAACAGGTTACCGTATTATTTACTGATTTTGTGAAATTTTCGAAGTTGGCCGAGCATGCAGAACCAGAACAACTGGTCAGGAGTATAGATTTTTATTTTAAAGGATTTGATGAGATTACAACAAAATATGGCATTGAGAAAATTAAAACAATTGGCGATTCGTACATGTGTGCCTGTGGACTGCCAACAGCTAATAAAACGCATGCAGGAAATGCAATCAGGGCCGCAATAGAAATGATCGGCCTCGTACAGAAAGAGCTGAATGCGCAGGATGATCTGCATCATTTTGAAGTTAGAATTGGAGTGCATACAGGTCCTGTTATCGCAGGTATTGTCGGGATAAAGAAATGGCAGTATGATATCTGGGGCGACACGGTAAACATAGCCTCCCGTATGGAATCGATGTCAACGCCAGGAAGGATTAATATATCCGAAACCACCTGGCATGAAATCAAAGATGACTTTCCTTGCGAATACAGGGGAGAAATTGAAGTAAAAAACCGTGGTCCGTTAAAAATGTACTTTCTGTCTTAACTCAGTTGGTTGGTTAATAGCGGCAATATCACAGGTACCACCATGTCCCGGTATCCAACAGCCTCCAATGAAGACCCGGATCAGCAAAATTTATCAATATATTTAAGGTAAAAAAGAACTTATGACAAGTTCAAGAAGATCATTTCTCAGGAATGCTGTTGCCGCCACTGCGTCGGCCGCTGTGCTGCCTGTTTTTGCAAGAGAAGAGAACAGCCCCAAACCTCGGATCAAACTGAGTATTTCATCTTACTCGTACTGGCATTTCAAAGAAAAGAAGTTTCCCATTGAAGCAGTCATTGATGAAGCTGCAAAACTGGGGGTGGAAGGTATTGATATTCTTCACCGGCAAATGGACAGCGAAGACAAGGCTTATATCAACAAACTGAAAAGACATGCTTTCGTAAACGGCATTGCTTTTACCTGCCTTTCTATTCACCAGGGTTTTGTTTCGCCTGATAAAGAAATTTTGCGTAAACAAATAGAGCATACTAAAAAATGTATTGAGCTGGCTGCAGAGATGGGCATTCCCTGCTTAAGATTAAATTCAGGCAGGTGGAATACTATCAAATCCTTTGACGAATTGATGAAGAATCGCGGCATAGAACCTGTTCTTGCGGGCTATACCGAAGATGATGGTTTCAAATGGTGCATTGACAGTATTCAGCAGTGCCTGCCCAAAGCGGAAGAATATGGCGTGTTGCTGGCACTGGAAAATCATTGGGGCCTGTGTTCCACTCCGGAAGGTCAGTTGCGTATTAAGAAAGCGATTGATTCACCCTGGCTGGGCATACTGATGGATACCGGTAACTTTTTGGAGAACCCTTATGAAAAATTAGAAATGATCGCTCCTTATACCAGTTTTGTACAGGCCAAAACTTATTATGGCGGTGGTGAATGGTACACATTAGACCTGGACTATAAAAGAATCATGGCAATACTGAATAAAGTAAATTACCAGGGCTATGTCTCCCTGGAATTTGAAGGAAGAGAAGATGCCGCTACCGGCGTTCCGAAAAGTATTGACATGTTGAGAAAGGCAATGATGTGATGTATATTCAATACCCGTCTTTGTTACGAATTATTTTCAGCCCCACTGCATTTGGCAGGCTGAGTTTGCCGGAATATTTACATCAACAGCACAAACTAAGGTCTACCGGCAAATTCGGCATCCCCGGTGATGAATTAAAAAATTATTTCAATATCTTCAGCACTAAAAAATAAATATGTTTCAACGTTCCTTGCTTGCTTTATGGATAATGGCTCTTGTTGTTATCACTTCCTGTAATAATGCCAATGTTGTTGCTGAAACGGAAGCTCCGACTCTTGCTAATCTTATTCCAAAACCTGTAATGGTAAAAGAAGGAGAAAGTTTATTCAGTCTTAATGATAGTACGATTATTACAGTGGCACCGGGCAACCCGGATTTATTAAGAATAGCGGGGTATATGTCAGCTGCTTTAAAACCAGCTACGGGTTTTACTTTGAAAATAGATACTGTGACAAGGGCCACTAATAGTATTGCATTGGCTTTGGTCAATGATAGTTCTTTAACCGCCGAAGGATATGAAATGAACATTGCAACAAATGGTATTGTATTAAATGCCTATAAGGCTGCAGGTATATTTTATGGTGTGCAAACCATTAAACAATTATTACCTGCAGCTATTGGAAAAAGCAGCATACAGGAAGTCCCCTGGCAAATAGCCGCTGGTACGATCCGTGATTATCCCGACTATGCCATGCGTGGTTCTATGCTTGATGTAGCCCGCCACTTCTTCGGCATAGATGATGTAAAGCGATACATTGATTTTTTAGCATATTATAAAATGAATACCCTTCACTTGCATTTAAGTGATGACCAGGGATGGCGTATTGAAATTAAAAAATGGCCCCGGCTCACAGAATATGGAAGCACCACGCAGGTAGGAGGTGGCAAGGGTGGTTTTTATACACAGGAGCAATACAAAGAGTTGGTGCAATACGCTGCAGACAGGTTTATAACGGTGATACCCGAAATAGATATGCCCGGCCATACCAATGCTGCACTGGCGTCGTATCCCGAACTGAACTGTAATGAAAAGGATAAGAACCCCAAACTATATACCGGCAGAGATGTGGGGTTCAGTACGCTTTGTACAAAGAATGAAAAAGTGTACCAGTTTATTGACGATGTGTTAACAGAGTTAGCGGCCATTACTCCCGGCCCATATCTTCATATCGGTGGAGATGAAAGTCATGCTACCAAAAAAGAAGATTATATACCATTTGTAAACCGTGTACAGGGCCTTGTAAAGAAACAAGGTAAGCAGGTAATAGGTTGGGATGAGATCGCCTTGTCAACCCTGCAGCCTCATACCATTGCGCAATACTGGGCCGATTCTGCCAATTCAAAAAATGCAGTAAAGCAGGGAGCTAAAATTATTATGTCTCCGGCTATAAAAGCGTATATGGATATGCAATA
>JAKFEJ010000684.1:0-10392 GCA_036675745.1 Chitinophagaceae bacterium | reverse complement strand
GATGGAAAAATCACTTCCCTGGACCAGGTTAGGCTTGACAAAACCCGTGATCCAAAATTTACAGGAGGTTTTAATTTGAATGTTTCCTATAAGTCTTTTGACCTTTCGGCGCTTTTCCAGGGAGCTGCAGGCGGCTTCCAGTTAATAAACTTTAATGAAACCGGTGAGTTTGGTAACTGGTTAGACTATAGCTACAATAATCGCTGGTCAGTAGAGAATCCCAGCAGCGTGCACCCAAGGCTGGTAAGCCGTACCAATACCTATTATACCGGAGGGTTTCGCAATAACACTTATTGGCTTAGAAATAATAATTACCTGCGGTTTAAAAACATTGAGTTGGGATACACTCTTGCGCCTGACATATTGCGCAAAATTGGTATCAGCAAGTTCCGGGTCTATGCAAGCGGGTTAAACTTAATTACCTGGGAAAAAATGGATATATGGGATCCCGAAGGAACTGCTGAAAATGGCTATGTTTATCCACAGGCAAAAATTATAAGCCTGGGTGCAAGAGTAACTTTCTAAATTATACTACTATGAAGAAAATAACTTATATAAATTTTTCACTTTTATTATCAGCAGTTGTTTTGCTTACCGCCTGCAAAAAGGATTTTTTAAATACCCAGCCAACAGAGCAGGTTCCTTCCGGTCTAACATGGACCGATCCTGCTTTTGCACAGGCATTTATTCATGGAGCCTATGCCGGCTTGTATGAAGGTGGGTTTGACGAACAAATGCTTGCCTGTCTTACCGACGAAGCAATATTTACCCATGCTGGCCGTGGTATAAACACAATCAATGAAGGCACTTTAAATCCTTCAAACGAAGGCTGGGTAAACCGGCATACCAGTTGGCTTGACATGTATGATTTTATTCGCAATACCAATTTGGCGCTGGAGGGTTTACCAACTGCTACCTTCGATAATCCCGCCTTAATAGAAAGACTGGCGGGAGAAGCTCATTTTTTAAGGGGCTATTACTATCACCAGTTGCTTCGTTTCTATGGAGCTGTTCCCATCATTACAAAAACATACGGGCTGAACGAAGATTACACTGTAGCCCGGAATACTTATGCTGAAGTAAGCGCTTTTATAATCAAAGAAGCTGATTCGGCCTACTCGTTGTTAAAGGGTAAACCAAGGGTAAGGGGTAGTGCTTCGGATTTGGCTGCGCTTGCATTGAAGTCGCGGCAATTGCTATATGATGCCAGCGATCTGCACGATATGCCAACGGCCAAGGCTAAGTCTGCCACTATTGCAGGGTATGCGAATCCGGAATTGCTGGGTTTTGTAAGCGGGGACCGGGTAGCACGCTGGACAGCAGCGAGAGATGCTGCAAAGGCGGTATTGAATGAAGCCGGATCTGGTTATAAAACCAATCTGACAGCACCCGTTTCGTTTGACGAGGGCAAAAAAAATTATCTGTCTATCGCCATGGCTGGTGGAAGTAAACACCCTGATGCTGATGTGTCTATTACCTCTACCAAAGAAATATTATTTGAAAGGACCTTTAGCCCTGATTTAAATGAAGGTGCTCAACAGCACGGCCTTCGCCAGGGCCCTAATGGTTATAACAACTGGGCAGGAAATACACCGATCCAGGAATTGGTAGATGACTATGAAATGATGGACGGTTCAAAGTTTAGTTGGGATAGCACTGAAAAGAATGATCCGTATGTAAATAGGGAACCTCGTTTCTATGTGTCCATACTTTATGATGGTGCGCCCTGGAAACCCCGCGGCAAAGCCGCCGACCCTGCTAATGAAATACAAGCTGGAACTTATTTTGCCAATGCAAATAAAATTAATGGTATTGATACCCGGCAGAGTACAGTAGAAAACTGGAACGGTAGCTTTACCGGTTATTATTTCAGGAAATTTATTGATCCCAATCCTAATCTAAATGATAACACAGGGCGTCAATATATTCCATGGGCTTATTTCAGGTATACAGAAGCCATTTTTAACTATGTGGAAGCTTGCATCGAACTGGGGCAGGAAGATGAAGCCCGTACCTGGTTAAACAAGATCCGGTTCAGGGCAGGTATGCCTGCAATCACTCAATCCGGTGATTCACTCAAACAACGTTACCGAAACGAAAAAAGAATAGAAATGGCCTTTGAGGAGCAACGCTATTTTGATGCAAGGCGCTGGATGGTAGCCCCTCAAACATTGGGCAGAAAAACAACCTATATTCAAATTGAAGGAGTACTGAAAGCAGGTGCAACAGCTCCATCTCCCTATCGTAAGGATAAGACAAAATTTGACTATACCTACCTGCCTGTTGTAAATGAGGGCCTTGAAAAGAGAACCTGGGTGGATAAGATGTATTTTCGCCCAATACGTCTGGTTGAAACTCAACTCAACAATTTGTTGGTACAGAATCCCGGCTACCAATAAGAATTAAATAATAAAATAAAAAGATCTATGCCGCCTGGTGCGTGGCATAGATTTTTTTCATTGAATAACGACACACCAACCAACACGTATTGTTTTTACTTCTTGCTGAATTCTTAAACATAAACACTTGCTTCAGTCCAAAAAAAATCACTTGTCTTTTTTGAAATACTTATTCTTCGCTTTAATTGTTTCCTGCCGGAATTCGACCCAGGATAAAAGCGAAAACCATTTATTTGTCTTGCTTCCTGCAGAGCAAAGCGGTGTTCATTTTCAAAACACTCTTACAGAAGGCTTAAATACCAACATCCTCGTGTATGAATATTTTTACAACGGTGGTGGCGTAGCAGCGGGTGATTTCAATAAGGATGGATTAGTTGATATTTATTTCACTTCCAATATGGGTGATAATAAATTTTACCTGAATAAAGGCAATATGCAATTCCAGGATATTACATCAGCATCTCATGCAGGCGGAAGAGATGGCCCCTGGAAAACCGGCGTAAATGCAGTAGATATTAATGCCGATGGCAAATTGGATATATACTTATGTTATTCCGGTGCTTTACCCGCTCAAAAAAGAGCCAATCAACTTTTTATAAATATTGGTAATGACAGCCAGGGGGTTCCAATGTTTGACGAAAAAGCAGAAATGTATGGCCTTGCCAGCACCGGTTTCAGCAATCAATCCTATTTCCTGGATTACGATAAAGACGGCGACCTGGATATGTTATTGCTCAATCATAACCCCAAAAATTTACCTATTCTCAACGAAGAAGCCACTGCACGGCTTTTCAAAGAAGATAACCCTGAAAAAGGTCTTCGGCTATACAAACAAAACAACGGAAAATTTGAAGATGCAACAACCGGCTCAGGTATCAATGGCTCTGAGTTAAGTTATGGATTAGGTATTGGCGTCTCCGATTTTAATGAAGATAGCTGGCCCGATTTCTATGTATCCAATGATTATGCAGTACCTGATTATCTCTATGTAAATAATAAAAACGGAACTTTTACAAATCAGCTCGAAAAGAGCCTGGGGCATAACAGCCAGTTTTCAATGGGAAATGATGTGGCTGATATTAACAATGATGCACTTCCCGATATTTTTACTTTAGATATGTTGCCGGAAGATAATCGCCGGCAAAAGCTTTTGCTCTCTCCTGATAATTATCCCAAATTTAATCAGAACGTGAGCAACGGTTTTTATTACCAGTACATGCGAAACATGCTGCAATTGAATAATGGTCTTACTCCCTCTCCACCCCGTGGAGAGGGCAGGGGTGAGGTCACTTTCAGCGAAACAGGACAGATGTTTGGTATATCCAATACAGACTGGAGCTGGTCTGCGCTTTTTGCTGATTACGATAATGATGGGTGGAAAGATCTTTTTGTCACCAACGGTTATTTCAGGGATTATACCAATCTTGATTTTATAAATTATATGAATGAGTATGTTGCAGAAAAAGGAAGGCTGCAGCGGGAGGATGTAATGAATATCATAAAAGATATGCCGTCTTCCAATGTGGTGAATTATATATTTCAAAATAAACAAGGCAATGAGTTTCAGAACAAAGGCCAGGACTGGGGAATCAATCAACATTCAAACAGTAATGGAGCTCTGTATGCCGATCTCGACAACGATGGCGATCTTGACCTTGTTGTCAATAATATTAACCAACCGGCATTTATTTATAGAAATGAATCACAAAAATTAAAGGACAATCATTTTCTCCAGGTTAACCTTACCGGCGATGCAGGAAATACACAGGGATTAGGCGCTAAACTCAAAATTTTTCACAATGGGCAAGTACAAACTTTGGAACAAAATCCTGCGAGAGGATATCTTTCCAATGTATCGTTCACACTTCACTTTGGTTTAGGCAATGCAAATAAAGCGGACTCCATGATTATAACATGGAGCAGCGGCAAAGTGCAAAAACTTTATGATATAAAAGCAAATCAGCTTTTGAACCTTGCTGAAAAAGATGCGACTGATAAAGCATCACCTGCCAAAGCCGGTATAAAATGGTTTACGGAAATTCAATCTGCTATAAAGTATGAAAGTCCTGATACAAACATTAATGATTTTAACAGGCAACTTCTTCTTAACAGCGAGTTTTCCTATCATGGACCTTGTATGACAAAATATGATTTGAACAAGGATGGTTTGGAAGATGTACTGATTGGTGGAGCAGCCGGTCAGGCTACCAGTATTTTCATGCAACAGAAAAACGGGGCTTTTGCAAAAAAAACGATCCCTGCTTTTGAAAAGGACAAAGCACATGATGATGCAGATATAGCTGTATTTGATGCAAACGCTGACGGCTTCCCTGATATTTATATTGCCAGCGGAGGTTATCATAATTTTATCCCATCAGATACTCTTCTCAGTGACCGGCTTTATATTAATGATGGAAATAACAACTTTATCAGAACTAACGCACTTCCGCAAATCAACGGCAGTAAATCCTGTGTAAGAATCCAGGACATCAACGGGGATGGATCACCGGATATTTTTGTTGGAGGAAAGGTTGTACCGGGTCGTTACCCGGAGACGCCAAAAAGTTATATTTTAATCAATGATGGTAATGGGAATTTTTCAGATCAAACTGAAAAGATCTGTCCTGAAATTTCTAAACTGGGAATGATAACCGATGCTGCCTGGATTGATCTTGACCTTGATAAAAAAAATGAACTGGTGGTAGTAGGTGAGTGGATGCCCGTTACTGTTTTTCGCCAGGAAAAAAACAAACTTGTAAATAGTACTGTTCAATATTTTGATAAGCCTTATTCTGGTTGGTGGAATAAGATAGAAGCAGGAGATTTCAATTCCGATAACCGGCCTGATCTTATAATCGGAAATATGGGACTGAATACACAATTTAAGGCTTCTGAAAAAGAACCCCTTGAAATGTATTACAGCGACTATGATAATAATGGCTCGGTTGATCCCATCTTTAGTTTTTATATTCAGCACAAAAGATATCCTTATGTCACCCGCGATGAATTAGTGGGTCAACTGCCTTTTATGCGCAAACGGTTTTCAAATTTTAAAAGTTATGCTGATATAACGATGGAAGAACTCTTTCAGAATAATGAATTGAAGCAATCCGGCCATCTTGTTGCAGACCACATGAGCACAACATGCTTTTTAAGCAGCGAAACAGGAAAATTTAAAATAGCGGAATTGCCAAAAGAAGTTCAATACTCACCGGTATACACCATCAACCAAATGGATTTTAATGAGGATGGGAAAACAGACCTGCTGCTTTGTGGCAATAACAATCATTTAAAAATCAGGCTTGGTAAGTCTGATGCTAATTATGGCCTATTGCTCGCCGGAGATGGTAAAGGAAATTTCAACTACATCAAACAAAATGAATCGGGCTTCAATATCTGGGGTGATACCAGGAGTAGTATTCAGATAAAGGATAAAATTTATTTTGGCATCAATAGTAAGAATTTGGTTGCTTATACCCTATCCCGAAAAAAGAAATAATGCAAGAAAGGTTCAGGATCTTTTTCCGGCAGACAGGAAAGTAATAAATTGCCGGAAGGTTTAAAAATCGTCACAAAAAAAAAATCAATAATTACATTTTCCAAATACCTGGTATGAAAAAATTCAGTGCTGCACCACAAAACAGATATGATCTTTTCTTCTTAACATTTTTATTTGTCACGGCATTCCTGCCAGCATGTAAACAACAAGACGCTGATAAAAGAATAAAACAAATGGATCCTGCTAAAGCCGCAAAGTTGGCTGCATCCATTGATTCTCTCATTAAACCGGAGCTTGCCGACAGCCTTACCTTGAGTTTATGGGGTGTTGATTCACTTGTCATTTCACCTATTGCAATTGACATTGATGATTTTGGTAAGCTGTATTATACCACAACAAACCGGCAAAAGAATTCTGAATTTGATATACGTGCCCACCAGGATTGGGAGATACCATCCATACAACTTCAAACGATTGAAGATAAACGGGCATTCCTGCATAAAGAGTTGTCGCCTGAAAACAGTAAAAAAAATACATGGTTGAAGGATGTAAATGGAGATAGCTCGCATGACTGGAGAGATATGACCGTTGAAAAAGAAAATGTCTATCGCCTGGAAGATACCAATGGTGATGGCGTTGCTGACAAGTCACAGTTAGTAGTGGATGACTTTCATGATGAAACAACCGACGTTGCGGGGGGCCTGTTAGTAAATGAGAATGATCTGTTTGTAGCAGTGGGTCCTGATTTGTGGCGAATGAAAGATAAGGACGGGGATGGAATACAAGACGAAAAAACTTCTATTTCACACGGGTATGGTGTACATATTGGATTTAGCGGGCATGGAATGTCGGGAGTTGAAATGGGTCCCGATGGCAGGATCTATTGGCAGATAGGGGATATTGGTTTTAATGGTACCGATCAAACCGGAAAAAAATGGGAACACCCCAATAGCGGCGTTATTGCAAGGAGCAATCCTGACGGCAGCGACTTTGAAATTTTTGCATCCGGGCTTCGCAATACACATGAGTTTGTATTTGATGAATATGGCAACCTTATTAGTGAAGATAATGATGGCGACCATGCCGGGGAAAAAGAAAGATTGGTATATATAGTAAATGGTTCTGATGCTGGTTGGAGAAGCAATTGGCAATATGGTAAATACAGGGATCCGGAAAACAATACATATAAAGTATGGATGGATGAAAAAATGTGGATGCCCAGGTTTGAAGGACAAGCTGCTTATATTACTCCCTGTATCACTAATTATGTCAGTGGCCCTTCCGGTATGCTTTACAATCCGGGTACTGCATTAAGTCCTGCCTATAAAAACACATTTTTCATTGGAAAATTCGTGGGCAATCCAGCACAATCCGGTGTATATGGATTTAAATTAAATCCCAAAGGTGCAACCTTTGAATTGGGTGAAAATAAATTGGTAGTGGGTGGCATACTTCCTACTGGTCTCGATTTCGGACCTGATGGTGCTATGTATATCGCAGATTGGATTGATGGCTGGGATACTCATAATTATGGCCGCATCTGGAAATTAGATGATAAACGTGGCGTTGCTCTCGCTGAACGTCAGCGAACAAAAACTTTATTAGCTGCTGATTTCGGTAATAGCAATGATAATGAACTTGGGGAATTATTGAAAAATGCTGATATGCGGGTGAGGCTTAAAGCACAATTTGAATTAGTAAAACGAGGGTCAACAGGTGATATAGTATTTCAAAAAGCCCTGGGTCAAAAGGCTAACCAGTTAGCCAGGGTTCATGCCATCTGGGGCATCAGCCAGTTGGCCAGGAAAGAAAAAAAATATGCGAAGACCTTATTGCCTTTATTGCAGGATGGAGATCCGGAGATAAAAGCGCAGGCGGCTAAATGGTTAGGTGATATCAAATACACGGAAGCCGGGAATAATTTAATTCCTTTATTAAAAGACCCGAATAGTCGTTGCCGTTTCTTCGCTGCGGAAGCGTTGGGAAGAATAATGTATGAACCTGCTATCAATCCTATCATTGAGTTATTGAAAAATAATAATGATGAGGATGCTTACATCCGTCATGCGGGTAGCCTGGCGCTGGCACGAATAGGAAAAGCGGACCCGATCATTGCTTTAGCAAAAAGTGATTCCCGTGCATTGAGAATTGCAGCAGTGGTAGCATTAAGAAGGATGAGTAATCCGGGTATAGCCAACTTTTTGAACGATCCGGATGAATTTGTTGTTACTGAAGCTGCCCGTGCCATCAATGATGATCTTTCTATTAAAGAAGCATTGCCTGCATTGGGAAATTTATTGAAGAACACCCGATTTACAAATGAAGCACTCATAAGACGATCCATCAATGCCAACCTGAGAACAGGTACTGATGAAGCCATGCAAAATCTTATTGATTATGCTGGTCAGCAAACCAATCCGGCTGTCATGCGGGCTGAAGCTATTGATGCATTAAGTACCTGGTCAAAGCCTTCTGTTGTTGACAGGGTGGACGGAAGATACAGGGGAGTAATTCAAAGAGATCCGGCTCTTATTAAAAGCAAAGCAGGAGATGCCCTGGTCCGTTTATTAAACAACAAAGACATGATGGTGCGAATAAGCGCCGTGAAAGCTGTCAGCAAGATTAATATCAGGCAGGGTAATACTCCGCTGCTAAACCTTCTGAAAAATGATAGGGAAGCGAAAGTGAGGGTGGAAGCCCTCAAAGCATTGGCCTCAATGAAGGATGAACAAATTGGCGGGGCAATAAAGCAGGCACTTTCCGATAAAGATAAAACGGTACGTGTAGCTGGTATCGATTTAATAGATAAATTGAATATTCCAAAAGAACTGATGGTTTCTTTATTGTCTGAGGTAATCAATACAAAGACCACGGAAGAAAAACAAGCCGCTCTGTTAACGCTGGGAAATTTACCTGTTCAGAATACAAGTAAAGTTTTAGATGGCCTGCTTAAAGAAATGTCGTCCGGAAAATTATCCTCTGATATCTTTCTTGAATTGGGTGAGGCAATTGACAGCAGCCGCTCACCTGAATTAATTACAAGTTATAAAAAGATCAGTACGACTTTATCTCCTGATACACTGGCTTCTGCGTATAGCGGAAGTTTATATGGCGGTGATGCCGATCGCGGTAAAAGAATATTTTTTCAAAATCAAACCGCTCAGTGTGTCAGGTGCCATTCTTACGATGACAAGGGTGGTAATGCCGGACCACGTTTAAATGGTATTGCAGGAAGGCTTACCCGTCAGCAGATTCTTGAATCTCTCATCAACCCCAGTGCAAGATTAGCTCCCGGTTTTGGTGTAGTTACTGTAGAGCTTAAAAATGGTAAAACTCTTTCTGCTGTTTTGATTGAAGAAAACAATACCAGCCTTACACTGAAAGGGGATAAGCAAAATGAAGTGATACATAAAGATCAGATCGTTAAAAGGATCAATGCAGCTTCAAGTATGCCTGAAATGAAATATATACTTTCTAAAAAAGAGATCAGGGATATCGTCAGTTTTCTGTCTGAGTTAAAGGAAGATAAGTAAATAAAGACAGCAGGAGCAATGTCAACATTCTTATAAGAGAATGAACTGATTTTTTTGCTGATTATCCGGTAATTTTCCTGATTCAAATAATCACATATAAAATAATAACTTCCGGTATGAAAAAAATTGTAACGATTATTGCTTGTTGTTTTCTTACTATTTCGTTGTTATTTGGACAAGAATATACACCAGTAAAAGAAAACCTCGATGCCCGTCACCAGTTCCAGGATAATAAGTACGGCATGTTCATTCACTGGGGTCTTTCCAGTGTTTTGGGTGATGGCGAATGGGTAATGAATAACCGCAATATAAAAGTAGCTGATTATACCCGCTTACTTCGTGCATTCAACCCTGTTGATTTTGACGCTGCTAAATGGGTAGCTACGGCAAAGAATGCAGGTATGAAATACATTGTTTTTATTACCCGCCATCACGATGGATTCTCCAATTGGGATACCAAACAATCGGATTGGAAAATTACTAATACACCTTATGGAAAAGATGTATTGAAAATGTTGGCGGAAGAATGTAAGAAGCAGGGAATAAAATTGGGTCTGTATTATTCAACACTAGACTGGTATCGCAATGATTATCCTTACGAAACAGGAAGAACAGGAAAAGGAACGGGGCGTACTGTAAAAAGTAATTATGCCTCGTATTTGCAATTCATGAAGAATCAATTGACGGAATTACTGACGAATTACGGAGAAGTAATGTCTATCTGGTTTGATGGACATTGGGATCAGACAAACCCGGAAGGTCATGGGGACCGGACATCAAGAATAGACTGGAAGTACGATGAAATTTATTCACTTATTCATAAACTGCAGCCTCAATGTATGATCGGCAACAATCATCATTTGTCGCCTATCCCCGGTGAAGATTTCCAGATGTTTGAAAGAGATCTGCCCGGTGAAAATAAATCGGGATTAAGTTTTCAGAAAGCATCAGAAGAAGTTCC
>JAKFEJ010000361.1:0-10472 GCA_036675745.1 Chitinophagaceae bacterium | reverse complement strand
CATTAAAGGTTTTTTTTACGGTCATTGATCCTGTTCAGCATTATCCCAAAAAAAATATTGCGTTGTTTTTCGCTGGTCTCGCTTATAATGGTTGATCTTTTGATCAGTTTTTGAAGATCTTCATAACAATAATTGCAAAATGCTTCATCCCTTGTACTAATATAATTCAGCGCATCATAGTTAAGAAAAACGGTTTTTACATTATCAGTGACAACCATAATTGTATTATCCCCCAACACTACCCGGTTATAAAAAAAGGTGAAATTATTCTTCTTGGTATGGGGATTTTCTCCGGGCATGAACTTGCTTCCATATTCCGCCTGGTGTTTTAAATGATTAAAAGTTTCCTCCAGTGATTCATACACCATTCTTATATCAGCTGCGGAAGAAAAATACCCTGAGTCTTTATAAAATTCGATTTGGGAAATAGCAGCGTTGACACATTCTGTATTCCAAATTTCAGTGGAAGGCACATTGTTGTATGCCCTGGTCAATTCCTGGCTTAAGGAGATAATTTCCGGCGAAACACAATTCATTTCAAACTCTCTCTTATTAAAATCAGGATGCTGGATAATCGTATTCATCCAGAAAAAATAACGAAAGGCGATAAGTGGCTCGTAGTAAAAATTATGAAAGATGGGCATATCCTTGGTCCGGTAGATGATCTCTTTATGGATAAAGCTGCCGATGTATTGCATCTGTTTCAACAGGTTTTTCAAATATTGTTCATAGTTATAGTCACCTGTATTAATACGAACATTTTCGAAAAGCGTTGACCCGCCCTGCACATTTAATATATGATCCAATGACAGTTTAAAATAACTGCATAATTCCCGGGCTTCGTCAAGTACCATAGGCGTTTCGCCCCTGATACGCCTATAGGCACTATCACTACTTATGTGAAGAATTTCAGCCACGGCGTCTACCATTGATCGGTCAGGTGGCAAAAGTTCCTTTATCCGCTGGAAAAGAAACTCCTGTGATTGGTAGTTTGACATTGCCGGTTGGTGGTTTGTGTTTCCCTGGTTTGCAAAATCAGCGACTCATTAATAGTTAAGTTAACTCTTTTTAGCGCAGCAAACAATCCCAACTGTGAGCTCAGTTGCAGAATCTGCAAATCAAGAAAACGTTAAGGCAAAATTCAATTATATACCCGCTTTGTGGTATAGTAGTTTGGCAGTACAAAAAGCAAACACCATGAAACCGATAACCATCAACCAGGAAATTCTCCTCTTCGCCGGCACCAGTTTTTCAAGGCAGGAATTCTGCAACAAGGGTGATTCCGGCAACAGGCCAGCCAATTATTCTTTGATAGAAGAACTGGAAAGAGCCTGCTGGGCCGGTATGCTTTGTGAACTCATTCCCGAATTAACTACTGATCCCTTTTCCGGCTGTAAAATGTTTATATGGAATGTTCTTAACGCTGAACATTTTCTCCTGGTCAACCAGGGCACTTATCCCTGCCCGGTAGAAACTGAAACCTCAGTTGACCCTCATTTATTTCTGTTCTCTATTCATCTTAATTAATGCGCTTTTTGACATAAACCATTTTTTAACCAAAACTTTTTATTATGAAAAGGCTCTTTTTAACACTGACTATTTTATGCAGTCTTGTGGCTGCTCATTCACAACCTAATCCCCCGGTTACAATCAGCGGGAAACTGACAGATCGTAATTCGGGTGAAGCCATCAGCGGGGCTTCTGTCAAAGTAAAAAAAGGTAGCGGTGGTACGACTACCGATTTAAAAGGAAGTTTTCAATTGCCCGTTTCGTCCTTACCCGTTATCCTGATTTTCTCACATGTCAATTTTGAAAACCAGGAAATAAAAGTTGATAATCAAAAAGAACTTTCTCTTAGTCTGGTTCCGGTTTTAAACGTCCTTGAAGGAGTTCTATTGGTAACGAAGGGAACTCCGACGAGAATTACTGACTACCCTTCATCTGCCGAATTTATCGGGCCGTCAGCTATTCGCCAATTGCCAACCACCAGTGTCTATGATGCAACAGTTTACAAAAAAGGGATTGACCTGACCACAAGCAGCCTCACATTTAAAACACCCAGCTCCCGTGGTTTTAATGGAAGCGGCAGCACACGGGTAAACCAGATCGTAGACGGAATGGATAACCAGGCACCGGGTTTAAATTTCTTTGTTGGAAATTTTGCAGGTCTTACGGAATTAGATATAGAAAGTGTGGAGTTATTACCTGGCGCTTCCTCAGCTTTGTATGGTCCTGGTGGTATGAATGGCACTATCCTGATGAACAGTAAGAGCCCTTTCAAATATCCGGGGTTGAGTATCGCTATCAAACCAGGAATTATGCATTTGGGTAAAACCGGCAGGGACAATTCCGCCATGTATAACGATTACTCTTTTCGGTGGGCAAAAAAATTCAGTGATAAGTTCGCTTTTAAAGTTGGCGCCCAATATATCAGCGCTGATGACTGGCTGGCAAGCGATACCAGCAATTATTTGAGGGAAGGCACTTCAGGGAAACTGATTGCTGGAAACCGGACATCTGACCCCAACTATGATGGCGTAAATGTGTATGGGGATGAAACCAGCATTAATATGTTATCAGTAACTCAACAAATACAGGCAGGATACAAGGCTGGGATAGCAAATGCGACCAACGGTGCGATACCTGACGTGGTCGCTATGTTGAATGGAATGATCCCTGCCAATGCGTCTTATGCCGATGCTATAAATATCATCAATAGCGGTTTTGTCGGGCCGCTTGATGCCTTGAAGCCCACTGTACGGGATGAACTGCTTCCTTTTTACTGGGGTTTAAGGAATAACCTGGTGCCTAACCAACATGTATCCAGAACCGGGTATCATGAAAAAAATATCATTGATCCACAAACAAAAAATATCAAAGTATCCGGTGCGCTTCATTATAAGCTCACTGATAAAATAGAAGCACGATTGATGGGTTATTGGGCAACCGGTAATTCCGTCTATACCGATGACAACCGCTATGCTTTGAAAGGAATAAAAATCGGTCAATACAAATTTGAACTGAAACATAAGAACTGGTTTTTCAGAACATATACTACACAGGAAAATGCAGGTGAAGCATATAGTGCTACCGTAGCAACCCGATATTTTAATGAAGCCTGGAAACCCAGTGAGAGATGGTATCCGGAATACATCGGCGCTTTTTTAGGAGCACTCGGCCAGGGAGCTTCTGTATTGCAATCGCATAACAGTGCCCGTGGATATGCTGATATAGGCCGCCCGGAGGCTGGTTCAGCGCAATTCAAACAGCTATTTGACCAGGTAAGAAAAACCCCGATTCCAAAAGGTGGACTGCTCAAAGAAAAATCACAACTGTGGATGACAGAAGGGCAATATACTTTTGGGGATGCGGTAAAATCAGCTGAGATCGTTGTTGGTGGAAATTATAAAAGATATGTGCTTAATTCAGGCGGCACTTTATTTATTGATACGTTGAACCCTATTGGCATCAACGAAGTGGGTGCTTATACGCAGGTTACCCGCAAATTGTTTGATGAAAAACTGGTATTGACCGCCTCAGGCCGCTTTGATAAAAACGAAAATTTCAAAGCACAGTTTACGCCAAGATTTGCCGCCCTGATCAAGCTGGCAAAAGACAATAACCTGCGTATGTCTTATCAAACTGCTTATCGTTTTCCGGGCAATCTCGCACAATGGATACGTCTTGATGTAGGTAGTGACTACCTTTTATTAGGAGGGCTGCCTTGGGTAATGGATTATATGCATGCTGATAAAAATCCTGTTCACCAGATCATGAATGATGGGACCATTGATCCGAATCCCTATACCTACAAAGAGTTCAAACCGGAAACCATGCGTTCGTTTGAAGTCGGCTATAAAGGACTTATTAAAAACAAACTGCTGATAGATGCTTACGCTTATTTCGGCAAGTATGAAGATTTTATTGGCCGAATAGGATTGTATCAGCCTAACACAGGTGAGGCTTACTCAATAACAGTAAACAGTCCTAATAAAGTAAAAACATACGGATACGGCCTGGGAATGGACTACCGCATGAAAAAGAATTACTCATTATTCTTTAATGTTTATTCCGATGTGATCACCGATATACCTGCCGGATTCAAAACTTATTTCAATACACCTAAATACAGGCTGAATGCCGGCTTTGGCAATTCAGGATTCGGGAAAGATGATAGAATAAGTTATAACCTGGTGATGCGTTGGCAGGATGCGTTCCAGTGGGAAGGCGAACTGGCGAATGGCCCGTTAAAAGCATTCACAACAATGGATGCGCAGGTAAGCTATAAGTTTCCAACAATAAAATCAACAGTCAGGCTGGGCGGTACGAATATTTTCAATCGTTATTACAAAAATGCTTATGCCAATCCGGAGATCGGCGGCTTATACTATGCTGCTTTTATCTATAATCTCTGACCGCAAATGAATGATTGATCAGTCCATTAATCATTAAACCAATACCGTCCCGGGTTTTCGCCGGGACGGTTATCACGAACCATTAACTATTAAACCACCTGATCATGATTCCCACGATCATTTACTTTTTGCTGCGCCGGTACCGGCATCAGAATCCCGAAAAAGCGAAAAAAATTACAAGCATCATCAGAAACGCAAGCAGGATAATATTGCTGTTTATCGTGATGCTCCTCATCAGCCATTTTGCTTTGCCGCAGCGTATCAATCTTGAATATAGTATCAAAAGAAAAGGCAGCGAGATCGGTACCCTATTATTCTCACAACACGTTTCCGGCAATAAGACATCTTTTAAAATAGAATCACATATAAAGGCCCGCCTGGTTTTTCTTATGACGGTAAAAGCGATAGAAGAAGCAATATATGAAAACGGGATACTGACATGGTCGTTTATGTATCGAAAAATGAATGGTACAGAAAAGGTAAATAAGAAAACACGGTTGTCAGGCAGTAACTATGTGATCACTAAAGGCCGTCAGTCGGAAACATTAAATGCTTACCCGATCAATTATAACATGATCTGCCTGTACCTGCAAGAGCCTGTAACCATTTCAAAAGTTTATTCTGATAATTTTCAGCGATTCCTGGCTATTCAAAAACTGGGCGATCATCATTATAAAATTGATTTCCCCGATGGCAATTATAATGTGTACCGCTATAACAATGGCCTCTGTTCAAAAGTTGAAGTGCATCACCAATTTTACAATTCTACTATTGAATTGAAAACTAAATAATATGGAAAATCTTAATCAAATAACTGTTTTGACTGGTTGTTATAGTTTGCTTTTCCTTCTTTGTTTATGGGTATGGAAAATGAAAAGCGAAAATCCCGTGTCTATAAAAGTAATGACTGGTAACTGGAACCTGTTGCACCTGCGTCATGCAGGCGGAGTTTTGATCATGGCGTTATTGCCAGCATTGTTATTACCTGTTCTTCCGGAATATTTACTCGTGTGGCCGGATGCTGTGAGCATTGTGCAGGGACTGACTCTTGTGGCAACGGGACTACTGTTGCTGACACTCGTAATAAAACATAGAGACCGTTCATCTTTGGAAGAATGCGGCTATTACAAGGGAGCATCAATTCATGTCACGGTTCATATAGTATTACGATCCTTCTTTCTTATTTGCTATGAATGGTTCTTCCGCGGATGCCTGCTGTTCTGCTGTGTTTCTATTTTCGGCACAACAGCGGCGATCATTATCAACCTGCTGTTGTATATGCTTATCCATTCATTTAATGGCAAAAAAGAAATGATTGGCTCTATCCCATTCGGATTGATATTATGTGTTTTTACAATTTGGTACCAATCAGTCTGGCCGGCTATTTTCCTTCACCTGCTTTTATCCTTATCGTATGAGTCATTTCTTTTACAACCTTTTTTTAAAAAATCAAACACAGTGTTATGAAAATATTAGTAACAGGAGCTACAGGTTATGTTGGACATAGCCTTGCTTTAGCCTTAGCACAGCAGGGAAATCATGTACATATTTTAGTACGCAATATTAAATCGTCTTTTATTCCGCAACATCCAAATATCCATGTATTTGCCGGCGATATCACTAAAAGAGAAACGATCGGTATAGCTATGCAAGGATGTGAAAAAGTATTTCATACTGCCGCATTGGTACAACACTATGCCAGCAATCCTTCCATCTTTTATGATATAAATGTTGAAGGAACCCGTAATGTCCTGGATGCGGCTTTACAATTTGGCGTACAGAAATTTATTTTTACCAGTACCTGCGGTGTCATAGGAACTTCGCTTCATGAACCGATGAATGAAACAGATCCCCGTATTACAGGCTTTGATAGTGATTATGACCTGTCTAAATTTTTGGCCGAAAAAATAGTTATCGAATATTCGAAGAAAGGATTGCCTGCAGTAATTGTGAGTGCATCAAAAGTATTTGGGCCGGGGATTGAAACGCATCCTATCAGTGTGAATAGTACGATCAAAAGATTTGTCGAAGGCAAACTCACTTTTTGTCCGGGTAACTCTCATTTTATTTCCAATTATGTTTTTATTAATGACCTGGTAAACGGACATATACTGGCGATGGAAAAAGGAACAAGCGGCGAAAAATATATCCTTGGTGGCGAAAGTCTTTCCTATGCGGAATTTTTTCAAGCCATTCGAAGTATATCCGGAACCAGGGGAATATTGTTACCCATTCCAAAAAGTATAGCCAGGTTATATGGATACTGGCATGTTGTGCAATCAAAATTGTCAGGCAAAGAGCCTGTCTTCAGTGCAAAGAGCGTTAAACAAATTTATTGCAACAAATCCTTTAGCTCTTCGAAAGCCATAAATGAGCTTGGCTACTCCATAACTCCCTTTGCCAAAGCGCTGCAACCCACCATTCAATTTTTAAACTCTTATTTATGCATAACACCTGCTATACAATGATCACCGGCGCCAGCGAAGGTTTTGGAAATGCGCTGGCTATTGAATGCGCCCGGCGAAAAATGAACCTTATCCTGGTAGCCCTGCCGGGACCGGAATTGCATTCCCTTACCAATTTTATCAAACGCAATTATCCTGTTGATGTAATGATTATAGAAAAAGATCTGTGTAAAGATGAAGGCTGTATGGAAGTATATAATGAAATAACTGCATTGAACATAGAGGTAAACATGCTGATCAACAATGCGGGCATTGGCAGCACTACCTTTTTTGAAGAAGGAAGCATCAGCTTTTATGAAAAACAGATCAAACTAAATGTATTGGCTACCACCATTATCACAAGGCTTTTTCTTGAAATGCTGAAACGTAATAAGCATTCGTATATTCTGAATGTAGGAAGCATGGCTTCTTTTTTCTATTTGCCCAAAAAACAAGTATATGGAGCTACAAAATCATTCATCTATTCATTTTCAAAAAGCCTGCGTAAAGAACTTAGGAAAGACAAGGTCCATGTAACTGTGTTGTGTCCCGGCGGCATGAATACAAACCTTCCCCTTACATTGATGAATAAAACAGGAAGCTGGCTTTCACGACTGTCTGTTATGAACCCGGAAGAAGTAGTTCCTATTGCAATTGATGGGCTGCTGAAAAGAAAAGAAGTGATCATTCCCGGACGGTTAAATAAATTTTTTATGTTTTTAGATACGGTGTTGCCGGAAGCTATCAAAAAAATAATAACAGGCCATGGAATGAAAAAACTGAACGCTAATAATTCTTATAGTCGCTACCTGTCACCCGAACCAGTTATGATCCCTGTAAGCCGGGGAATACTACCTAATCTATTAATCAGCTATTCAGCTATAAAATTACTGTTATGAACTCGTCAACATTTGATTCCACTCAAAAAGCAAAAAACTTTTCACAGCCGGAATGCTATGCTGTTTTCCTGCTTATACTTAGCCCGGCTATTTATAGTATAACCAGGCTGGAAAACGAAAACCGCCTCGTATTTCACTTGTTTCTACTTTTTACCGGCTTTATCATCTATACTTTTTTTGAATACATTTCTCACCGGTTCTGGATGCATGGAAAAGAAAAAACACAGCCGGGAAAAAGCCTGGAAAGACACATGAATCATCACAGGCATCCTACTGAATTGAAGATTACGGCTGGCTTACGGACACAATTGCTTGTCGCTAATTTCATGTTACTGGCGTTGGCTTTTGAGCTCAACAATTATTTTACTTTGTTTACTGGCTTTTATACCGGGTTTGTATATTACTGTTTTATGCATGTTTTTTTACATAAGCCCTGGGCTCAAAAAGTTTTCCCCCGCTTACAGGTTTCGCATATTCATCATCATTGCAAATACCCTGATCGTTGTTTTAGTACCTGCATAACATGGTGGGACCAATTATTTAATACCAGTGTACCGGACAACATCAAAATTTCACCAAGAATTATACAGTTCTATTTTGGAAAATCCGGGCATTAGAAAAGGTGGCTTTCCAGTACCTTTGCCGCACTTTTTAAAAGAGTAGAGCAATGAGTACACAACACCTGTCCGAACAAGAACAACTACGTCGCGAAAAATTAGCCGAACTGATCATGATGGGGATAGAGCCCTATCCGGCCCCTTTATATCCTGTCAACAGCAACTCGGTTTATATAAAAGAAAATTATAGAGAAGAAATCAAGGATCAGTTTTCAGAGGTATGCCTGGCCGGTCGCATCATGAGTGTAAGGGATATGGGCAAAGCTAACTTCGCCGTGATCCAGGATGCACATGGAAAAATACAATTGTATATCCGCCGCGATGATATTTGCCCCGGTGAAGACAAAAGCCTTTATGATATTGTCTGGAAAAAATTGATCGACATCAGTGATATTATTGGAATTAAAGGTTATGCTTTTATCACCAAAACAGGTGAAACATCTGTTCACGTAAAAGAATTGACGCTTTTAAGTAAATCATTGCGGCCATTGCCAATCGTAAAAGAAGCTGAGGGACAAACTTTTGATGCAGTTACTGATCCGGAGTTTCGTTACCGCCAGCGTTATGCCGACCTGATCATTAACCCGGCCATTAAAGAAACTTTTATAAAAAGAACAAAACTTATCAATTCTATCCGTGAGTTTTTAAATGCACAGGGTGCATTGGAAGTAGATACACCGGTATTACAAAACATACCTGGCGGCGCTGCAGCAAGACCTTTCATTACTCATCATAATGCCCTGGATGTTCCTTTTTATCTGCGTGTCGCTAATGAATTGTATTTAAAAAGGCTGATTGTTGGTGGTTTTGACTGGGTATATGAGTTCAGCCGCAACTTCCGCAATGAAGGAATGGACCGGACACATAATCCGGAGTTTACCATTCTGGAATTTTATACGGCCTATAAAGATTATTTGTGGATGATGGAAACAACAGAGCAATTGCTGGAAAAAGCAGCGCTGGATGTTTGCAATACGACGGATGTACAGGTAGGTTCCTCGACAATTTCTTTCAAAGCTCCTTTTAAACGCATTACTATTTATGATGCTATAAAAGAACATACCGGTTTTGATGTAAGCCGGATGAATGAAGAGCAACTTCGTTCTGTATGTCAACAGTTGCATATTCATGTTGACAATACAATGGGCAAAGGCAAACTGATCGATGAACTCTTTGGCGGCAAATGCGAAGACCATTATGTACAACCTACGTTCATTATAGATTACCCGGTTGAAATGAGTCCTTTGACAAAAAAGCATCGTGACAAGCAAGGCCTTGTTGAACGCTTTGAATTAATCATCAATGGGAAAGAGATCGCCAACGCTTACACAGAGTTAAATGATCCTATTGATCAACGGGAACGTTTTGAGGAACAAGTGAAGTTGATGGAAAGAGGCGATCATGAAGCGATGTTCATTGATTATGATTTTCTGCGGGCTTTGGAATATGGTATGCCGCCAACATCGGGTATTGGTTTTGGCATCGACAGGTTGTGCATGCTATTGACCAATCAGCCTTCTATACAGGATGTATTATTGTTTCCGCAAATGCGGCCGGAAAAAATGCAGGAACAAGTAGTTTCTGAACAATCATAAAACGAGCTGTCACAAAGAATAGAAAACAAATTAGCCGGTAAGGCGGGAAGACAGGAAATAATGATCTATAATTATCCTTCTTACCGCCTTACTTTCTTCCCGGCTAAAATTATCTGCAATAGTTAAAATCAGGCACCTTCAGCCGGTGCTTCTTCCAGTTTATTATCGCTTGAAAATTTATCCCGGTAAGCCTGGAATTTTTCACTTAGGTTGGAAACGGATTCAATGCCATTGTCAATGCTTTCATGTACATCGGGCAACTCCTGGTCGAGCATGGGGATACCCAGGTTAATATTTTCCGCTTCTATCTGGCTGACTTTTTTAAGCACCGATGTCTGGCTGCTTTTAAGATCATCCAGTTCCCGCAATATTTTGTCCATCATCTGAAGTTTTTGCATTTTGTCCATGATACTTAGTTTCTGTATAGGAAACAAACACTGTGCAAGAACTCCCGCCGTTAAAAACTATTTTGTAGTGAACTGGTTTTTAGGAAACTAATTCT
>JAKFEJ010000266.1:0-10593 GCA_036675745.1 Chitinophagaceae bacterium | reverse complement strand
TTTGAAAGTTGTTTGGCCCTGAATTTCGCTCTCACCCTTTTTCACTTCTATTATTCAAATTTATTAGCAAGCCGTATCTTTATATCAAGCCCCTTTGCCTAAATTGTAAACATAGGAGCCCTGAAGCTGCCATCGTTCTTTGTTTTGTATTTATCCGGGCCATAATACTCCGGATGTTTCTGCAGTGCATCAATTTTAAGCAATATTTCTCTTCTTACTTTCTCTGCATTAGCAATCGAATCTTTCTCAATATATTCAATTGCTTCATCTAGCTGTTTGATAGCTTTTTTGTTCCACTTAATCATCAATGCTGTCTTATGATTTCAAATACCGTTTCATCATTTCTTCATGTGATATATACTCACCAGCTTCGATTTCTGCATCATTCTGTTCAAGCTCCTTGTTATACTCCTCCAGGGTTACTGGTTTAATATCTCCACTCCGGCCATGTAGAAAAGTTTTTATCATCTGTAAAATACTTTTCTGCTCTGCTTCATTCAATTGCATGAAGTATTGCATCATTTCCTGTGATATTGGTTGTGTAGCCATAAAAGTTAATTTTAACTCCTGCAAATTTACCTTTTATTTCTGTTACGTAAAAGTCACTCAAAGGTGAACGTGCCCCAGATTCTAAAGGCTTCTAACGAATATATTTCAATACTGAAAAAAAATCTCAGTAGCACCATAACCAAACTGTGAATGATATTGGTTAACAAAAGATTTCACTTCTTTTCTCAATCGCAATATATCATGAATTTCATCTCTTAATTTTCCTGTTCCCAGCCCATGAACAACGATTAACGAAGGCTGCATATGTGCCAATGCCAGTTCATAATATTTTTCAAAGGTTCTTACTTGCAATCCGAGTATTTCGTAATTGCTGAGATTTCTCCAGTCGTCGGTAAGTTTCTCCGCATGCAGGTCAATAACACTGCGGGGCGATTCTAAATGTTGTCTTGCTTCTTTGGCATTATAAACTTTGTAGCCTTTCGCTGCCAGCTTTCCAAGTTCTACTCTGTCTTCAATAAGCTTATCAGGATATCTTTCAAAAAGGTTATAGGAAAATGTGGCAAGGTTCTTTTCTTTTACTTCTTCAATTTTTGCAAAAAGTTGTTTGGCTTTTAGTTTTAAAGACGATTCATAAAAATCAGCTTTTTTCTTGTCTGGTTCCACCAGGGAAAATTCAAATTCAAAAGTTGGACTATCATTCAGATCAGCAAAAGGAATATCATGCAGGTAAAAATCTTCGAAGGAGTTGATCCGGTTTTTCAGATCAAAATCAGTATCGCCAAAGAAATTAAGTTTATAAATAAAATTATACGGCGTCTCCGTTCTGTTGATCAGGTGCAGCTTTAATTCATCCACCACTGTGTCACCAAATTCATCAATATCCATTACCGGCAAAAAAGTGAGCCATACGCCATCCGCTACTTTTGAAACCTGGGAAGCCTGTTCCTTTTTTACATCATCAATATATTTCTTTTGCTTAGAGGCCTGTGTTATTTTTTTTTCTGAAAAACGTTTAAAGTAAGGGAAATCTATCTGATCCATATAAACAGGAAACTTCACTCCTTTCACATCTACCATTACCATTTTATCATTGATAAAATCAACTATTTCCCCCTCTTCATTAGAGTGCAGGATCAATACAATATCACCGAGCTGGTATTTCATAGTGCAAAGATAAGAGAGGAATGGTGAGTGGGTAGTGGCAAGTAGCAAGTGGGAATATGCAATGAGAATACTTATCCTCAATCATCAATCAACCACTACCTGATCTTTTCCCGCCATGTTTTAGAAAAAGGGGAAAAGCAAAACTAACCCGCTTATATTTTCTTTGCCAGTTTACTATTCTTGTACCCATAAAGAAAATAAATGATCAGGCCTGCTCCCAACCATATCAGGAAACGCAACCAATTGCTATGATGTTCCTGCGCCATCAGGTAAAAACAACTGAGCATACCCAACACAGGGATCAATGAAAAATTTTTGAGATAAGAATAAATTGCTACAATAATGGCTACCACATAGAAACCTATCATGGGTAAAGTTTCTAATTTCATTAAGTCGCTATAGTAGCCGGGAACTTTTATACCAATGTAGACCATAGAAACAATCAGCAAAACCGGCACTATGTATTTAGCATTGATATAAGGTACTTTAAACCGGCTCTCCGGACGATCCGGTTGATTTTGCAATACCAGAACTCCTCCACAAACCAATACAAATGCAAACAGCGTTCCTATACTGGTTAGTGCAATTACTATATCCAGGTTAAGGAACAATGCCGGAATAGCTACTGCGCACCCGGTTAAAATAGTTGAAAAAGATGGCGTACCAAACCTGGGGTGAATACGGGAAAATATTTTAGGTAATAATCCATCACGGCTCATGCTCATCCAGATCCTGGGCTGCCCCAACTGGAATACCAGTAGTACGCTTGCAGTAGCAAATACAGCACTGACGGCTACAATACCTGCCAGCCATTTTAATCCTTTCGCATCAAATACCATTGCCAATGGATCACCCACATTGAGTTGTTTATAACTAACCATCCCTGTTAATACCAATGCCAGTAAAACATATAGAACCGTACAAATAATAAGTGAATAGATCATTCCTCTCGGCAGATCCTTTTGCGGATTTTTACATTCTTCAGCTGTTGTAGAAATAGCGTCAAAACCGATATAAGCAAAGAAAACCGCAGAGACTCCTTTAAGAATTCCGCTCATTCCATTTGGTGAAAACGGTGACCAGTTTTCAGGATTAACATAAAAACCACCCACAACTATTACCAGGAAGATCACAGCCAGCTTTAAACCCACCAGGAAATTACTGGCATTGCGTGATTCACGGATACCTCTGAATACAATTGCAGTAATGATAAGAACTATCAATAGAGCAGGTAAATCCATTATAAGGTTTAAACCGAATAATTGCGGTGATTGTGTCCATGCATTGTATTTAGAAATAATGGTGGCGTCAAGATTTTGTAATAATTCGCCATTTGTCAAAGAAGCAGTTGCTTCTTTAAAACCTGAATGTGCTGATGAATAATCCATGGTTAACCAATCGGGGATATGCAGGTTAAATCCATTCATCAACCGGGTAAAATAATCACTCCATGAAATAGCAACTGCAATATTGCCAATAGCATATTCCATCAACAGATCCCAGCCAATGATCCAGGCGAATATTTCGCCGAAAGCAACATAAGAATAAGTATAAGCACTTCCAGATACCGGAACGGTAGAAGCAAACTCCGCATAACATAAGGCAGCAAAACCACAGGCAATAGCTGTAAAAATATAAAGGAAGACAATGCCAGGTCCGCCATCGTAAGAAGCTTTGCCGATACTGCTAAAAACACCTGCACCGATAACAGCCGCAATGCCTAATGCCGTCAGATCTTTTACTCCAAGCACTTTTTTAAGTCCTCCTCCATGTCCATCACCCAGGCCTTGTTCAGCATCACGAAGAATAGTCGAAATTGATTTTTTCCGAAACAAAGAATTTGCCATCTGTTAGTTGGTTTTGAAGCCCTTAAAATAGGGAAAAAAATTGAGCTAAGAGATCAAAAGAAAAAGACCTGCCTGTCGGCAGACAGGGAAAAGGAGTTAGCTGAAGTTGCCTTTTTTTGTTTATCCTCCTGTTTAAAGAATTTCTCTTTTAACTCTTTTTCTCCTTTCCCTCTTAGTGTTCTCTCTGTACAAGAAACAATGCTAATTGCTTCAATGGTTCTTTCCGCACAGATAGTACAGCTATATCCTCAAGATGATTAAAAGCTTCATCAAGAAATTGATTTTTTAATTGAAGAGCCCAGGCATCCACTTTACACTCATGGAACAATTCCAGAACTTTTTGCACTTTATCTTCAGCATTATTCTTCAAAAGATTTTTTAATTCTTTTTGTTGGACTGGTGGCGCAGCCTCCAGCGCATGAATAAGAAGAAAGGTTTTCTTATTGGATAAAATATCACCGCCTACCTGCTTGCCAAATTTATCAGGATCACCGAATGCATCTAAATAATCGTCCTGTACCTGGAAGGCAAGGCCGAGTTTACGGCCAAATTCATATAACAGGTTTTGGTTTCTCTCTCCCGCCCCGCCAAGTACAGCCCCCATTTTTAAACTTGCTGCCAGCAACACAGAAGTTTTCAGCTCAATCATTTTCAGGTATTCATCATGTCCTACCATTTCTTTTTTTTCAAAATCCATATCTATCTGCTGACCTTCACAAACCTGTCTTGCAGTGGTATTAAAAAGACCTAATACCTGGCGAAGAAATGTAATATTCACTTTATTGAGATGTTCGTAAGCCGCTACCTGCATTACGTCGCCGGCAAGAATGGCCGTGCTTTCTCCATATTTTTTATGCAGTGTTTCCAAACCTCTCCGCAAAGGAGCTTTATCCATGATATCATCATGGATCAGTGTGAAATTGTGAAATAATTCTACAGCAGTGGCAACTTCCCATGCATCAGGTCTTATGTCGTCAAACAATTCATTGCCCATCAAACAAAGAACAGGCCTGACTCTTTTGCCACCCATTTTCAAAAAATATTCATTGGCCTCATATAGGGTGGCCGGCTCTGCAGGAAAAAGACGTTGATCAAAGTATTGTGCAAATTGTTGCGATAATTGTTCGAATGAATGCATGAAGTAAAATAATGTGGATTGATTTTATCGTTTCTTTTTTATCTTATGTTTAGGTTTTGCTATTTCTTCTGCGCCTGTTATGACCGGATCGCTGGCAGGCACCCATACATAATCCAATTGCCGTTTGATAAGATTAGCCGCCGCCACTTTTATCCTCACTTTATCGCCCATTCTGAATTTCCTTCCACTACGCATACCTACCAAACAGTAATCTGATTCAACATGCCTGAACTCATCATACTCCAGTAAGCTGGTCACACTCACTAATCCTTCGCATTTATGCTCTACAGTTTCTACCCAAAATCCAAAACTGGCTACTCCACTGATCACTCCATCAAAATCTTCGCCCACATAGTTTCTCATGTACTGCACCTGCTTGTATTTGTTAGCTGATCTTTCTGAGTCCATTGCGGCTCTTTCCCGCTCACTGCAATGCTTACATTTTTCTTCCAGTTTTTTATCAACGATAAATTTATTGTCCAATACTTCCTGCAGAATACGATGTACCATTACATCAGGATAACGGCGGATAGGAGAAGTAAAATGACAATAATGTTCAAATCCCAATCCATAATGCCCTACATTCTCTATAGTGTATTTTGCTTTGGCCATTGTTCTTATACCTAATTGTTCCAGTACATGCTGTTCGGGTCTGCCATGTGCATCTTTCAATAATTGATTGAATGACGCAGCGATAGCTTCGGGAGAAGAAGAATCAAACTTATGCCCGAACTTGTTGGCGAAAGCTATAAACGGTAACAATTTTTCTTCATCCGGCGTATCATGTATCCGGTAAGGAAATGGTAATGGTTTGCCTTTAACCTTTATTTTGGAAATATTTTCAGCAACATAACGATTGGCCAATAGCATAAATTCTTCTACCAGTTGATGCGATTCTTTACTTTCCTTAATCATTATGCCGATCGGGTCGCCTTTTTCATCTAATTTAAACCGCACTTCCTGTGATGAAAAATTGATAGCTCCTTTATTAAATCTTTTCTTGCGCATCTTTTGCGCCAGGTCATTCAATAACAGTATCTCTTCTGAATGATCCCCCGCTTTTGTTTCAATGATATCCTGCGCTTCTTCATAAGTAAAGCGCCGGTTAGAGTGCATTACGGTTCTACCCAGCCAGTATTGTTTTACTTCGGCTCTTGATGTTATTTGAAAAATAGCGGAAAAAGTAAGTTTGTCTTCATTGGGTCGCAATGAACAAAGCACATTGGAAATATGTTCCGGGAGCATGGGATTTACCCGATCAGGCAGATAAACAGAAGTCGCTTTTTGATAAGCCGCTTTATCCAACGGATTTTCCGATTCCACATAATGGCTTACATCAGCTATATGAACACCGATCTCGTAAAGATCATCTTTTAGTTTTTTGATAGAAATAGCATCATCAAAATCTTTTGCATCAACAGGGTCAATAGTAAACGTAAGGATATCCCGTACATCTTTTCGCTTTTTTATTTCCTCCTTGCTGATCGTATCCGGTATTCTTGCTGCCACTTCTAATGCATCATCCGGAAACTCAAGCGGGAAACCATTTTCCAGCAAGATCTCTTTCATGGCTGCATCGTTTGTATTTTCCGCATCCAGCACACTTATTACTTCGCCAACAGGACGTTTATCACCTTTCTCCCAACGCACCATTTTTACTATTACCCTGTCATTGTCTTTTGCATTATTAATAGCCGTCAGGGGAATAAAAAGATCCGGCATTGGTTTGTCTGAATCCATCACAAAAAAAGCAAAGTCTTTATTCATTTGCAGACGGCCAATAAATTCGGTTTGCTTTCTTTCAATAACATCAACAATTTCGCCCTGCATCCGGCGGCCATAGCCGTTTTTGATTTGAACTCTTACTGTATCGCCATGCATAGCTGTATTAAAATCTGTGGGACGGATCAGTATATCCGTTTCCTGTTCCGGCACAATTACAAATCCCATTCCCGAACGGGTAATATCCAATTTACCCTTTACTGTTTTACCAGCTGACTCAGAGCTGCTTTTTTGCTTTTTCTTTGCTGAATTTCTTTTACCCATAAATTAGTTTTTCTCCGGCTGTCCAACCCGGCGTATAAAGTCAATAACGAGTTGACCGAACCTGTCTTCTTCTCCATACAAAAAATGATGCCGGACTGGAATTACATAAAGAGGCAATCCTGCAATTTCCGTATTGAATTTTACTAAACGTACTGCATCTTTTTCAGTCGTAAGAATAATTTTATCAACGGAATCAATAGCCGCAAATTTTTTCCTGATCTCTTTCAGGTCGTCAATAGTGAAAATGCGATGATCAGGATATTGGAGCAAATAATACGCTTTACTGTGTTCTTCAAGCATTGATTTGAGCGGCCGTGGATTGGCAATACCCGACACGAGCAATACTTCTGTATTTTCTGTAAAAGAAAGTCCTGTCTTTGTTAATATATGATAAGGCTGACCATACTCAATGGCAGTAAAAAAAACGGTTTGGCCGTCTTGCGGGTTTATCTCTTCAATTAACTTCTGTTTTTCTGTTTCTGAAAGATCTGGGTTGCATTTGGTAACAACAATTACCTCTGCCCTTTTATATTCCGATTTAAGATCGCGGAGATCACCGGTAGGCAAATAAAAGTCGCGGGTAAATAAATTATTATAATCCGTCAATAAAATATTTAATCCCGCTTTGATAGTGCGGTGCTGAAAAGCATCATCCAAAATAATAACTTCCGTTTCTGGCCTGTCATGCAGTAGCTGCGGAATGGCATCCAGCCTCTCTTCGCCAACAGCTACCGGTACTTCCGGAAATTTGATATGAAACTGCATCGGCTCATCACCTATATCCAGCGCATCAGATCTTTCATTAGCAAGCGCATACCCTTTCGTTCTTCTTTTATAACCCCGGCTGAGTGTAGCAACTTTGAACTGATCTTTTAAAAGCCGTACAAGATATTCCACCATCGGCGATTTACCCGTACCACCTACAGACAGGTTACCTACACATATCAATGGCAATGCGAAGGAAGTGGTATGAAGGATCTTTTTATTATACATCCAGTTGCGTATTGTAATCACAAACCAATAGACCAACGCAAATGGCAACAGAAGAATGCGAAAAGACTTGAGAAAAAAATTAGAAAACATACACGTTTTGGGGAGTAATACAAAGATCTAAAGGTAGGTCAAATTCATGGAGTCCATCAATAGTTTCAACTGGTTCAAAATAGCTGAAACCAATCTTGATGCAATCGGGCCGGCAGGCAGAAAGCCATTTATCATAGAAACCTTTGCCATAGCCTATTCTGAACCCATCCTTATCAAAGGCCAATAAGGGGACAAAGACCATATCAATTTCAACAGCAGGCAAAAGATCAGTGCTTTGTGGTTCGAAAATATTCAGTTCTGTTTTGGTAAAGGGAGTATCAATATCTGTAATGGCTGCATGCATTGTTCCTTTGGAGAAATCGGATACAGGATAACAGGTTTTCAATTCCGGGTTCCTGAATTTTAAAAACTCAGTAAACAAATGCGTATCGGGTTCATTGTTTTCCTCAATGGGCCAGTAAGTAAGCAATGATTCAATAAAGGGCAACTCTGCTGATTGAAACTGTATCAGCAAAAGGTCATCAAGTTTTACTCTTTCTTTTTCTGACAGAGCTAACCGTTTTTCTTTAAATAGTTTTCTTGCTTCTTTTTTCAGCATATAAATCAATTTGCCGGTAAGACGGTAAGGCGGTAAGATTTTTTTTAGCCCTTATAATTGGGCGGTTAATTTTAATAGTGATTATTCATTTACAAAAATCGAAAAAATAGTAGTACCGTAATTTTTTTCTGTTTTATAAAATGGAAAACTTTTATAATTATTTCGTGGCGTATGTTCCAGTACAAACCAGCCTTCGGAATTCAGCAATTGTTTTTCAAAAATGAGTTTAGGTAATTCATCAATCGTTATTAATGCATAAGGAGGACCTGCAAAAATGAAGTCAAATTTTTCCGTGCATTGACCAATGAATTTAAAGACATCCATTTTAACGGTTTTTAAATTCTCTATCCGCAATTCACCACTTGTTTTTTTGATGAACTCATACATAGTATTATCCTTTTCCACGATCGTCAGGTCCTTTGCTCCTCTTGAAGCCAGTTCGTAACTAATGCTGCCGGTACCGCCAAAAAGATCCAGTGTTTTCAGTTCTTCTATATCAAGCTTATGCTGAAGTACGTTGAACAAGCCTTCTTTGGCAATATCCGTAGTAGGCCTGGTGTATGGCATTTTTGCAGGCGGATTAAATTTTCTTCCGCCATGTTCTCCGCCTACGATACGCATTTGGCTAAATCATTAAGAGAAGTGAAAAAATGGGCGGGATAGCTTTGCTCGTCGCCGGATGGTATTTTCCATTCGGAAATACGGAAATTGACATGGAGAAAATATTGGTACAATTCTTTGTAAAGCGCCGACTCTTTGTCTATCAGTCCCGATAAATATACCCGGACCGTATCCTGTGAAAAAGAGAATTGCCTGCAGGTATCCAATAAATAATAAATAAAATCAGCCGGTGTAGAATAAGGAAAAGTTTGTGTCAGCAATAATTTATTGCCGCGGGTAACAACAAGCGAAAAATCATCGGTACGAAAATCGGCGGCTAAAGAACCTTCAAAATCTGTAGCCACAATGTTTTTAATTCCTATAGTATAGGTATGCCAGTAATTACTTGTTGGAAACTGCTGATACGTCCAGTCATATACGTCTTTAGGCACAGCATATACATTATTCATCTGCCATCCCTGGACGGGTTCTGTAACAATAGCATCTTTCCCGCTTATGCCAAACATAGTTTGCAGCATCAGCTTTGCATCATCTTGTTTGTATTGAGCCAGCGGAACCATGATGCTTTGCGGGTAATCGTAACAGATAAATGTATGCTGGTAAGAAAGACGTAGCTCCGGATGTTTCCAATATATATCCTTCAGCGCCACTTCATCCATTTCCGTATCGGTGTACCAGGTTAGTTTATACAACTCACCTGCATTGGAAGAACTGACAGCAAAACCAAAATGTCTTTCACCTATTCTTATGGACAAAACCTGCTGTGCCGGTTCTCCTTTTTTTTCTGATATGATATGATATACCTGTTTCACTTGCCTTTTTTATTAGCTGCAATGATATGCAAAAATAATTATTGTAGGTTTGTCCGCCCTATTGTTATCAGGAAGTACCTGGGTAAAGTATCCGGGGCGGGCTTCATAATTAGTATGGCAAACAACATTCCAAATACTGACCTGCGGGTAGAAATATCCAATAAACAGATCCTTCGTATCGCCTTACCAATCGCCCTGGCTATGCTGGTACCGCAGATCAACTTTGTCGCCAATACCGTTTTCCTTAGCGGCCTGGGCGAAACGGAATTAGGTGTAGCAGGCATTACAGGAGTTTATTACCTTGTATTTGCGCTTGTAGGCAATGGGCTTAACAGCGGTCTGCAGGCATTGATTGCCCGCCGTGCAGGGGAAAACAGGCCACAGGAAATCGGAAAAATGTTTTCTCAATCAATCTGGATCGCCCTTTTCTTTGCGCTGGGAGGTATTGTCATTACCTATATTATCGCTCCCTGGTTTCTTACTTCAGTATTGAAAAGTGCTGAAGTGCAAAGCGAGGCAGTCGGGTTTATAAAAATCCGGATATGGGGCCTGCCTTTTTTATATTTATTCCAGATGGGAAACGCCATGCTGGTAGGAACCAACAACAGCCGCTACCTGAAATATGGATTCCTGGTGGAAGCAGTACTAAATATTTATTTAGACTACTCACTGATCTATGGACATTTTGGATTACCTCGTTTAGGATTTAATGGAGCTGCCTTTGCCTCCATTATCGCTGAGGCTACCGGAATGATCATTGTTTTTTTAATTCTCTTTTATAAAAAATTTCATCTGCGGTTTTCCTTGTTCAGC